>NZ_VHKL01000001.1:300000-600000 GCF_007474605.1 Rhodoligotrophos appendicifer | reverse complement strand
GAACCGGCGGATCTGGCTGGGACTGACATAGATGTCGTCAGGTCCGGGAAGGTAGTTGGCATCGGGGGATCTCAGAAACCCAAAGCCGTCCTGGAGAACTTCGACGACGCCTTCGCCGATGATTTCCACATCGCGCGTCGCCAGGCTCTTGAGGATCGCGAACATCAGTTCCTGCTTGCGCAGGGCACTGGCATTCTCGATCTCGAGCTCTTCGGCGAGCGTCAATAATTCTGCCGGCGGCTTCATCTTCAATTCGTGAAGCTTGGTTTCTTTGAGTCCAGAGAGGTCGGTCATGGTGCACCGGTAACAAAAGAGAGAGTGGGGATCGTCCGAGGAACTGCGGAAAGGTGAAAAACGCGCTGTTTGCGCCCTTTTACAGAACTCGGCGAATGGAAGGAGAGACGCTGAGTGGGTACCGAAATTACGTACCGTCACCGCTTCATGGGCAAGTGATTTGCCTTACGGTTTTGCGCAATGTAGCAAATTGCAAACTGAATTTAAATAGGTTTCACGCGTCGGCCCCTTAAAATGGCTTAACAACCACCAGGATGACCACGATAACGAGGATCACGGCGGGCACCTCGTTGATAATCCTGAAGAAACGCGCGGAGCGACGATTTCCGTCGGCGGCGAAAGTCTTGACCTGCCCGCCCAGAAAACCATGGACGCCGCTCATGATGATGACGAGCGTCAGCTTCATGTGAAACCAACCATCGGACCAGATGCCGGGACTGAGGGTATAGGCGAGGGAGAGGCCGAAAAGCCAGGTCCCGATGAACGACGGACCCATGATGCCCCGGTAGAGGCGCCGCTCCATGATCTTGAAGGTCTCGCTCTGATCGCTGCCGGCAACCGCGCCGCAGTGATAGACGAAGAGCCGGGGGAGGTAGAGCAGGCCGGCCATCCAGCTGACCATGAAGATGATGTGGAAGGCCTTGAGCCAGGGATACCATTCTGCCACGGATCAGCTCCGGTCGCCCCGCCGCACCCGATCGACGAATTGCGCCACATGCTGGATCGGGGTCTCCGGCACGATGCCATGGCCGAGATTGACGATGTGCCGGTCCTGCGGCAAGGCACCCACCAGATCATCCACGGCTTCGTCGAGGGCGGCTCCTCCGGCGACGAGGGTGAGGGGGTCGATGTTCCCCTGAACGGCGCAATGGCGGGATAGATCCTTCATGGTGTCCAGGGCCACGGCGGAATCGACGCCGACCGCATCGACATTCGTCGCCTTCGCGAAGGAGAGTGCCGCACTGCCAACGCCCTTGGGAAAGCCGATGATCCTGGCATCGGGAACGGCTGCGCGAATGCCGTCAACCATGCGCTGGATCGGCTGAATGGACCATCGCTCAAACTGCCGGGCGGGAAGGTCTCCGGCCCAACTGTCGAAGATCTGCACAGCTTCGGCACCGGCCTTCAGCTGGGCAACGAGATAGTCGATCGAGGCCTCCGTCACGATGTCCATGAGGTGAGCAAACCAGTCTTCCCCGCGGATCGCGGCCAGCCTGGCCTTCTGCCGGTTCGACCCGCGGCCCTCGATCATGTAGCTCGCGACCGTCCACGGTGCGCCACAGAAGCCAATGAGGGTCACGTGGTCGGCCTTGGCGGCGGCCACGCGCTCCACAGTCTCATAGACCGGAGACAGCCGGCTCGCTGCTCCGTCTGACTTCAAAGCCGCGACACCAGCAGCATCGGTCACCGTCGACAGAACGGGGCCTTCACCCTCGGCAAAGGTCAAGTCGACGCCGAGAGCCTGAGGTATGAGGAGAATATCCGCAAACAGGATGGCTGCATCGAGATCGAAACGCTGCAAAGGCTGCAGCGTCACCTCGGCGGCCAAGGGCGGATTATAGCAGAGATTGAGAAAGGAGCCGGCCTGCTCTCTCAACGCCCGATATTCGGGAAGATAGCGGCCGGCTTGCCGCATCATCCAAATGGGGCGACGACGGGCAGGAGTGCTGCTCAGAACCGCGAGCAACGCTTTCGAGGAGGGCGCCTGGGGCGTCGCGGGAGAGATGGACATGAAGGGCTTTTACCAAATCTTAAAGAATCTTCTAATAGGATTGTTCTTGATAGTGGACGGTGGGAATCGGTGCTTCAAGACGTGGTTGGAGTTGCCCACAGGCTCCCGCATTTATCCCTGTTCACCTTCTCGCATTCCACTTGTTTCCGGTACGGTCAAAAAAGGACCGGAACCGTGCGGATGCGTTCGATGGGTCGTCCGCATGCTTAATATTTTATTAACAGGTCGTGCACGGACTGACCAAGCTTTTGCAGATTATCCACGATTCGAGTCCAGGAGCGCTGCTCTGCGTCCGGATTGTTAATTAAAATCTGGACAGGGACGACAAGATTGCCAATGTCTAGCAGCCGGCCGGGGTTATCCACATAGTGTCCTGCGGTCTCCAGTGCCCGGTGTGGATAATCAATTGAAGACCTATTTCCATCTGCATCTCATCTCGGATTCGACCGGAGAAACCTTAAACACCGTGGCCCGGGCTGCGGTTGCACATTATGATGAATTTCGCCCGATCGAGCATACCTACGCTCTCGTGCGCACCGCAAAACAGCTGAACCGGGTGCTGCAGGACATCGAGGATACGCCGGGCATCGTGCTGTTCACTCTGGTGGATGCTGAGCTGCGCACAGCCCTCGAAAGCCATTGCCGGCGCCTCGAACTGCCCTACATCTCGATCCTTGATCCGGTGGTGGCGGCTCTCGCATCTTATCTCAATGCAGAATCCCATCCGCGCATCGGCGGCCAGCACACGCTCGATGCCGAGTATTTCAAGCGGATCGAGGCGCTGAACTACACCATGGCCCATGATGACGGGCAGCAAAGCCACGATCTGGCCGGAGCCGATGTCATCCTGCTCGGGGTCAGCCGGACGTCGAAGACGCCGACCAGCATCTATCTTGCCAATCGCGGGATCAAAGCTGCGAATGTTCCCATCGTTCCCGGCGCCCCGCTGCCCTCGGATATGGACAAGCTGGGCCGGCCTCTGGTCGTCGCACTGGTGGCAACGGCAGAGCGGATCGCGCAGATCCGGCGCAACCGGCTCCTGTCTCTGAACGACACGGGCAATACCCGCTATGTCGACCGGGAGGCCATCGCCGAGGAACTCGTCTTTACGAGGAAGCTCTGCGCGCGCCATAACTGGCCCATCATCGACGTGACCCGCCGATCGATCGAGGAGACCGCGGCCGCAGTCATGAATCTGTATTCTCAACGCCAACATGCGAGGGCCCGTCCATGACGCTCAGCCGCAGCCAGGTCGTCCTTGCCTCTGCCAGTCCGGCCCGCCGTCGTCTGCTCGAGGCTGCCGGATTAAAGGTGGTCGTCACTCCCCATACGGTGGACGAGGGCACGGTCAAGGAAGCCGTGGGTGACAGCGACCCGGCTGATCTCGCCATGATCCTCGCCCATGCGAAAGCCCTTTCGGTTTCGGAGGCGAATCCATCGGCTCTGGTTGTCGGGGCCGACCAGGTTCTTTCCCTGGATGGACGGATCTTCAATAAACCAGCCTCGCGCGAAGAGGCGAGGGAGCAACTCCTCGACCTTCGTGGGCAACGGCATACGCTGATCAGCGCGGTGGCCTGCGCGACAGGCGGCGCCGTGGTCTGGAGCCAGGATTCCGAAGCGCAACTCACAATGCGCGCCTTCAGCACGGATTTTCTTGGTGCCTATCTGGCCGCCCTCGATGACAAGGTCATGGAGAGCGCCGGTGGCTATCAGCTGGAGGGCTTCGGGGCCCAATTGTTCGAGCATATCGAGGGCGATTACTTCACCATTCTCGGGCTGCCTCTCCTTCCCCTCCTCGGATTTCTGCGGTCAGAGCACATCCTGTTGACATGAACGAGCCTGCTCAAGTCTGCGTCATCGGATGGCCCATCCACCATTCGCGCTCGCCGCTCATCCACAATTACTGGCTCCGGCAGTACGGCATCGATGCCCGTTACGAGAAGCGGGCCGTCGCGCCGGAGGACCTGCCCGAATTCCTGGCGCGCTTCGCCGAGCAAGGGCTCATCGGCGCCAATGTCACGATCCCGCACAAGGAGACCGTGTTTCGCAGCGTCACGGTCGAAGACAGGTTCAGCAACAGCCTCCAGGCGGTGAACACGCTCTATCTCCAGGATGGGCGGCTGATGGGCACGAATACCGATGGCTATGGCTTCCTGGCGAACCTGAAGCAGGCGGTTCCGGATCTGTCCCTACACGGGGCGAATGTCGCCATACTCGGTGCTGGCGGTGCAGCGCGTGCCGTCGTCGGAGCCCTCCTGGAGGAGGGGGTCAAATCCATTGCG
Organism: Rhodoligotrophos appendicifer; assembly: GCF_007474605.1. Taxonomy (NCBI): domain Bacteria; kingdom Pseudomonadati; phylum Pseudomonadota; class Alphaproteobacteria; order Hyphomicrobiales; family Rhodoligotrophaceae; genus Rhodoligotrophos; species Rhodoligotrophos appendicifer. The sequence continues at coordinate 595,692 of NZ_VHKL01000001.1, read as the reverse complement.
CTGGCGAATCGATCGATGCAGCGGGCCGAGGATGTTGCATCGCAGTTCGGCACTACTGTCAGAGTAGTGCCTTGGGACAGCCGAGAGGACATGCTGGATGGCTGTGATCTGCTGGTGAATACGACATCCCTCGGCATGACGGGCAAGGACCCGCTCGCGTTCAGCTTCGAGGGTGCCACCGAGGCCCTGGTTGTCTGTGATATCGTCTATGTGCCGCTCATGACGCCCCTGCTTACCGAGGCCGCCACACGCGGCTTGCGCATCGTGGATGGGTTGGGAATGCTCCTCCACCAGGCTGTTCCCGCCTTCGAGCGCTGGTTCGGCGTGCGGCCACAGGTGACGCCGGCGCTGCGGGCGCTCGTGATTGCTGATCTGCAGGGGTAGAGCATGAAGGTCGTTGCTCTCACCGGTTCGATCGCCATGGGAAAATCGGCAACGGCCGATATGTTCCGACGGCTCGACGTGCCCGTCTTCGATGCCGATTCCTGCGTCCACGCGCTCTATGCGAGGGGGGGACGCGCCGTGGAGCCTGTGGGGGCGCTGTTTCCCACGGTCATCCGGGATGGGGCGGTGGACCGTGACAGCCTCGGAAAGCTCGTGCTGGGGGACAGCGCCCGGCTCAAGGCCCTCGAGGCGATCGTGCATCCCTTGGTGCGCGAGGAGCAGCTTCTCTTTCTTGAACGAGCCAAGGCAGAGGGCGAACCCCTGGTGGTGCTCGACATCCCCCTGTTTTACGAGACCCGGCGGGGCGACAGCGTCGATGCGGTCGTGGTGGTCAGCGCACCCAGCGATATCCAACGGAAACGGGCATTATCGCGACCTGGAATGACCGAAGAGAAGCTCGACTCGATCCTGAGCCGTCAAGTGCCGGATCAGGAGAAGCGGACGCGGGCCGACTTCATTGTGGACAGCTCCAGGGGATTGGAGGATGCCTTTGAACAGGTGCGCCGAATCGTACAGACTCTGAGATCCACCGACGGCACAGAGCAGTCCCGATGAAGTATATCGTCCTCGATACCGAAACGACCGGCTTGTCCCACGAAATGGGCGACCGGCTGATCGAGATCGGCGGCATCGAGATGATCAACCACATCCCAACCGGCCGGATCTTTCATAAATATCTCAATCCCGACCGGGACATTCACCCTGATGCGATCGCCGTCCACGGCATCACCCTGGACTTCCTGCAGGACAAGCCGAGATTTGCGGAGATCGCCGAGGAATTCCTGGCTTTCATCGAGGGGGCCGCGCTGGTCATCCACAATGCAGCCTTCGATGCAGGTTTTCTGAATTCAGAGCTGAAGCGGCTGTCGATGCCGCTCATCGTCGAAGACCAGCTGATCGACACGCTCGTCATCGCCCGCCAACGCCATCCCATGAGCCAGAACAGCCTGGATGCCCTGTGCCGGCGCTACAATGTGGACAATACCAAGCGGACGAAGCATGGCGCGTTGCTGGATGCGGAACTGCTCGCCGACGTCTATGTCGAGCTCATCGGTGCGCGCCAGCCAAACCTCACTTTGGTCACCGTGGCCCAGGCGGCGGCCTATGACAGAGGCAGCCGCGGCATGTCTCTGCCGGTTCGGCCGAGGCCGTTGACGCCGCGGCTTACGGCGGAGGAGGAACAGGCCCACCTTGCTTTCGTCGGTACCTTGGGAGCCGAGGCGGTTTGGCTGGATTACGTCCGCCTCGGAGAGTGATGCAGGATCAGGCCTGCTGAAAATTGCCCTCGGCGGGGCGCATCTGCTCAGAGCGCTGCTGATACATGGCGGCGAAATCGATGGGATCGAGCATGAGGGGCGGGAAACCGCCATTGCGCGTGGCGTCGGAGAGGATCTGACGGGCAAAGGGGAAGAGCATGCGGGGGCATTCGATCAGGACCACCGGATGCAGCATCTCCTGGGGGATGTTCTCCAGCCGGAACACGCCCGCATACAGCATCTCCGCCTGGAACACGATCGCATCGGCGCCGGATGCCTTCACTTCGATATGAATCTCGACCTCGTAATCCGTCGGTGTGAGGTTCTTCGCGTTCACATTCACCGAGATGTCGATTTTCGGCTGCGTCGCCTGGCCGCTCAGGGATTGCGGCGCATTGGGATTCTCAAAGGACAGATCCTTCAGATACTGAGCCAGAACCCGCATCGAAGGCTTTTGGCCCTGGGCAGCGTTCGGATTCGGCGCGCCGGGAATGCCGTTTCCAGCGCCGTTCCGATTGAAGTTCGTGTTGTCGTCGGCCATTGCGGGACGGTCCATATCCTGAGGGTATTTCTGGCTCAGCGAGCCGCTCGGCTCGTGGGCTAACACGGTTCAATGGCGCTCGCAAGGCGAAGCGGAGGCTCGCCCTCTATCTCCGCCACGGCGATTGATCACTGCCCGTCGCCCCCGGGATCCTGGAATTCGGGGGATCGTCGTCTGCTGGCGTGAGATCTTCGATGACCTCACCTTCGATGACCGGGCCGGTACTCGGACCGGCTCTGAAGCCCTCGCGGCCCTGACCGAAGGGTGGCCCGCCGGAGACATGAACTGAAAAGCGTTTCGAGCGTCTGATCCGCTCCAGGATCGTTCGGCCGAGTGCCAGCCGGACCGGCGGGATGAGCAGCGCAAAGGCCACGGCATCCGTGATGAAGCCGGGTATGAGAAGCAGGAATCCCGCGATTGCCAAAAAAGCGCCATGAATCGCCGGGGCGACCGGTATGCCATTTTGTCCCAGGGAACGCTGCGTCTCCATGAGGATCGACACACCCTGCCAGCGGATGATCAAAAGTCCGGCAACCGCGGAGAGAATGATCAAGCCAATGGTCGCAAAAGCGCCGATCTCCTCGCCCACCAGGATGAAGACGGCAATTTCCAGTAGCGGCAGCGCGAGTGCCGCGAGTAAAAGAAAGAGGGGCACGGAACCTTACCTTGCAACCATTGCCGCTATTTTACACAAAGAATTGGGCCTTCGACGCGGCAAAATGTTAGTGATAGACCACCGGAGCCGTTGGACGGTCTCCAAGATGTCTTATATCTTGTCGAGAGCAGGAGCACGCAACGGGCCGCCTTTATCGTGGTCACCTTGCCGTGACTGTGACCGACCACACGGAAAGCGGCCGAGCCAGCATCATGAATGAAGCATTCGACCCACTCAATCTTCTCCTTCTGGGGATCGCCGTCGTGGTGTTCTTGCGCCTGCGTAGTGTGCTTGGACGTCGCACCGGACACGAGCGTCCCCCGGTTGATCCGTTTGCCCGCAACGAGCGGGAGCGGACTCAGCCTGCGACCGTCAGCCAGGACGGAAAAGTCGTCAGCCTTCCGGAGCGCGATGTAAGAGCTCCGGGGTCAGCCGCCAATGCCAATGTGGAGGATGATCGTCCGCCGATCTGGAAAGGCTACGCTACGGAAGGCTCTTCCGTCGCAGCCGGGATCGAAGCGATTGCCGCAGCAGATCCGAGCTTTGCACCGAAATCCTTCCTCGAGGGCGCGAAGGCGGCCTATGAGATGGTCGTGACCGCTTTTGCGGAGGGCGACCGGCAGACGCTCAACAATCTGTTGAGCGCCGAGGTGTTCGAGGGTTTCTCCGCCGCTCTGGATGAGCGGGAGCAGGAAGGCCAGGTCAACGAGACGACCTTTGTGGGCATTGATGATGCCACGATCATCGACGCCCGGCTTGACCGGCGACAGGCGAATGTCACGATCCGCTTTACGAGCGAGTTGATCACATCGACAAAGGATCGCGAAGGCAACATCGTCGACGGCGATCCGAAGAAGGTTCGTGAGGTGAAGGACATCTGGACGTTCGCCCGCGATACCTCGTCGCGCGATCCGAACTGGAAACTCGTGGGCACCGAAGCGCCGAATTGATCAGCCGCCTTGTTAAGGGAATGATCAACAAGTCGCGTTAAGGACAATCGTCCCGAAGCGATAAGAGATTCATTCACCATGAGCGCTTTCCGACTGGCGGCCCTGCTGCCACTCTTTCTCTGGTGGTCCATGATGAGCGCTGCCGATGCCCGGTCGGTGACCGCCATGAGCTTCGCGGCCATCCCGGGCTGGGCACAGGATGCACATGCCGCCGCCTTTGCCACCTTTCACCGGTCCTGCCGGGAAGTGGTGGCGACGGGCCGCGGCTTCGCCGGCTCGCCCCAGTTTACGGGAAAGCGGGCCGAGTGGCTTCCCGTCTGCAACTCTGCACTGACGATGCCCGAGGAAGTGTCCGACACCCAGGCGCGCGCCTTCTTCGAGAAGAGTTTGCGTCCGTTGAACGTCTCCTCCGGCCCTGATGCCGGGTTGTTCACGGGGTATTACGAGCCAGAAGTGGAGGGTGCCCTGAAGCGGGGCGGCGAGTATGTCGTGCCGCTCTATGGGAAACCTTCCGACCTCGTGGCATTCGATGCCGCAACGGAAAAGCGGATCGGCGTTCGGTACGGCCGGACGGTCGCCGGCCGACCGCAGCCCTACTGGACGAGGCAGGAGATCGAACAGGGCAAGCTTGCCGGGCGGGGCCTCGAGCTTGTCTGGCTCAAACGGTGGGAGGACGCCTTCTTCCTGCAGATCCAGGGCTCGGGTCGGGTGCGGCTGGCCGATGGCCGCATCTTGCGAGTCGGTTTTGCCGGCAAAAGCGGGCTTCCCTATACACCGATCGGACGGATTCTCGTCGAGCGGGGCGAGTTGGCCCGCGACAAGGTCTCGATGCAGACCATCCTCGACTGGTTGGCGCGGCATCCCGGTCAGGCCCGCGCGCTGATGTGGAAGAACGAATCCTTCGTGTTCTTCCGGCGCATCGAACTTGATCGTGCCGATCTGGGTCCTCCCGGCGCGCAGCATGTGCAGCTGACCCCGGAGCGCAGCCTTGCGGTCGACCGGCGCTTCTATGCCTATGGCACTCCTATCTGGTTGAGCAGCGCCGTTCCCGCAGGACCCAATGACAGCCTCGTGCCGATGAACCGCTTGATGGTTGCTCAGGACACGGGGACCGCCATAAAAGGGCAGGTGAGGGGTGATGTGTTCTGGGGGGCCGGAGCGCGCGCCGGTCACATTGCCGGGCTCATGCAAAGCGAAGGTCGCATGATCATCCTCGTACCTCCATCGGTTGCAAGCCGTCTTGCAAATTGACGATCATGGCCGGGCGACGCAAGCGACTTATCCCCGATATGGAGCTTTGGGACCGGGTGATCGAGACGGTCACCCCCATCAGCAAGCCGACTAAAAAGATTGCCGAGGAGGCGAAAGACACGACCCTTGTCGTACCGATCGCGGAACAGGCGATTTCTCCCCCGGAACGGCGCAAAAACATACCGAAACACGCCGTTCCCATTCCTGTTCTCAAAACGCCTGTAAAGCGCCTGACGCCGCCTCTCTCGGGCATCGATCGGCGGACGGGGCAGAAGTTATTACGCGGCCAAATCTCCATCGAGGCCCGCATCGACCTTCACGGGGAAACCCTGGAAACGGCGCGTGTAAAACTTTTCTCTTATCTTTCAGCCTCTTTCGAGAGAGGTCAGCGCTTTGTCATCGTGATCACCGGAAAGGGCTCGGGACCGATCTCCAGACATATGCTCCATGGTCTCAATTCTTATGACACGCCGGAGCGCGGGGGGAGGCTGCGCCGAGCCGTGCCGGAATGGCTGAATGAGTCGCATTTTCGGAACATAGTGTCGGGGTTTCAACCGGCACATCCCAAGCATGGCGGCGGCGGCGCGCTCTATGTCCGGCTGCGGCGCAATCCCAGCCTCGCCGCATGACCCCGTTCGGACAAAAAATGCGGGAGTTGCGGGAATTAAGGGGCATCTCCCTCAAGGAAATGGCCGCCTCTGTCGGGGTGTCCAGCGCCTATCTCTCAGCTCTGGAGCACGGCCGCCGCGGGCGGCCAAGCTGGACGCTGTTGCAAAGGATCATCACCTATTTCAACGTCATCTGGGATGAAGCCGAAGACTTGGCGGCTCTGGCACAAAGATCTCATCCCCGGGTCGTCATCGACACATCACATCTCACGGCACGAGCGACAGAGACGGCCAACCTGATGTCCGAGCGAATAGCTAAACTGTCCGAGGAACAATTAGAGAATATTGCGACTATACTGAGATCACAGGATGAACTTCGATAGATCCGTGTTCTTTGCCAAGTCGCCGATCCTGTCCTGGACATAGGCCGCATTGATGGTGAGGCTCGATCCCGGCCGGTCGGAGGCCTCGAAGCTGATCTCGTCCAACACCCGCTCCATCACTGTCTGAAGCCGGCGCGCACCGATGTTCTCGACCGTCGAGTTGATCTCGGCCGCGAAGTCCGCCAGAGCATCGATACCATCGTCTTCGAACTCGACGGTGACCCCTTCGGTCGCCAGCAAGGCTTTGTATTGCTTGATCAAACTGGCCTCTGGCTCGGTCAGGATCCGGCGGAAATCACTGCGGGTCAGGGGGTTCAATTCGACCCGTATCGGCAATCTTCCCTGCAGTTCGGGCAGCAGGTCGGATGGCTTGGCGATATGGAAAGCGCCCGAAGCGATAAACAAGACGTGGTCGGTCTTCACCGGCCCATATTTCGTCGCGACCGTGGTGCCCTCGAGCAGGGGGAGCAAATCGCGCTGCACGCCTTCGCGGCTGACGTCGCCGCCAGATCTCTCGCCGGAGCGGGCACAGACCTTGTCCAGCTCATCCAGGAAGACAATGCCATTGTTTTCAACGAGATGAATGGCCTCCTGGGTGATTTGATCCTGGTCGAGGAGCTTGTCGGATTCTTCGGCGATAAGCACCTCATAGCTGGCGCGGACACTCGTCCTGCGCGCCTTCATCCGCTGACCGAAAGCCTTGCCCAGCATGTCACTGAGATTGACCATGCCGACCTGGGCACCGGGCATCCCGGGAATGTCGAAGGCTGGCATTCCGCCGGTATCGGCGACCTGAATCTCGATTTCCTTTTCGTCAAGCTCTCCGGTGCGCAGTCTGCGCCGGAAGCTTTCACGAGTGCTGGCGGCTGCATTCTTTCCGACGAGGGCGTCGAGCACTCGCTCTTCCGCGTGAAGCTGGGCGGAAGCCTCAACTTCCTTGCGCCGTCGCTGCCGAACGAGACCGAGAGAAACCTCCATCAAGTCACGAATGATCTGCTCAACGTCGCGGCCGACATAGCCAACCTCGGTGAATTTCGTGGCCTCCACCTTGATGAAGGGGGCGTTGGCGAGCTTGGCCAAGCGGCGTGCGATCTCGGTCTTGCCGACGCCGGTGGGCCCGATCATGAGAATGTTCTTCGGCAGAACCTCCTCGCGAAGGCCATCTTCCAACTGCTGGCGCCGCCAGCGGTTGCGCAAGGCGATGGCCACCGCGCGTTTGGCATCACGTTGCCCGACGATGTAGCGGTCAAGTTCGGATACGATCTCACGGGGTGAGAAGTCGGTCATTTACGTCTCGCTAGAAAAGGGCTCAAGTGTCGGCGTCTTCGAGTGTTTCGACGACAATGTTGTTGTTCGTGTAGATACAGATGTCGGCGGCGATGCGCATGGCACGCCGGGCGATTTCCTCCGGGTCGTGCTCACTGTCGATGAGCGCGCGCGCAGCCGCCAATGCGAACTGACCCCCTGATCCGATGCCCATCAACCCGTTCTCGGGCTCCAGAACATCGCCGTTTCCGGTCAGGACCAAGGTCACCTGCGGGTCCGCCACAATCATCATGGCTTCCAGGCGGCGAAGGTACCGGTCGGTGCGCCAGTCTTTCGCGAGCTCAACGCAGGCGCGTGTCAACTGGCCCGGATGCTTCTCAAGCTTGGTCTCGAGCCTCTCGAAGAGCGTCATCGCGTCCGCTGTGGCCCCCGCGAAGCCCGAGATCACCTTGCCGGTTCCCAATGGCCGCACTTTGCGTGCATTTGATTTCATGACCGTATTGCCGAAACTCACCTGGCCGTCGCCAGCGATGACGACCTTTCCCTGCTTGCGGACGGTCAGAATGGTCGTTCCATGCCATTGCGGCATCTGTTCACGCTCGGACACACAGCCCTCTTAAATCTTGGTCAGCGCCGCAACACTTATGCAGTCATGGCCATAAATAAAAGCCTAGACAATTCACGAGTCGCCTGGACAGAAATCTTTGCCGAGATCTCGCCAGCTGTTACAAGTCGCCCGCGGCTGAGAAAGCCCAGGCGACGGAGCCCTGCACGTGCGAACTGCAAAAATCGAACGCAAGACCACAGAGACGACCATATCCGTATCCATCGATCTCGATGGCAGCGGGCGTCACGAGATCTCGACGGGAATTGGTTTTCTGGACCATATGCTCGAGCAGCTTTCGCGTCATTCACTGATCGATGTGACAATCGAGGCCCGCGGTGATCTTCACATCGACATGCACCACACGACAGAAGACAGTGCTATTGCGCTCGGACAGGCCATCGTGAAGGCGCTCGGCGATAAGGCCGGCATCCGGCGCTATGCCTGCATCGATCTGCCTATGGACGAGACATTGACTCGTGTCGCTCTCGATGTTTCAGGTCGCCCCTACCTCGTGTGGCGGGTCGAGTTCCCAACCCAAAAGATCGGTGACTTCGACACGGAGCTCTTCCGTGAATGGTTTCAGGCCTTCGCGTTCAATTCCGGGATCACGCTGCATGTCGACAATCTCTATGGCCTCAACAGTCATCACATTGCGGAGACCTGTTTCAAGGGCCTAGCGCGTGCCCTGAGAAGTGCCGTGGAACTTGATCCACGGACAGTGGGTGTCATTCCTTCGACCAAGGGACGACTCGGCGACAGCTGAGCGAGACGATCTTCATGAAAACTTTTACGGTCCATCATCGCGAGAGAAATCCAGAAGCCATTCTGGCCGATCCTGACGGTCTCGAGGTGGTGAAGGAAGGTTTCTCCTGGCCAGCCTTCTTCATTCCGCTGCTCTGGCTCATCTACAAGCGCATGTGGTTGGTGCTGGTGCTCTTCCTCGTCGTCAATGCAGCCTTGGCCGTCATCGGTGTTCTTTGGCCGATGCCGGGCGCTGCGGAAACTTTCGTTGCCCTTGCCGTCAATCTGTTCATGGGACTGCAGGGAAATGACCTTCGCCGCTGGACACTTGCCCGGCGTGGAAAAGCAGAGGTGGGGGTGGTGATGGGCGACGATCTCCTGGCCGCCGAGCATCGGTTCTTCAGCTTGCTTGCTTCCGGTTTGAGTGCGGTGACACCGCCCGTCAGCAGGGTTGCACCTCCACTTCCGGGGATCGTCCCGGTCCAATACAGCATTCTACCCGAACCAGGGCGGACGTGATGCGAGTGGCCATTGTCGATTATGGTTCGGGCAATCTTCGCTCAGCCCACAAGGCGTTCGAACGCGCCGCTCGGGAAGCTGAAGTGGATGCCAAGATCGAGGTCACCAGCAATCCCCGTGACGTTGCCGAGGCCGATCGCGTGGTCCTTCCCGGCGTCGGCGCCTTTGCCGACTGCCGTGCGGGGATTCTTGCAATTGAGGGGATGTGGGAGACGCTCGAAGACGTGGCGCGGACCAAGGCGCGACCGTTCTTTGGAATCTGCGTCGGCATGCAGCTGATGGCGGAGCGCGGACTCGAGTTTGGAACGTGGGAGGGTTTCGGCTGGATCAAGGGTGATGTCGTCAAGATCGATCCCGTAGAGCCAGAGCTCAAGGTTCCCCACATGGGGTGGAACAGCCTCACCCTCGTCACAGATCATCCAGTGGTGCAGGGTCTGCAGCTCGGAGAAGAGGGTCTCCACGCCTATTTTGTCCATTCCTACCGCCTCAAGGCCGCGGATCGGTCGCAGGTGGTCGCCGAGACGGAGTATGGTGGAGCGGTCACTGCAATCGTTGCTGACGGTTCGGTCGTTGGTACTCAGTTTCACCCTGAAAAGAGCCAGACACTCGGATTGGCCCTCATCGGCAACTTCTTGAAATGGCGGCCATGATCCTGTTTCCGGCTATCGATCTCAAGGACGGAACCTGTGTCCGCCTCAAACGAGGTGAGATGCAGCAGGCCACCGTCTACAATGATGATCCGGCGGCGCAAGCGGCAGATTTCGCACGGCTCGGTTTCGAGTGGCTGCACGTCGTTGATCTGAACGGTGCCTTCGATGGCAAGAGCAGAAATGCTGCAGCGGTCGAGGCCATCATCGCCGCCATTGATATTCCCATTCAGCTCGGGGGCGGTCTTCGTGACCTCCAAAGCATCGAGCAGTGGCTCGAGAAAGGGATTTCGCGGGTCATCCTGGGAACCGCCGCGTTGCGAGATCCTCAGCTTGTCAAACAGGCCTGCGTCACCTTTCCTGGCCAAGTCGCCGTCGGCATCGATGCGCGCGGAGGCCGAGTGGCCGTCGAAGGTTGGGCGGAAACTTCCGACGTACAGGCTGTCGATCTCGCCAAGCAGTTCGAGGATGCAGGGGTTGCGGCGATTATCTACACCGACATTGACCGGGACGGCGTGCTCACAGGATTGAACATTGCAGCGACACTCGAGCTCGCCCGATCCGTTTCCATTCCGGTCATCGCATCGGGGGGGCTGGCCTCGATCGACGATGTGAAGCGGCTGCTACAGCCGGACTGCGCTGTCTTGGAGGGCGCGATTTCCGGCAGAGCCCTCTATGATGGCCGCCTCGATCCCCAACTGGCCTTGAAACTCATTGCTGAAGCAAGGGTCACCAATGCTTAAAGCTCGAGTCATCCCTTGCCTGGACGTCAAGGACGGTCGGGTTGTGAAGGGCGTGCAATTCTTGGAACTGCGTGATGCCGGCGACCCCGTGGCCGCTGCCATAGGCTATGATGCTGCCGGCGCCGATGAGCTTTGCTTCCTTGACATCACCGCCAGCCATGAGAATAGGGGGATCCTATTCGACATCGTGGCGCAGACGGCAGAACACTGCTTCATGCCGCTTACCGTAGGGGGCGGCATCCGGACCATTGAAGATATTAGAAAGCTGTTGCTCGCCGGGGCCGACAAAGTCTCGATCAACACCGCTGCGGTCAACGATCGGCCGTTTGTGGCAAAGGCAGCCGAGAAGTTTGGCAGTCAGTGCATCGTCGTCGCCATCGATGCGCGGCGGGTGTCGAAACCCGGTGAAGGAGATCGCTGGGAGATCTTCACCCATGGCGGCCGCAACCAGACGGGAATCGATGCCGTTGAATTTGCACGAGAAGTCGTGTCCCTCGGTGCAGGCGAGATCTTACTGACATCCATGGATCAGGACGGGACGAAATCGGGTTTCGATCTGCAGCTGACGCGAACCATTGCAGATGCGGTCTCGGTCCCCGTTATTGCGAGCGGAGGGGTGGGCACGCTGGAGCATCTGGTCGAAGGGGTTACCCAGGGCCATGCCAGCGCAGTGCTCGCCGCCTCCATTTTCCACTTCGGCACGTTTACGATTGCTCAGGCCAAGCAATCTCTAAAGGATGCCGGTATACCCATCCGACCGATCTGACGGTGACAAGGCGGCCCTATGCTGATAATCGGGCGTCGTCTGGGGCAGGGCACTCATCAATGAAAGTCGCGGTCGAAAATCGTCTCGAGGTGCTAGCACGTTTGTATCAGACGATTCAGCAGCGCCGGCAGGCAATGCCAGACGGCTCATATACGTCCAAGCTCTTCGCCCAAGGAAGCACGACCTGCGCCAAGAAGTTGGGTGAAGAGGCTGTGGAATTGGTCATAGCAGCGGTCTCCCAAGACAAGGCGGCCGTTGCAGCAGAGGCGGCCGACCTTCTGTTTCATTTTCTCGCTCTGCTCGAGATCACAGACGTCTCCCTGGAGAGCGTCATGAACGAGCTGGAGCGCCGCGAAGGCACCAGCGGCATCGTTGAAAAGGCACAGCGATCCAACCCATGACTACGCAAGTCAAATTCTCGCCCTACCTCGTGTTTTCACGGCAAGAATGGGCGAAGCTGCGTGCCGATACGCCCCTGACCCTCACCGAAGCCGAAGTGCGCACGCTGCGGGGTCTCAACGAACGCATCCAGATCGACGAAGTCGTCGAGATCTATCTGCCTGTTGCCCGGCTGCTCAATCTCTATGTTGAGAATACCTACGATCTCTTCCTGGAAACACAGAAGTTTCTCGGCCGCAATGGCACGAAGGTCCCTTTCATCATCGGAATGGGTGGAAGCGTGGCTGTGGGCAAGAGCACCATGGCGCGTATTCTACAGGCGCTGTTGTCACGTGCTCCAGGCCATCCTCACGTTGCGCTGTTGCCGACCGACGGCTTTCTCTTCTCCAATTCCGTCCTTGAACGTGAAGGCCTGATGTCCCGGAAAGGCTTTCCGGAAAGCTACGACGTCTCGATGCTGCTTCGTTTCATGCATGACGTGAAGTCGGGGAAGCGGCATGTCCGGGCTCCGATCTACTCGCATCTCTCTTACGACGTCTTGGGAACCGAGTGGATCTCCATCGACCAGCCGGACATTCTGATCGTCGAGGGGCTCAACGTTCTGCAGCCTGCGAAACACTCCCGAGACGGCAAGTCCATCCCTTTCGTGTCCGACTATTTTGATTTCTCCATTTACCTCGATGCCGACGAGCACATGCTCAAAGACTGGTATATCGAGCGATTTTTCCGGCTTCGGGAGACGGCTTTCCGAGATCCGCGCTCTTACTTCCATCGCTACTCGACGTTCAGCGATGAAGAAACGCGCGCCGTGGCAATCAAACTCTGGGACACCATCAATCTCGTCAATCTTCGAGAGAATATCTTACCTACGCGGCAACGGGCCGACCTCATCCTGACGAAGGGACCGGACCATCGCATTCACGAGGTGCAGCTCCGTCGGCTGTGAGCCTCAGAGCAGCTTATTCTGCCTCGCAAGTTCGATCAGGTTCTTCTCAGGCCGAGCTCCGATGTGGCTGATGATTTCGGCGGCAGCGAGTGCCCCGATTGCGGCACAGTTTTCGAGCGCCCTCCCTTTCGTCAATCCGAAGAGAAAGCCCGCCGCAAAGAGGTCGCCTGCTCCCGTTGTGTCAACGACATCGCCAACTGGATGCGCAGCGACCGCGGTCGCGCGTTCACCCTCCACAACAACGCATCCTTTCTCGCTCCGGGTCAGCACGATGAGCTTTCCGCTAGCCTTTGCCCTGCCGAGAGCCTCATCGAAGGTTCGTGTCTGATACAGCGATGTGATCTCCGATTCATTCGCAAAGAGGATATCAACGTCGGAATTGACGAGCTCCAAAAAGGAATCTCGATGGCGATCAACGCAGAACGCGTCCGAAAGACTGAGAGCAACCTTATTTCCGGAGCGTCGTGCGGTCCTGGCAGCCTTTAAGAAGGCCTGCTTGGCCTGCTCTGGATCCCACAGATAGCCCTCCAGATAGGTTATCGCAGAGCGTGCGACCAGCTCGTCGTCAATATCTTCAGGGGTAAGCGCTGTACTCGCCCCGAGAAATGTATTCATGGTCCTTTCGCCATCCGCCGTCACCAATATCAAACAGCGCGCGGTGGCGGGACCCTCAGCCGATGGCGGCGAGTTGAATTCCACCCCCACTGCGCGAATGTCGTGACCGAAGACTTCTCCCAGCTGATCGTTGCGGACTTTTCCGATGAATGCTGCAGAAGACCCCAAAGCCGCGACACCGGCTATCGTATTCGCGGCAGATCCTCCTGAAATTTCAACGGCTGGCCCCATATCCTCATAAAGAGAATGGGCGGTCTCTTCATCGATGAGTCTCATCGATCCCTTGACCATGGAGTGCTTCGTGAGGAACGCATCGTCTGTGCGGCTGAGGACATCGACGATTGCATTGCCGATACCTAAAACGTCGATCTTGTTATGGGCCATCAAAATACCGGATTCAGGAGGAAATGACTTGGACTCGCGATCTATAAAGGCACCTCATCAAATTCTGAACCCCCTTCCTCTACGAGCGGCAGAATCTTGACATGATTAGCGCAGCGCTCAAGGCGCTATCGGATGTCCTATCACCCCCTTTTCGTGCGGTGTTGTGGAAGTCCCTCGGACTGACCGTTCTGCTTCTGGCAGGGCTCTGGATCGTGCTGGAAGTTGTCATCAGTGGATTGGCTCTTGCACCCTGGGAATGGGCAAACACATTGATAACCGTCGCTGCGGGGCTCGGTCTCTTTGCTCTTGCGGTTTTAATGATCTCGCCAGTCACCGCTATTTTCGCAGGGTTGTTTTTGGACGGTATTGCCGCGATGGTCGAGGTTAAGCATTACCCGATGGATCGAACCGGACAAGATCTACCGTTCAGGCAGGCATTGTTTACCGGTATTCAGTTCGGACTTTTGGTTTTAGCAATCAATATACTGCTTCTGCCGGTGGTTTTTCTAGGCGTTGGAATTTTTGCTATAATTCTCGCAAATGCGTATTTGCTGGGGCGCGAGTATTTTGAAATGATCGCCATGAGACATATGCCGCCCCCGGAGGCCAAGCAACTCAGACTGGAGAACAGTCCGCGGGTCCTTGCCGCAGGTTTCGTGCCTGCCCTTCTCGCCCTTGTTCCGATCGTGAACCTTCTGGTGCCACTTTTTGCCACGGCTTACATGGTTCACATCTACAAGCAGATCAGCGCGCGCTCTCGGTGATGTCAGAGGGTTTTTGGAGGTGTCTTCTCCGGAAAAAGGCAGATATCGTTGATCAGACACTGCGGGCAATCCGGGACCCGGGCCTTGCAGATGTACCTGCCATGCAGGATCAACCAGTGATGTGCATACTGCTTGTACTCAGAGGGAACGACAGAGTTCAGCGTTTCCTCCACCTCCAAAGGAGTTTTTCCAGGAGCAAGTCCCGTTCGATTCGAAACCCGAAAGAGGTGCGTATCGACAGCGATCGTCGGCTCCCCAAAGGCAATGTTAAGAACCACGTTAGCGGTCTTTCTCCCAACCCCGGGCAGGGCCTCCAAGGCGTCTCGATGGCGCGGCACTCGGCCATCATGGTTGGCCAAGATAAGCTGAGACAGAGCGATGACGTTCTTCGCCTTGGTGCGATACAGGCCTATCGTCCTGATATATTGGCTAAGCCGTTCTTCGCCCAAATCGAGCATTTTCTGGGGAGAGTCTGCGACTTTGAAGAGGGGGCGGGTTGCCTTGTTAACGCTGACGTCGGTCGCTTGCGCGGATAGAACCACGGCAACGAGCAGAGTGAAGTCATTGACATATTCGAGCTCGCCTTTCGGTTCTGGTTCTGACCGTTGGAATCGAGCAAATATTTCTTTGATGAGGCTAGTGTTGAGCCTGGAATGGGCAGGCATAGAGACCATCTCCAGGCTGACTGGCCCGTCTTATGCAGCCGATTGCTCTATTTGGTCAACGGTGCCGGGAAACGCACGATGAAAAACATCGACGAACATGCAAACGATGACAACGAGAGGCTCTTCTCCGTCGTCCTCACACCACATCGGTCGCTGGGTCCCCGCGGGTTCCTTATTCTGATGAGCGCCTTCGGGATCGTCAGTTTTGCAGCCGGCGTGGCGTTCGTAATGATGGGCGCGTGGCCGGTCTTTGGATACTTTGGCTTGGATGTCGCCCTGCTCTACTGGGCGTTCCGGAGGAGCTATGGGGACGCTCAGATCTTCGAGAGTGTCGACGTCACGAAGGATGCCGTCATCGTTCGCAAGGGCGGTGCTCGGCGACCGGTAAAGGAATGGCGGTTCATTCGCTATTGGGTCCGGGTTGATCTCGAGGAGAACGAAACCCTAGAAACATGCGGCCCGCTCTTCATGCGATCCCACGGTACGCAGTTGGAAATCGGATCGTTCCTTTCCCCCGGAGAGCGCCGGGGTCTTGCCTCCGCGATCACTGCTGCGATAAAGGTCCCCTGAGGAAACGGATCCGGGGTCTCAGGTGACAGGTGTTTTCGTCGTCTCAGAGAGCTTTGTCTCAGAGGATAGGCGCGAGCGCGGGGCCACGCTGGCGATGCAATATGGATATCATCCGTCGCCGTTCGGGGACGTTCTGCTCATGACTGCCGGCTCGTCTATCACAGGATTGGGCTTTGCAGACTCGGAGCAGCGAGCGGATGCTCTTCTTGATATGACGCGGCGGTGGCCGGCAGCGGACTTCGTTGAGGATTCGGAGTACACTGCAGGCTTCATCGATCGGATTTTTGAACCGGGGAGCTGGACGGCGGACGAGCCTCTTTCCTTATTGCTGATAGGCACGGGTTTTCAGCTCAAGGTCTGGCAGCGGCTCCTCGCAATCCCATTCGGGCGGACGACGACATATAGCAGTATCGCCCATGAGCTCAGCTCGCCTACGGCAACGCGGGCGGTGGGAACGGCAGTCGGACGGAATCCAATATCGATGCTCGTCCCCTGTCACAGGGTCCTTGGCAGATCAGGAAATCTCTGCGGCTATCACTGGGGGCTTGAGAGGAAGCAATCCATCTTAGCCTGGGAGCGACAGATCGCTTCGAGAGGCTCCCTATAACTGCCCGGACACCTCTTCACGCGTCTTGACCTTCAACTCGCCGTCGAGACGGTAAATTATCGGAATCCCGGTTGCCAGCTCGCGCTGGGCAATCTCTTCCCCCGGCAAGTTTTCGAGATGCATGATCAGTGCACGCAACGAATTTCCGTGCGCGACGACCAACACCCGCTCGCCATTCCTCAGCCTGGGTACGATTGCGCTTTCATAGTACGGAATAACGCGAGCGGCTGTGTCCTTAAGACTTTCCCCTCCTGGCGGGGGGATGTCGAAAGAGCGGCGCCATTTGAACACTTGCTCCTTGCCCCATTTCTCGCGCGCTTGATCCTTGTTGAGCCCTGTGAGATCTCCGTAGTCGCGTTCGTTCAGAGCCTGTTCCCGGACCGTCTGAAGATGTTCTTGTCCGAGAGCGGCGAGAATGTACTGGCAAGTGTTCTGTGCTCTCTTGAGCATGCTGGTGAAGGCGACGTCAAAGGACAGGCCAAGCGCTTTCAGACGTTTGCCCGCGTCTTCCGCCTCGCTTCTGCCGAGGTCCGTAAGATCCGGATCAGCCCATCCGGTAAAGAGGTTCTTAAGGTTCCATTCGCTTTGGCCGTGACGCACCAGTACCAGAAGGTGATCCATACAATTCCCCTATCGATTAATTCGTCAAGCCAAGGACATCGATCATAGAATATAAGCCGGGCTTGCGGCCTTTCGCCCACAACGCTGCTTTCACAGCGCCTTGGGCAAAGACGTCGCGCGATTCCGCGCGATGAGCCAACTCTATCCGCTCGGCGTCTCCCGCAAAGATGACAGAATGCTCACCAATCACGCTGCCGCCGCGAAGCGAGGCAAACCCGATCGTCCCTTTTGGTCTCGGTCCGGTGATGCCATCGCGTCCGCGGACAGAGCATTCCGCTAGAGAAACTCCGCGGCCATCCGCGGCAGCCTGGCCCAACAGCAGAGCGGTTCCCGATGGCGCATCGATCTTATGTCGGTGATGCATCTCCACGATCTCTATGTCAAAGCTCTCGTCGAGCGCTGCCGCAACCTTCCGAACAACTGCGGCAAGCACATTAACACCCAGGCTCATGTTGCCAGATTTTACGATCGTGGCATGCCGCGCCGCTGCGAGGATCTTTGTGTCATCGTCGGGCGAAAGTCCCGTTGTGCCAATTACATGGACAATCCGAGCCTGCGCAGAAAGTTCAACAAGGGCCACGGATGCGGCTGGCGCTGTAAAGTCCACGATCCCGTCAATATGGGTGATCAGCGCCAATGGATCGTCATTGACCGTTGCTCCGATCGGACCGATCCCGGCCAACTCACCAAGATCAGCGCCGATGTGAGGGGACCCAGGGGCTTCGAGACCACCCGCGACCTCGCAACCCTCGGTCTGGTGGATTATGCGCGCCAATGCGCGACCCATGCGCCCACCCGCGCCGGCGATGGCAAGCTTCATCCCAATCAGGTTCCTTTACCAAACATGAGAGCGGCCTATACCAGCGAGGGCGCCGAATGAAAAGAAGGGTCCGCTTGCTGCTGGCGATTCCGCGCCATATGGTGCGGATAGAAATAAGAGGGGAGATGGACATGGCTGAGGTATCTAGGTCGGCCGATCTACAAGCAGAAGCCGCGGAAGTCTGGTCCAAGATTGGTCGCTTCGATAGCCTTCCTCAGTGGCACCCCGTCGTGGATGCTGGGCAAATCGAAGAAAAGGACGGGAAGGTGTTCAGAGTTCTCACCATTGCGGGAGGCGGGACTCTGACCGAACGACTTGAGAGCCGTGACGACCAAGGCATGACTTATACCTACAGCATCATCGAGGGGCCTCTCCCTGTCCAAGATTACGTCTCGACGATCACAGTGAAACCTCAGGCGGAGGGGTGCATTGTCGAATGGGTCGGCAAATTCTCAGCGAAGGACGCGACGGAAGACAAGGCCATCCAAGTCGTGGATTCGATTTACAGCACGGGCCTAGACGCCTTGCGGAAGCAGTTCAACTCGTGACTGGCTGACAAAACTACTCGTTGAAGCCATCCCAAAAGGCCTTCGCCTTAGCAAAGAATCCTTCCGACTCGGGATTGTTCTTATTGTGAGACTCCCGGTCGAACTCCTCTAAAATCTCTCTCTGCCGCCGGGAAAGATTTACCGGTGTTTCGACTGCCACCTGAATATACAGGTCACCATGCTGGTGGGAGCGAAGAACCGGCATTCCCTTTGCTTTCAGCCTGAACTGCTTACCCGCTTGAGTTCCTTCCGGGATTCGAAGGCGAGCCTTCTTGCCGTCGAGACAAGGGACCTCGATTTCGCCCCCTAGGGCTGCAGTGGTCAGCGATATCGGTACGCGGGAGAACAGATCCGCGCCATCCCGCTGAAAGAACTCGTGCGGTTTGAGCGATAGAAAAATATAAAGATCGCCTGGGGGACCGCCTCGCAGCCCCGCTTCTCCCTCGGCGGCAAGTCGAATCCGGGTCCCGTCTTCAACCCCTGCCGGGATATTCACGGAAAGCGTCCGCTCACGCATGACACGGCCGTTTCCACTACAGGCCGAGCAAGGCTCAGCGATCACCTCGCCCCGTCCCTGGCAGGTCGGACAGGTTCTCTCGACCGTAAAGAAGCCCTGCGTCGCGCGAACGCGCCCCGCACCGCCGCATGTGGAACAAGCTTTCGGTGACGTGCCCGGCTTAGCCCCTGACCCATCGCAGACTTCGCAGGTGATGCTGGTCGGTACCCTGATCTGGGCGGCCTTACCCTCATAGGCATCCTGCAGCGTGATTTCCATATTGTAGCGGAGATCGGATCCTCGGCTGGCAGCGTTCTGGCGACGTCCACCACCGGCGCGACGTCCTCCCATGAACTCGCCAAAGAGATCGTCAAACATGTCAGACATGGAGCTTGAGAAATCGGGCCCGAACCCTGCGCCACCGCGTCCGAAACCACCCGCTTCGAAAGCTGCGTGCCCGAACTGATCGTATGCGGCCCGCTTCTGCGGGTCCTTCAGGGTCTCATAAGCTTCATTTATTTCTTTAAAGCGGTGCTCGGCTTCAGCGTTACCCGGATTGGCGTCAGGATGATACTTCTTCGCCATGCTCCGATAGGCGGCTTTCAGCTGCTTCTCGTCAGCGCTGCGCTCCACCCCAAGGACTTCGTAGAAATCGCGTTTCGCCATGGTTCAAAACTCATACATGTAAAAGACCCCGCTGCTTCCCGTTTCGATCGAAGCAGCGAGGTCCAACATGTCTATTCAAAGCCGTCCTTCAGACAGGCAGGTTCAGTCAGCATTACCTAACAACCAGGACTTACGATCCTGTTGATCTCCTGTCGTCGTCGCGCACTTCCTCGAAGTCGGCATCGACGACATCGTCGCTACTGCGGGCACCCTGTCCGCCAGCCTCACCTCCGGCATCGTCGCCACCTTCAGGAGCCTGTTGATACATGGCCTCCCCCAGTTTCATCGCCGCCTGGGTCAGAGCCTGAGTCTTGGCTTGTATGGCCGAGGTGTCTTCCCCTTCGAGCACCGATCTCAAGTCAGCAATCGCCGTTTCGACGGTGCTCCTGTCAGCCTGACTGACTTTTGCGCCGAATTCCGCCAATGACTTTTCCGTCTGGTGAATTAAGCCCTCAGCGTGGTTTCGTGCCTCCACAAGAGCGCGGCGTTCCTTGTCCTCCGCCGCATGTGCTTCGGCATCACTGACCATGTTCCTGATCTCGTCGTCGGATAGTCCACCCGACGCCTGGATCCTAATGGCCTGTTCCTTGCCCGTGGCCTTATCTTTCGCCGAAACATTCACTATGCCGTTGGCATCGATATCGAACGTAACTTCAATCTGGGGCATTCCCCGCGGGGCCGGAGGAATTCCTACCAAATCGAACTGACCGAGGATCTTATTGTGAGCCGCCATCTCGCGCTCACCCTGGAACACCCGGATCGTCACCGCTGTCTGACTGTCCTCAGCCGTCGAGAAGGTTTGTGACTTCTTGGTCGGAATGGTGGTGTTGCGATCGATCAATCGCGTGAAGACGCCACCAAGGGTTTCGATGCCCAATGACAAGGGGGTCACGTCGAGCAGCAGGACATCCTTGACGTCGCCTTGCAGCACACCGGCCTGAATTGCCGCGCCGATTGCCACGACTTCGTCCGGATTGACGCCCTTGTGGGGCTCCTTGCCGAAGAAGTTCTTTACGGTCTCAATAACCTTCGGCATGCGGGTCATGCCGCCGACCAGGATCACCTCCTGGATCTCCCCAGCGCTCAGACCCGCATCCTTAAGAGCGGCCTTGCAAGGCGCGATGGTCTTTTGGATAAGATCATCAACCAAGGCCTCGAGCTTCGCTCGGGTGAGCTTCAGTGTGAGATGCTTTGGGCCGGACTGATCGGCGGTAATGAAGGGAAGATTGATCTCGGTCTGGGTCGCGGAGGACAGCTCGATCTTCGCTTTTTCAGCGGCTTCCTTCAGCCTCTGAAGAGCAAGCTTGTCCTTCCGGAGATCGATCCCGTTCTCCTTCTTGAACTCATCCGCGAGGTAATCGACCAGGCGCATATCGAAGTCTTCGCCGCCAAGGAACGTGTCACCGTTCGTGGATTTAACTTCGAAAACACCATCACCGATCTCGAGAATCGACACGTCAAACGTGCCGCCGCCCAGATCGTAAACGGCGATCACACCATGGTTCTGCTTATCCAAGCCATAGGCGAGAGCGGCAGCGGTTGGCTCATTGATGATACGGAGGACATCCAAGCCGGCAATTTTGCCCGCATCCTTCGTTGCCTGGCGCTGACTGTCATTGAAATAGGCAGGAACTGTAATAACCGCCTGTTCGACCTTCTCCCCGAGATGGCGTTCGGCGGTTTCCTTCATCTTCTGCAGAATGTAGGCGGAGATCTGCGAGGGAGCGTATTTCTTTCCCCGCGCCTCAACCCAGGCGTCGCCATTGTCCGCCTTGACGATATTGTAGGAAACAAGACCTTTGGCCTTATCGACTTCCTTATCCGCGTAACGGCGGCCGACAAGACGCTTGATCGCGAAAAACGTATTCTCAGGATTCGTAACAGCCTGACGCTTTGCCGGTTGCCCGACAAGCACTTCTCCGTCTTCCGAAAATGCTACCATCGACGGAGTGGTGCGCGCACCCTCCGCGTTTTCGATCACTCTGGGGGTCTGACCCTCCATCACGGCCACACAGGAATTTGTGGTCCCGAGGTCAATACCAATTACTTTAGCCATTCTCTCTACCTCCTTTGCGGCAGGCCGGCTCAAAGGCCTTATCGCAAGCACCTTTATGTCCGAAGAAGCTCCGCCTCCGCGGTGGCCGGCCTCCTCCAACTCGATCAGAAACTCGACCTGGAAGTTGCGGTCTATATATGTGCGTCTTTACAAGGCTGCAAGGCGGGTTGCGCCGCAATTCTCTACGCTTTTCAAGCTCATCAAGCCTGCAGCGGCAACGTCGCCGAAAGCCGAGTTCTAGGAATTCGTCAGTCTTGGCCCACCCTTAGAGACCCCCACCAAGGCCGGCCGTAACACACGTTCGCCGATTTTGTAGCCTGTCTGCATGACCTGCACCACAGTCCCAGAGGGCGTGTTTGGATCATCCACCTCAAACATGGCCTGATGCAGATTGGGGTCGAAGCGTTCGCCAGATGGATCAAATCTCTTCACGCCATGCCGCTCAAGGACGTTTTGCATCTCCCGCTCGGTCATCTCGATGCCGGCAACCAGATTTCTGGTGGCCTCGTCGGCGCTGTCCAGCGCCTCTGAAGGCATTGCGGCCAGAGCCCGGCTGAAGTTGTCGGCGACGGTGACCATGTCGCGCGCGAAGGACGTTGTGGCATATTGCGCAGTTTCCGTCTTTTCCCGCTCCGCTCGGCGTCGCAGATTCTCCATGTCAGCCATGGTTCTGAGAACCCGGTCCTTGAGGCCGTCATTCTCAGCTTGAAGGGCCTCAATGGCTGCAACCATGGTTTCGGAACTCAAATTCTCTCTGTCCGTGTCGGAAGAACCGACACCGCTCCCCGATTCCGCGTACGGGTCATGAGACTCGTTCGTCGGCTGATCGTGGAGGGACGTTTCGGGCTTGTTCTTATCGCTCATCATTCATCCTCAGTCTCGCGC
Source organism: Rhodoligotrophos appendicifer (assembly GCF_007474605.1). Classification (NCBI taxonomy): domain Bacteria; kingdom Pseudomonadati; phylum Pseudomonadota; class Alphaproteobacteria; order Hyphomicrobiales; family Rhodoligotrophaceae; genus Rhodoligotrophos; species Rhodoligotrophos appendicifer. The sequence continues at coordinate 573,273 of NZ_VHKL01000001.1, read as the reverse complement.
AAAGCGCGAACCGGATATCGACGGTAAGGGTCGAAAAATCAAGACAAGAGCCGACTGACCATCTTCGCCGTGTAATCGACCATGGGAATAATCCGAGCGTAATTGATCCGCGTGGGACCGATCACGCCCAGCACGCCCACGACGCGCTCTTCCGCGTCTCGATAGGGCGCGATGATGATAGAGGAGCCGGATAATGAAAACAGCTTGTTCTCCGAGCCGATAAATATCCGAACACCCTCTCCCTCTTCAGCCATGCCCAGAAGACGAATGAGATCCTTCTTCGTCTCGAGATCGTCCAACAAGCTCCGGACGCGCTCCAGATCTTGGAGAGCATCGATATCATCAATGAGATTGGCGCGGCCGCGTACGATCAGGGTTTTCTCACTCTCAGGGGCATCGGACGACCAATTGACCAATCCCTCCTCGACGACTGTGGCGGTCAACTCGTCGATCTCGCGCCTCAAGAGCTGGATCTCGCTCTTCATCGATCGCTGGATTTCGCTGAGCGTCTTACCGATGAAGCGCGTACCCAGATAATTGGAGGCGGCAACGAGAGAGGACGGAAGCAGCCCCGGGGGCAGCGCCATGATGCGGTTCTCGACGGTCCCGTCATCGCCCACCAGGATGACCAACCCTCGCTCCGCATCAAGCTTCACGAATTCAATATGCTTCAGCCTCATATTGATTTTCGGCGCCATCAGCACACCGGCACATTGGCTCAACCCCGACAGCATGTTCGTCGCGGATGTCAGAACGTCGTCAATGCGGTGGCGGTTCGCACCGCTCACCCGTGCTTCGATCTGGGAGCGCTCATCCTCGTTGATGTTTCCGATTTCCAGCAAGGCATCGACAAAAAACCGTAAGCCGAGCTCCGTCGGCAGTCGACCCGCACTCGTATGTGGCGAGGTGATCAACCCGATAGCTTCCAGATCGGTCATCACATTGCGGATTGATGCCGGAGACAAGCTCATCGGAAGGGATTTGGATATGGTTCGGGATCCGACCGGGCCGCCTGTCGAAAGATACGTTTCGACAAGCCGACGGAAGATTTCTCGAGAGCGCTTGTCTAAACCGGCTAAGCCGGAAAGGCGTTCATCCATGCTCAATTGGCTGTCGCCAGCCTCTCAGCGACCATTATCGCGGCGTAGGTCGACATAAATTAGGTCTCTTAACAAAGGCCGTCAATGGAGGTGACGCCAGGGGCCTCACCTGATCCCACTCGGGAGTTGCGTGCTCAATCGACGCCGGATCTCATCTTGCTTCTCGCGAACCATCCCGGGCATCAAGAAGGCGTCGATCACAACCCAGATAAAACCGATTACGATTAAAAAGCTGAGAATTTGTAGGATCGCAGATCCTGGCCGGCCGAGATAAAAGCGATGAGCAGACACAAACCACAGAAACAGCCATAGCAGATAAGCAACGACGATGCTGGGGCCTTCATTGGCCACGCGGGTCTCAATGAGAATTTGATTTTCAGTACTGATGCTCATGGCTTAACTCCGCTCTTGGCGATGCATCTCATGCAGCCATACGCTTGCTGGGAGCCTTCGTGTGCTTTGAATAGAAGGATGCATTCTGCTCGCCTTCGAGAGCCTCTTTGGTGAACGTAATGAGGTGATGGCCTACAAAGGCCATGTTGAACACCGTATCTATTTGTCCGCGTTTGAGCGCATGCAGTGCAGCCCTCCAGAAGATGCCCCGGTATTTCGGCTTAATTCCTAGATATATCAAGGTATTCCAGGTGAGCGCTAAGCCCCGGACCAAATTTGCCAGTGACAGCTTGCCTCGAAGCGGTGTCTTGATGCGGTTCGAGTACGTCGCGTCGACCTGATAGCGGAACCGTTCGAACAATCGTTCAGGCGCATAAGCGTGTTCGATGCACCTTTGCCATGATCCGATAACCTCTTCATAGGGCCGCAGAAAGCGTACATTGGACTCAAGTCCATCACTTTCCACCAAGCGGCCTGCCTTATGAAGCCGGTCCCATAATGGTGTCTTCGGCAGGGCCTGCAACAAGTTGATGGTCAGTACAGGAATATTGGACGCGTCAATGAACGTGGTGAGCGCTGCCTCGGTGTTGTCCGTGTCGGAATCCAGTCCCAGGATCATTCCTGAGGTGACCTCGAGGCCGTAACTGTTGATGATGTTGATGGCTTCGAACATGGGAAGCGTGGTGTTGTGCTCCTTCCGCATATCCTTCAACGCTCCGGCTTCGGGGGTTTCGATGCCCACGAAGATCGTGATGAAGCCGGCCTCACGCATCATCTGAAGGATTTCGGGCTGCTTGGCGATGTTGAGGGTTGCCTCACATGCGAACTGAAGCGGATATCCGTGCCGCTTCTGCCACTCGATCAGGTGGGGCAGCATGTCCTTGGTGGCCTTACGGTTCCCGATGAAGTTGTCATCGACGAAGTAGACAGCGGAAGGACGGAACGTCTGGGACATCATGCCATCTAACTCAGCCGTCAACTGCTCGGGTGTCTTCAATCGCGGTTGCCGGCCATAGAGCTGAGGAATATCGCAGAATTCGCAGCGATAGGGGCATCCGCTGGAGAACTGCAAGCTTCCAATAAGATATTTTCCAAGGCCGATCTTGTCATAGGCCGGTAGGGGAAAGTCGTGGAGCGGGGTCCGTTCGATGGTCTCCAGGCGCATCTGCGTCGCCGGCGGGACGATGCTCTCATCCAAGATGGCGATGAGTTTATCCGTCGAATCTCCTAGCTCGCCTACATGGAGGTAATCGAATTCTGGATACATTTCCGGGGCCCCGGAAACGGATGGACCGCCCAGGACGGTGACTTTCCCCGCAGCCTGAGCCCGGGCTCGGATGTCATTTATCTGAGGAGCCTGGATGTGCATCCCGCTGGCGAAGACGACATCGGCCCATGTAAAATCATCTGTGGTCGCGGACTTTATGTTCTCATCGACAAATCGAACTTCCCAACTCGCCGGAAGATAGGCTGCGATGACCAGGAGCCCCTGCGGAGGCATGAATGCCTTCACATTCCCCATGAGTTTGAAAGCGTGCTGGAATGTGCCGAAGGATGGCGTGTAGCCCGGAAAAACACAAAGAATGCGCCGTTGATTCTTTACGATTCCGGTATACCGCATCAGTCACCTCCAATTGCATCGAGTCAGCTCGCCCAAGATTACATCAACTCTGAGAATCAGGACACCGTTGCCGCGACATCTTGGTCGACAAAAGACTTGAGCAGGCGACTGGCGATTGCAAAGGGTCCTGGTGCGGCCAGACCCTGCGGATGGGTGCCACGGATCATTGATCTCACCTCCTCGCGATGAAACCAGCGAGCGTCTTCGAGTTCGGTGTAATCGACGACAATTTCCTCAGTGAGCGCCTCGGCAATGACACCGATCATCAGATTAGCAGGGAATGGCCAGGGTTGGCTCGAGTGATAGTGTACCGAGCCGATGCGGATCCCCGCTTCTTCGAATACTTCCCGCCGTGCCGCGTCTTCTATGGTCTCCCCGGGTTCGATGAAGCCTGCCAGCGCCGAATACATTCCCGGAGCAAATCTCGACTGCCGTCCAAGAAGGCACAAGTCACCCCGGGTCACCAGCATGATCGATACCGGGTCGGTCCGAGGGAAATGCTCGCTCTGGCAAGTTCGACAGACCCGCTTGTACCCCCCCTCGCGGATCTCGCTTCGATTCCCGCATTTCGAACAGAAGCGATGGGTGGCGTGCCAATGGAGGAGGGTCCGAGCCTGAGCCAAGATGCCGAGGACCGGCGGCGGCAATATCCCCTGGATGGCCAGGCTGCGGAGGTCGATTGCCTTCACATTGGGTCCGAAATCAGTCTCTGGCGTGCCTTCGGTGATGAGCGAGGCGAACATCAGATCATCTTGGTCGTTCCTGCCCAGGAAAACCGGCTCCCTGACCCAATCCATCGAGATCGAATATGGTCTGGTCCCCAAGGGATCATCGACCAAGAGGAGAGGGCGGTCGGCCAGAAAACCCAAGTGGATGGTGCCTGTCGCCCCCACTTGTTCTTGGAGCCAGTGCTCATCGACACGACGGACAGCCATGCGATCGAGCGGATTGCCCGTAAAGGCCAGCAAATCTTCATTTTTCATGTGAAACAAGATACCCGGATGACAGGTAGCGGAGCTTACGAGGGCGACCTTCGGGACGGCAATCATTAAATGCGAATGCCTTTGCTGGAAAAATGAAGATACCACGCAAGGGCTTGTGCGTTCACCCCAAAATACTGATATAGTCCCCTTGAGAGGCTGGCGGCGGGCGTGCCGCTCGCCAACTGGGTCAGGTCCGGAAGGAAGCAGCCCTAACGAATCCGGCACGGGTCGTTTGCCCAGCCTCTCGCCTGCCGTTAAAACTGCAGGATTTTCGCAGTCGGATTGTGCCGACCAACATATTTCGTGCACGGATCGTCGGATCTTGACCATTCCAAACGACAGTGACCGCCCGGGTACGTCGCTGCCGGATCTTTTGGGAAACTCAGCCAGCGCCGCTCCCGGATCGCCTTACAGAGTCCTGGCTCGGAAGTATCGGCCTACCACCTTTGAGCACCTGATCGGCCAAGATGCTATGGTGCATACGCTTGATAATGCGTTTGCGACCGGTCGAATCGCTCAGGCCTACATGCTGACCGGTGTCCGCGGGATCGGGAAGACAACCACAGCGCGCCTCATCGCTCGGGCTCTCAACTATTCCGGCCCAGGCGCCCCGACTGTCCACATGGAAAAGGTCGGCGATCATTGCGCGGCGATTCTGGAGTCGCGCCACCCCGATGTCATCGAAATGGATGCTGCGTCCCGCACCGGAGTGGACGACATTCGAGAGTTGATCGAAGGCGTGCGTTACCGCCCGATCGATGCCCGCTATAAAGTTTACATCATCGATGAAGTTCACATGCTCTCCAAGGCAGCGTTCAATGCGCTGCTCAAGACGCTCGAAGAGCCACCGGAGCACGTAAAGTTCATCTTTGCCACGACAGAAGTCAGAAAAGTTCCGGTGACGGTTCTTTCGCGATGTCAGCGGTTTGATCTCAAAAGGCTCGATGTCGAACTCCTGATCAAGCACTTCCGAAGGGTCAGTGAGAGCGAAGGCGTAACAGCCGACGACGAGGCACTCGCCTTGATCTCAAGGGCGTCGGAAGGCTCCGTCCGAGATGGTCTTTCGCTCCTGGACCAAGCAATCGCGTACGGGCTCGATCATGTGAGCGCCGACACGGTGCGCTCCATGTTGGGTTTGGCAGATCGTGGGCAAACGCTCTCCTTGTTCGAGACTGTCATGCGGGGCGATGTTCCAGCGGCCCTGGGTCAACTCAAGCATCTCTACGAGTTAGGCGCCGAACCGGTGACAATTCTGGGCGACCTCGCCGAGCTGACGCATTGGGTCACTCGTCTTAAAGTCGTGCCAAGTTCTGCGCAGGACCCATCCCGATCAGAAGTGGAGCGTCTCCAAGGCGCCTCGCTCGCTGACCGCCTGTCTATTCCCGTCCTCACTCGGGCTTGGCAGATGCTGCTCAAGGGAACGGAGGAGGTCAGTCAGGCGAGCCATGCCCTGGCTGCGGCCGAAATGGTTATCATCAGGATGGCCTACGTCGCTGATCTCCCGACGCCTCGGGAAATAGCAGAAGGTAGTGTGGCGCGCCGCCCGGAACAGAAATCGGAGCCGACTGGACACATTTCTCAACCTCCGCAGAGCATCGAGACCCGGCAATCAACGCCCCCGAACACTCTCGCTTCGAGAGCTGCAGCACATTCGCAGACGATACTGGCCGTCGCAGAGCCGGTTTCTCAACCGACAACAGTTGATGATGGGGTTCGGCTCACATCGTTTCGCGATATCGCCACGCTGGCGGGAGATAAACGGGATCTCAAGCTGAAGGATTCCCTGGAACGGTATGTGAGACCCGTCCAGATGCGCGCGCGCCAACTCGACATCGCCCTCGAACCCGGAGCCCCACAGGGTCTGGCGAATGAGTTGTCGAGGAAGCTCGAGCAATGGACGGGTCAAAGATGGATGGTATCGGTCACTAAGGCGGGGGGTGAGAAACCTATCGCCGAACAAGATCGTTATCGAAGGGAGAGCCTCTTCGAGGAGGCTCGCAGCCACCCGTCGGTGCAGGCGTTCCTCGAGCGGTTCAAGGGAGCCGAAATCGTTGACGTGAAGGACTTGTCGGCCATTGACCAGAGATTGGCGGAAGATGCCGTCGATGACGAAATTCGTAGAGGAGACTCCTGAGAGATGAAGAACATCGGCGACATGATGAAACAATTCCAAGACATGCAGTCGCGTATGCAGGATATGCAGTCTCGTCTCGAATCCTTGGACATCGAAGGGAGTTCGGGGGCCGGCCTGGTGACCGTGACTCTCAACGGGAAGGGTGCGATGAAAGGTATCAAGCTCGACCCGACCGTTCTCAGCGACGATCCCGAGATCCTGGAAGATCTGATTATTGCAGCGCACGCGGATGCCCGGCAGAAGATGGAGGGAGTCGTCGCCGAGCAGATGAAGGAGTTGACGGGAGGTATCGCTTTACCACCGGGCCTCAATCTCGGCTTTTGAGGGTATGACCAGACAAGTTGTCGGCGAAGAGATCGAAGGCCTTATTCACCTCTTGGCGAAACTACCAGGCCTTGGCCCTCGGTCGGCCCGGCGGGTTGTTCTCCACCTCATAAAAAATCGTGCACGACTCCTGGATCCCATCGCTACTGCCCTGCGGAAGGTTGATGAGGCGGTGAGGATCTGTGGAAACTGCGGAAATGTAGACACAACGGATCCTTGTGGCATCTGCTCCGATCCGCGGCGGGATCGCTCAATCCTTTGCGTCGTGGAGGATGTGAGTGATCTTTGGGCATTGGAGCGCGCAAGGGCCAATAGCGGCCTTTACCACGTGCTCGGGGGCGTCATGTCTGCGATCGAAGGCGTGGGTCCCAATGATCTCTCCATCGACGCTTTGATCCGTCGCAGTGCCGCAGCAGACGTCAAGGAGGTCATACTGGCCGTCAATGCAACGGTCGATGGCCAAACCACAGCCTATTACATCATGGATCGGCTGAAGGGGCTGGAGGTGACGGTCTCAAGACTTGCGCACGGCGTTCCGGTTGGAGGCGAGCTGGACTATCTGGACGAGGGGACTTTGACTGCCGCCATCAAGGCGCGACGAGCCTTGTAGGCCAAAAACAAAGGGAGCCATGGTGTCAGCTCTTCGCACGGACACAATCGGACTTTTGGTCAATCTCAGAAGCATCTCTCAACAGTTAGCACCTAACTAGCGTACCTCCCAGTGGCCAGGGGACTTGAGACTTCCCACTGGTCCATCGAGCATGATGGCCTCTCTCCGCTGATGAAAACACCATGGCTACGCTCAGAAGCGATGCAAGCAACCGGGGAATGTCAAGATTTGCAGCGACGACTGCTTGCATGACCCCCCATGTTGCGTATATTGCCGGCGCGCCGGACGGAATTGCGTCGGCACGGAGGGGTGGCCGAGTGGTTGAAGGCGCACGCCTGGAAAGTGTGTATACGGGAAACCGTATCGAGGGTTCGAATCCCTCTCCCTCCGCCAGAACCAGACAGAATATCGTTCCTTGAATCCCCGCCATTTTGACACCTACAGCCCGCTCTAGAGGTTGATGTGCCGAGGGGGGCAGTCTTGGCGAGACCTCGCCGGGCTCCAGGTTCATCCTCGACGGCCACCCTGGCTCCGGTGGTTTCTCTAGCCCCTCTGCTGATCACTCCTTCATCCTTAAGCCAAAGGCTAACTTGACCCTCGATCTAAAGGTCGATTGAGTAGGCCTAAGCTCGGCGGTGATCGAGCAGGTTGTCTCGGCTTCGACCGGTCGGACATTATGGGAAGGAGGCGCCGGCATTGCCGCGTCTCCAGGAGACGAGGAGGGGCTTGCACATCACGCAAGTCGACAGAAATATTGCTGCGGCAGGGACTGCGGCGGCCACGGTGCTGCTCGAGATGCGTGACATCTCGCTGCGGTTTGGGGGTCTGAAAGCACTCAGCGCTGTGGGTTTCGAGGTGCGCCGAGGAGAGCTCTTCTCCATTATCGGGCCCAATGGCGCAGGTAAAACTTCGCTCTTGAACTGCATCTCCGGGAGATATTCGCCGAGCGAGGGGCGGGTCTTTTTCGAAGGCCGCGATATCACTCGAATAAGGCCAAACAAGCGTGCCGCTCTGGGTATCGGCCGGACCTTTCAAAATCTGGCGCTCTTCAATCACATGAGCGTGCTCGACAACATCATGGTCGGCCGGCACCATCTGCTGAAGAACAACCTCTTCAATGGGGCGTTCTATTGGATTGGAGGCGCGCAGAAAGAGGAACTCGAGCACCGCCGAAAGGTGGAAGACATCATCGATTTTCTCGAGATCCAGCATGTTCGAAAGGCTGTGGCCGGCACACTTTCCTATGGACTGCGAAAGCGGGTGGAACTTGCCCGAGCCGTGGCGTTGGAGCCGAGACTGATCCTTCTCGATGAGCCGATGGCAGGCATGAACCTCGAAGAAAAGGAGGATATGGCCCGATACATCGTCGACCTAAACGAGGAATGGGGCATGACCATCATCATGATCGAACACGACATGAGCGTCGTCATGGATATCTCTCAACGTGTCATGGTGCTCGATTTCGGGAAGAAGATAGCGGAAGGCCTGCCATCGGAAGTTCTCAAGAACGAAGAGGTGCGGAAGGCTTATCTTGGTGAAGACGAGCCTGAGGATGACTTGAGACAGCCTCAGGACCGGTCCGCGTCGTGAGGGCCGAATGACGACTCCCGCCTCAAGTGGCAGAGAGATGCTGCCGGATACAAAGGTGCATGACACCCTGCCAAAGCTGCTCGCCTTGCATGCGTCAGAGCACGGCGATGACGTCTGGCTACGGGAGAAACAATTCGGCATCTGGCGGGCTTTCAGCTGGCGAGAGGTTCATGAGCGCGTGAAATGCATCGCGCTTGGCCTTGAGGACATCGGCGTCAAGCGAGGAGACGTTGTCGGACTTATCGGGGACAATCGGCCGGAGTGGCTCATGGGCGAGATCGCCACACATGCCATAGGCGGCCTGTCGCTGGGGATCTATCGCGATGCGCTGGCGGAGGAGGTTGCCTATCTCATCGACTATTCAGGCGTGAGGGTTGTATTTGCGGAGGATGAGGAGCAGGTCGATAAACTGCTTCAACTCGAGGATCGCATCCCCACCGTCTTCCACATCATTTATGAGGATGCGAGGGGAATCCGAAAATACGAGGATCCACGCCTCATCTCTTTGGCCGACATCGAGCACAGGGGGAGAAAACGAGAGGAAGAAAAGCCGGGCCGCTACGCGGAAATGGTCGCCGCTGGTCGCGGTGCCGATGTGGCAATTCTCTGCACCACTTCAGGAACGACGTCGCATCCCAAACTGGCAATGCTTACCGGCGGCGCGCTGTTGCGGCATTGTGCAGCCTATCTCGAAGCCGATATGCGAACGGCAGAAGACGAATATGTCAGCGTCCTGCAAATGCCGTGGATCATGGAGCAGATCTACGCGTTCGGGCAGGCGCTTCTTTCACGAATGAAGGTGAATTTCGTGGAGGAGCCCGACACCATGATATCGGACATGCGAGAGATCGGACCCACCTTCGTTCTTTTCGCGCCCCGCGTCTGGGAGCAGACTGCAGCAGATGTGAGAGCGCGCATGATGGATGCGTCGCGCTTCAAGCGGCTGATGTTCGACATCGGGATGAAGCTGGGATTGAAGGCTCTCGAAAAAGGCCAGCGCTCCGCTTTGGCTGATCTCATTCTGTTCAAGGGGCTGCGGGATCGCCTTGGTTTCTCGCGCCTCAAGTCTGCAGCAACGGGTGGCGCCGCGCTTGGCCCGGAAACCTTCCGGTTCTTTCTCGCCCTCGGCGTACCCTTGCGTCAGCTTTATGGCCAGACGGAGCTGCTTGGCGCCTACACCATTCACACAGCAACCGACGTCGACTTCGATACGGTGGGTGTGCCGATGACGGGTGTGGAGATCAGGATTGACGATCCCGATCCGAGCGGGCTCGGCGAAATCTCGACGCGGCACGATAACATGTATGTTGGGTACTACCGAGACACAGACGAAACAGCGAAAGCGATGGGCACTGACGGGTGGTTGCATACGGGCGACGCTGGCTTCGTCAATGATCGCGGGCATTTGGTCGTCATCGACCGGATCAGAGACTTGGCCACGACCTCCCAGGGTCACCGCTTCTCGCCGCAATACATCGAAAACAAGATGAAATTCTCACCCTATGTTGCCGAGGCGGTCGTTTTGGGAGATGGGCGCGAGCACTTGTCGGCCATCATCTGCATACGGTTCCCCATTGTGGCGAAGTGGGCAGAGAAGAAGCGAATATCATTCACCACCTACACCGATCTTTCGTCCCGCCCGGAAGTCACCACGCTGCTGACGAGTGAAATCGAGGCTGTCAATAAAACGCTACCCGAGAAGCACAGGATCGAAAAATTCATCCTCCTTTACAAGGAGTTGGATGCGGATGACGGAGAACTGACGCGAACCCGCAAGGTCAGACGCGGAGTGATCAACGAACGTTATCGTGAGATCATCGAGGCCATGTATCGGGGCGAGGAAAAGATCGATATCGACACCACCATCGCCTTCCAGGATGGAACCAAGCAGCGGATCAAGACGCAAATCAAGGTCATCGACCTCAAACGCACTGCTTCCCCGGCGGCTGCAGGTAATCGAAGGGCGGCCTGATGGATACCCAACTCCTGCTCCAACTGGTGATCAACGGCCTGATCATAGGCACGCTCTACGGGGTCGTCGGCATGTGCTTTGTGCTGATCTACAAGGCCTCGCAGGTCGTGAACTTCGCTCAGGGTGAGTTCCTGCTCATCGGCGCCTGGGTGTGCTGGTGGTTACTCACCTACTGGCAGATCCCCTTCTTCTGGGGCTTTCTCATCTCGCTGGCCTTCATGATGATCTTTGGGCTTGCCGTACAGATGATCGTCCTGCGGCCCTTGATCGGGGAACCGATCATCTCCGTGATCATGGTCACAATCGGCTTGTCGATCTTCTTCCAAGCGCTGATGAAGTGGATGTTTGGCACATTTGCTCAGCCGTTTCCTCAGACCTTTTCGGTCCAGCAAGTGAATATCGGGGGACTCGAGGTCAAGACCGCCTACATCATGTCCACGAGCGTCAGCCTGGTCATCATGGCCGGATTTGCATGGTTCTTTAAATTCTCAAGAATGGGCCTGGCCATGAGAGCCACGGCCTTCTCTCAGCAAGTGGCACAATCACTCGGCATCTCGGTTCGACAGGTCTTCGCCTTGTCGTGGGGAATTTCTGCGGCAGTCTCTGCAGTGGCCGGCGTGGTCGTGGGCATGGTGAATGGCGTCTCGTCCGCGCTGTCTTATTTCGGCATCAAAGTGTTTCCAGCGGTTATCCTCGGGGGGCTGGATTCAATCCTGGGCGCTGTGGTGGGAGGCCTCATTATGGGGCTGCTGGAAAACCTGGCGCATTATGTCGACAGCCAGTTTCTACATTGGGGCAACCTCTATGAGATCGTCCCCTTCTATGTTCTGATCATCATTCTCATGATCAGGCCCTACGGTTTGTTTGGAACCCGCGACATCGAGAGGGTCTGAGAAATGGCGATCGACATCATGCGGCCATGTGGCGATTTCCGGACCACTTACCGCAGCGATCAGTCTATTTTTTCTACCCGGCTTACGCTGGCCTTCCTGATTGGAGGAGTTGTTATCCTCTCGCTGGCGCCGTTGTTCCTCAGCAATTATCTGCTCAGTCTCTTGATCCAGATTGGGTATCTCGGAATCGCGGCGCTCGGGTTGAACCTCCTAGTGGGTTTCTCTGGCCAGATCTCCATTGGTCATGCTGTCTTCTTCGGCTTTGGCGGTTTCTCATCTGCCTTTCTTGCCGAGCACGGCGTACCCGTGCCGATCGCAATCGTTCTTGCTGGTCTGTGGACGACAGCTGTGGGCCTGCTTTTCGGTATTCCCGCAGCCCGCGTGAAGGGGCTCTATCTCGCGATTGCGACTCTGGCCGCCCAGTTCATCCTCCAAGATTTCTTCGTCCGGGCCACTTGGTTCACCGGAGGAACAGCAGGATCGGTTGTGGCGCCGTTCGAAATTTTCGGTTTCGACCTTTCCGGTGACGAGCGCTATTTCTATGTGGTTCTGGTGTTTGTCGTCGTGCTGTACGTCTTGGCGGCCAATCTCATGCGGACACGAGATGGCCGAGCCCTGATCGCAGTGCGCGATCATTATCTCTCAGCTGAGATGATGGGGATCAATCTCACAAAATATCGAACGATGGCGTTCGGAATCTCTTCGTTCTATGCGGGGATCGGCGGAGCTCTGTACGCTCATTACATCGGCTATATGTCCGTCGAGGGCATAGACATCCTGTTCTCCATCCAGTTCCTGGCCATGATCATTATCGGTGGGCTTGGGTCGATCATGGGCTCGCTCCTTGGGACGATCTTTATTGTCTTGCTGCCGGAGCTAACCGGCGCGATGGCAAGTGCTCTTCAGGGAAGTGCAATCGATAATGCCCTTCATCTGAAAGACGGGATTACTTATTTGCGTGAGATGATGATCGGCGCAGTCATTATTCTCTTCTTGATATTCGAGCCCGATGGTCTTGCTCATCGTTGGAGGCAGATCAAGGCATACTGGAAGCTCTATCCGTTTTCTTACTAAGCTGGTCGAAGGACGGCGCTCGACCGTTCGAAAATTTAAATGTTAAACACGGAGGAAACATGAGGAACGTTGCATTACTCCTGGCTTCGACTCTTTCGCTGTCGCTGTCAGTCTCCGCCCAGGCTCAAGACGCGATCAATATTGGGCATCTCGCCGACTATTCGGGGGGAACCTCGGATGTGGGCAAGCCTTATGGGCAGGGTGTTCAAGATACAGTCGCCTGGATCAACAAAAACGGTGGAGTGAACGGCAAGCCGATCAATTCGGACTTCAATGAGTATGGCTATCAAGTTCCTCGAGCTCTCGCAGCGTTCAAGAAGTGGGTCGGGGGCGATAAGGTCGTGGCCATCCAGGGCTGGGGTACAGCCGACACTGAGGCACTGGTCGCCATGGTGACAAAGGAGGAAATTCCTTACTATTCCGGCTCCTATTCCGCCTCACTGACGGATCCGGTGGGCAAGGTGAACGAGCACAGCGAGCGGGCGGCGCCCTTCAACTTCTTCTACGGTCCATCCTACTCAGATGCAGCGCGCGCCATGGTGCAATGGGCAGCCGATGACTGGAAGGCCAAAGGCAAAGAGGGTAAGCCGAAATGGGTGCATATGGGCGCAAATCATCCCTATCCGAATTCGCCCAAGGCAGCGGCAGAGGCCTATGCGAAGGACCTCGGCTTCGAGGTTCTTGAGCCCATCACCTTTGCTCTCACCCCAGGGGATTATACGGCTCAGTGCCTTACGCTGAAGCAGTCCGGTGCAAATTATGCCTATCTTGGCAATACGGCCGGTTCCAACATATCGGTGCTGAAGGCTTGTGAAACGGCAGGCGTCGATGTGCAGTTTCTAGGCAACGTGTGGGGCATGGGTGAGGATGCCATGAAGGCTGCCGGTTCGGCTGCCAATGGCGTGGTGTTTCCGGTGCGCACAGCGGTGACGTGGACCGGCGATGCGCCGGGCCTAGCCATGTTCAAGGACGTCTCCAAAATGTCTGACCCGAGTGGTGAGGCCTACCGCTCCGTCCACTACTTGGCTGCCGTCTGTACTGTCATGTACATGAAGGAAGCCATGGACTGGGCCGAGAAAAACGGTGGGGTCACCGGCGTCAAGATCCGAGATGGCATGTATCAGAAGGCAGACTGGGTGCCAGCCGGGACCGAAGGCGTTTGCAATCCCTCGACCTGGACTAAGACGGATCACCGACCCACGACGAAAGTCGATCTCTATCGCTCCGTCGTTACCGGAGCAACCGATGGTGCCTTGGCGGACCTGGTGAAGAACGGCACCATCAAGCTTGAGAAGGTCACCACTATCGAATTGCCGAGGAAAACTGAGCTGCAGGGCTGGTAGTCGTCTCCTTTGGTGAGCCCATCGGTCTCCCTTCCATGCGACGGAAGGGAGACGCGGGAAGAGCGTCGAGGTTGTCATGGCAGATATTTCAGCGAGCTCCGTGCCATCCTTCGACACGGCCGACCTCATGCTGTCCGTCAACAATATCGAGGTCGTCTATAGCGACGTCATCTTGGTTCTGCGCGGTCTCTCGCTTAAGGTGCCAAAAGGAGAAATCATTGCGCTTCTGGGCTCCAATGGAGCGGGGAAATCGACGACCCTCAAGGCGATCTCCGGCCTGTTGAAGTCTGAAGACGGTCAGATTACCCGCGGTGACGTCACCTTTCTTGGCGAGAAGATCAACGGTATCGAACCCGACCGGATCGTTCGGAAGGGGATCTTCCAGGTCATGGAGGGCCGTCGCATCATCTCAGACATGACGGTTCTCGAAAATCTGCGCCTGGGCGCGTTTACGCGCCGCGACAATGGGGTGAAAGGCGATATCGAGCGTGTCTACGAGTATTTCCCACGACTGAAGGAAAGGACCGGCCTTGCCGGATATCTGTCAGGGGGCGAGCAGCAGATGCTCGCCATCGGGCGAGCCATTATGGCAAAGCCAAGGCTTATCCTGATGGACGAACCATCCATGGGTTTGTCCCCTCTGCTGGTGAAGGAGGTCTTCCAAATCATCAAGCAGCTTAACCGCGATCTGGGAGTCACGATCCTTTTGGTCGAGCAAAATGCGCGCGTGGCGCTCTCAGTCGCTGACTACGGTTACATCATGGAACAGGGGAAGATCGTCCTCGACGGGTCCGCCGAGGCGCTTCGATCAAATGAGGATGTGAAGGAGTTCTATCTTGGTCAGGGCGGTGGAGAAGAGCGCCGATCCTTCAAGAATCTCAAATCCTTCAAGCGCAGGAAAAGGTGGCTGTGATCAACAGTCGCCGAGGATACCCCCCCGCTCTTCACAAAGGATAGGAGTGAGAAACTATGTACGATGTCAAGAACCTGACGAGGCTTCCGCAGTTTCGCAAACTCGCACCGTCGGCGATGTCGGGATTCCAGGAGTTCGACAAAGCAGCACTGGCGGACGGTGTCATTCCGAAGAAATACAAGGAGCTGATGGCGCTGGCTGTGGCACTCACCACGCAATGCCCCTATTGCCTGGAGGTGCATAAGAAAGCAGCCAAAGCGGCCGGTGCGAGCGACGAGGAGCTGGCGGAGACGGTTTTCGTGGCCGCGGCGCTTCGGGCGGGAGCGGCAGTGACTCACGGCACCCATTTGCTGGGTGATTGATTTAGGGTACCGCTGCGTGGGTACGACCGGAGCGACGCCACTGCCGCTCTCCGGTCAGGCAAGGAGATTTGAGAATGGCATGGAGAGGTTGGGAAACACTGCCCAACGGGAACATAAAAGTTGTGCCTGTGGTCGGATGGGACATCGCAAGTTTCTCGCAGGGCGTCGCAGGTGGTTTGAAGCTTGTCTATGCGCTCGACCTGCAGGGGGGACAGCGTTCAGCCCTGCAATGTGTGCTCACGGCGGAGCAGGCCCGCGAGTTGGGAAAGACCCTGAACATCCTGGCTGACAAGATGGAAGCAGACGTGGCGGCAAACAGAGATGATGGCCCCGTCAACTGAACGGGCGATTTAGAACCGCGCATCCACGAAGTGAGCAGCTTGTGCGCCGAGCTCGTAATAGGCCTCTCGGATTGCACCGAAGCTCTGGGATTTCGGATCGGTGATCGGCATCGGGAGATCATCCTCCGTCATGGCCCCGTTGATGTATTGAGCGAGAACGCGACCGAATGCGGTTCCTGGTCCGATACCGCGACCGTTGTCGCCACTGAAGCTGATAACATTATGGTCGAGGCGATGAAGTCTCGGCAGATCATCGCTCGTCATGCCGATACGACCATACCATCCTGCTTCGAATTCGATTGGGCCAAAGTCCGGAAACAGCTTTCGTATCGCCCGCCTGGCCCAGGCCTCATGAACGGTTGCGCCCGTCCCCTGCAATGCCCCTACACTCCCGACAATCAATCGCCCCGCCTTATCAAAGCGAAAAGAACTGAGGACTTGTCGGGTATCCCAAGCTCCCTGCCGCTCCGGCAGGATCGAGGCCAGCAGCTTCCCTTCAAGCGGCGTGGTCGCAAATTGAAAATAGGACAAGACAACAAGCTCTGCCCGAATTTCATTCCACGGCGATACGGTGTAGGAGTTCGTAGCGACGAGGATCCAATCGGCGGTCACCGTTCCTGAGCTGGTTTTAACGACCCATTTAGTTCCTTGGCGATCTGCCCCGATGACTGGGCTGTTGGTGAATACCTGTGCTCCAGCATTGATCGCTGCGCGGGCGAGGCCGCGTACGTATCCCAAGGGCTGGATCGTTCCTGCGCGGTCGTCGAGAAGTGATGCTGAAAAAACAGTCGTACCCGTCTTCGCCGCGGTCTCCTCTGCATCCAGCAGGCGGACTGCGGCGCCCCGCGCCGCCCACTGCTCGGTGCGCTGCTCCAGCTCCTCCACTCCTGCCGCTCCCACGGCACAATGCAAAGTGCCGGAACGCTGCACTTCACAGCTGATCTGGTTTCGCTCAATGATGTCAAATACCAGCTTCGGGGCATCGCCGAGCAGGGTCAGCATTCGATCCCCGTAGGTGGGACCAAAACCTTCCATCACCTTGGCAGGCGGCAGCCACAATCCAGCATTGACCAGGCCCGCATTTCGTCCCGATGCCCCAAATCCGATCTCCACGCCCTCAAGAACGACGGCATTCGTCCCGGAGGAGGCGAGATGCAATGCAGCGGATAGTCCAGTAAACCCACCGCCGATGATGACGACATCTGCTGACAAGTCGCCAACTAAGGACGCGGTTGATGGGGCGGGTGCAGCGCTCATCTCCCAGAGTCCGTGAGAGCGAAGATCATTCAGCATGGTGGCTACCCTGTCCAAGTCTATCCTAGAGTCGCATACTCTTGGGTGCGTGCAAAGGAGCTGATGCGTTGTCCTCATTCATCGACCACGTCTCCATTCCTGTCCGCGACCTGAAGGCCGCTGGCGCGTTTTACGATCCGGTTCTGGCTACGCTCGGTCTGTGTCGGCGAAAGGAAAGAGAAGGTGCCATCGGGTACGGACCCGATCCTATCGCTCCGCCGATCTTCTGGATCCTGGGGCGGGTGGCACAGAGCTCGGCCACGCCAGGCATCGGCCTCCACATTGGCTTCCGGGCAAAGAACCGGATCGAAGTCCGGAACTTCCATGCCGTTGCACTGAAGCACGGCGGGAAAGATGCCGGAGAGCCAGGATCCCGCCCCCTCTATGCTGCGGGCTTCTTCGGATGCTTCGTATTGGATCTTGATGGGTTCAAGATCGAGGCTGTGGTACGGGAGAGCCTATCAGGCGGTGGCTGACCCGGGCCTTCTAAGCAGGTAGATATCCATAATCCAGCCATGCCGCTCCCGCGCCTCGCGTCGGCGACGCTGGATGTCTTCCGCCACATTGTCGAGCTTGCCCCGGATCAGAATTTCATCTGGAGTTCCAAGATACGCCCCCCAGAAGATGTCCAGGTCCTGGCCAAGCGCGTGGCGAAAGGAGCAGTCGCCGTCCAGCATGACAAACACGTTGTCAATATCCTGCGCTCGCTCAGCCAATTGCCGGCCAGTGGTGATCCGGATTGTCTCGCCTATGCGGTTCATGGGGATCCGGTGACGAGCGGTGAGCATCTGCAAACTGCTGATTCCGGGAATGACCTCGTAATCGAATGCAACGTTGCCACGGGCCCTCAGCTGCTCGAGTATTCTGATGACACTGTCGTAAAGAGTGGGATCGCCCCAAGCGAGAAGGCCTCCACAACCGCTTTCCTGCACTTCCTCCAATAACGCCGTTTCCAAGCGGTCAGCGCGCTGCTCGTGCCAGGACTGCACCGACTGTATGTAAGATCCAGCGTCTTTCTCGCGTGGCGGGTCCTCGATTTCGAGCGTTTTGTAGTCATGATCAGTGATGTAGCGGTGGCAGATCATCTTTCTGACGTCTACCAGGTCAGACTTTTCCGAGCCTTTCTCCATAACGAAGAAGACATCGACTTCGTTCAGGGCCTTGATGGCTTGTACGGTAAGATGTTCGGGATTGCCGGTGCCAATGCCGATGACGAGGAGCCTCCTCATCTTGCCACCCCGAGTTTCAAGCGGCTCCCCGCAGGAAGGGATTGGTTGCTCGCTCATGACCAATGGTGCTTGTCGGACCATGGCCGCAGATAAAGGCGACGTCATCGTCCAGAGGCATGAGCTTCGTGACGATCGACGTCAAAAGGGTGGCGTGGTCGCCCCTGGGTAGATCGGTTCGCCCGATCGAGCCATTGAACAAAACATCTCCGACGACTGCGAACTTGTTGGCTTCATTGACAAACGCGACGCTGCCGGGAGAATGACCGGGGCAATGGAGGACTTTGAAGCGGAGATTGCCGACGGCAAGCTGATCTCCCTCCTCAAGCCACCGATCCGGAACCATGTTTTTCGACCCAACAAGTCCGTAACTTCGGCCGCTGCGTTCGAGATCCTCAAGGAGAAAAAGATCGTCGCGGTGGGGGCCCTCAACGGAAACGCTGAGCTTCGCAGCTAATTCAGCAGCGCCACCGGCATGGTCGATATGCCCGTGTGTGAGGACGATCTTCTGCACATTTACCTCAGTTTGTTCGATCGCCTTTAGGACATGATCCAAATCGCCGCCTGGGTCGATAACCGCTGCCTGATTTGTCTCCATGCACCAGAGAAGGGTGCAATTCTGCTGAAAAGGAGTCACGGGGATGATGGCGGCGCGCAGCTTTGGCAGAGACATACGGTCTAGTCCTTGAGGAATGCGGGGGCTCTTACGTCGATCGCTTACGGATCTGGCGGAGCTCCGAGGTGACCCGCGACTTGACTTCGTCCGGTTGGGCGGAAAGAGCCGACATCATCTCGCTCATGGTGAAGCGCAAGCCATGGATCTGGTCGAGCAGTGAAAGTATAACTCCGACGCCCTCTTCATTGACGCCGAGTTCGCCTGACAGATCTTGAATGAGATGAACACGGGCAATGTCGACTTCAGTGTAGACCAGGACGTCCCCCGACCGCGAGGGCATCAGCCAGCCTGCATCGATCCAGGCTTCAAGAACGCTGTGTTCCAACCGGGTTCGGGCTGTGAATTCTCTGGCGCTGTACATTCAGACCTCCATTCCACGGCGCGAGCTTTCAGCCTTCCCTGCTGACCAGGTGTCTATCAGCTTCTCCAACTCCGCGTCTGGCTTCTCCGGCAGGACGATCTTCAAGGTAATATATTCATCACCGGCCGTGCCGCCACGTTTAGGCACTCCCTTACCCTTGAGCCGCATCACCTTTCCGGTGTTTGACCATTTCGGTAGCGTCAGGCTCACTTGCCCCGTGGGCGTTGGCACCTGAATCTTCCCGCCCAGTACGGCTTGAGAAAGTGAGATGGGAACCTCGAGCCGGATGTCATCGCCATCACGGGTGAAAAGAGGGTGAGGCCTAACCGCGATCTCGATCAGGGCATCGCCAGCCGGACCCGTTCCCATTCCGGCGTCGCCCTTCCCAGCCAACCGCAAGACTTGGCCGTCGCGCGTCCCCGCGGGGATATTGACGTCGATCGTCGATGCATCCGGGAGCGTCAGGCGCTGTTTTGCACCATTGACCGCATCCAAGAACTCCACTTCAAGCCGGTAGCGGTTGTCGGCTCCGCGCATGTTGGCACCCCGGGCGCGGTTGCGTGTGAAAAATTCAGAGAGAACATCGTCCAGATTGGAAAAGTCGGCATAGCCAGAATCGTTGGAATAAGCATTGGCACCACTGCCGCCAGCGTAGTCACGATAGTATCGACGCTGTTGCGTGGCCTGCTCATTTCCGGAGGCATCGATCTCGCCGCGGTCGAAGCGGCCACGTTTCTCAGGATCGCTCAGGAGGCCGTAGGCGGCGGCGATCTCCTTGAACTTGGCCTCAGCGGCCGCATTTCCAGGGTTGAGATCGGGATGATGCTTCTTTGCGAGATTGCGATAGGCCTTTTGGATGTCCTTCTCAGACGCATCTTTAGCCACCCCAAGGATTTTATAGGGGTCGGCAATGCTCATTGATGTCCCTCGTTGGTCAGCGTCATGATCGCAGTTCCTACATCAAATGCGGTCTGAAGCCAGGCTAATCAAGCCTCGTCTCAAGCCATCGTAGCCGGTCTCGACCTGTCTATCGACATCAGACGGCATCGGCTAGCCTTGTAACCTATCTGCTGATTTCCGACAGGGGCAGATTACAGCAGGGGCTGTGACGAACGCCTTTGATGTCGCTCCGGTATGCGAGAATGAGATGCGGGCTCATAATGGGGAAGATGATCTTGTCGTCAATCATATGCAGACCAAGCTCATGCCAGATCCCCTCTGTTGCCCTGGCGTCGGACGACAGCGCTTCCTTGTAGAGTTCCGTCTCGTTGACGTTCAAATCATCCTTGTCCTTGAGATGAGCGAAGATCGCCCATGGGCTTTTCTCCATCATTCCGAAATACTCAAAAAACTGAGCGGTGCCGAAGTAGTCTGGAGAGTAAAATGCCGCCGTCAACGGTATGCCGTCCTTAATGATTTTGCTCCGCCAAGCGGAGAAGGGCACCGATTGGAGGTTCACCTTCACATTAATCAAGGACAAGTCATCCTTAATCCTTTTGAATAAAAGGGGAAAATCTACTCCGAAAGCTTTGAGATCAGGAAATATGGCTTCGAGATTAAAGCCATTGGGATGTCCTGCGGAAGTAAGCATGGCTTTTGCTCTGGCAGGATCATAGACAGGGTCTGGATAACCGGTGCCTCCAGGAAAACCGTAGGGGATCGGGGCGGTGATCAATTGACCCTCCCCGTCGATCATCAATTCAAGAATAGCCTTTCGATTGATGCCGTAGCCGATGGCTTCGCGAACCTCCTTCGTGAGGGGCACGTCATTGTCTTTGGCCCCTGCTGACAGCGCCAAATAGATGAAACTGAACGACGGTAACGCCCGCACCGTAATATCGGGGTTCTTTATGGCCTTCGCGGCGTCGAGCTCGATCTGCATCGCGATGTCAACTTCGCCCCGGTCCAGCAACTTGGCTCGCAGAGCCGGATCTTTGACTTCGCGAATGACCACTTCGGAGAACGCTGGCTCAGATCGCCAGTATTTGTCGTTCTTCTTAAGGCGTAGCTCGGCACCGGCCAGATAGGAGCCCAATACAAAGGGGGCACTGCCCGCAGAGTTCCTCAAGAACCAGGCTTCCGCCTTATCTGCCGTCGGTGCATCCACCCCGGCGCGGGCGCCATTCTCCATAGCGATGTCGCTGTTCACGATGGCGGCGTAGGGAGCGGCGATGAGATTGAGAAATTCGGAGTTGGGCGATCCCATGATGGCAATCACGGTCTCATTGTCGGGCGCTTCAATGGAGGTGAGGGTCTCCAACAAGAACGAGGCAGCGCCCTTGAGGTTTTTCAAGCGCTCCCACGACCACTTCACATCCTTCGCTTCTACGGGCGTGCCGTCAGAAAATTTAGCGTTTGGCGCCAGTTTGAACGTGAACCTGGTTTGATCGGAATTGGCTGACCAGCTTTCCGCAAGGAGGGGCACAAGCTTGTTATCGGCGTCCAGGGACACGAGCGTCTCATAGGTGCTCGAGAGCAGGATCTGGCATGTTTCGCAGAAGGCCCGGTGGGGATCGAGGGAGTTCAGATCGAAGCTTCGCGCGATGACGAGTGGCTTGTCCTGGGCTTCGGCGCCTACTGGGTTTAGAACCACCGCCACGAATACAAGGGAGATTGCTACGGCGGTCCTGCAAAAGAAGACCCAAGCGGAGTGTGCCGGATTCAGACCGCGTAGCATGTCAGAGCTTTCTACATCACCTGGGCAGATCGACCGCGGTCATTTAACATGTCGGCGGTCAAGTCAGGAAAGCTCTCGGCCACGCCGCTGACTGTCAAGACGCCTTGAACAAGGCTGTCGACGGATTGAGGGCGGGCCTGATTTCAGAAAGCATGCTGTAGGAACGCTGCCTCGCTGCCGGATCATGCATCGCGGATGCGACCATAAGTTCGTCTGCTCCTGTCTGAGCCAGGAACCGGTTCAGCTTCTCGGTCACCGTATCGGCTGATCCCACGAACGAACAAGCGAGCATTCGTTCTGCCTGCATCTTCTCCATGGGACTCCAATAGGTCTCAATGTCGTCGATGGGAGCGGGGAGCTTGCCTCGGGCACCACGAAACATATTGGCAAACGTCTGTTGCACTGATGTGAACAAGTACTGCGCTTCGAGATCCGTGTCGGCCAGGAACACGTTCACACCGACAATGGCATAGGGCTTTGAAAGCTGAGGCGATGGCTGAAATTTCGCTCGATAGACCTGGAGGGCCTGCATCAGCGCATCGGGAGCAAAATGAGAGGCGAAACCGTAGGGCAGGCCGAGCATGGCAGCCAGTTGTGCGCCGAAAAGGCTCGAGCCGAGAATCCATAGTGGAACATTCGTATCCGATCCCGGCACTGCCTGCACAACCTGGCCCGGCTGAACCGGTCCCAACAATGCCTGCAATTCGAGGACGTCCTGCGGAAAAGTATCGGCGGAATTTGGGTCACGCCTGAGCGCGCGCAATGTCCTCTGATCGGTGCCGGGGGCCCTGCCAAGTCCAAGATCTATGCGTCCTGGGAAGAGGGTAGCAAGTGTCCCGAACTGCTCTGCAATCACCATCGGCGAGTGATTGGGAAGCATAATGCCGCCGGCGCCAACACGGATTTTGGTCGTATGGGCAGCGACATAGCCAATGACGACAGAGGTCGCGGCACTGGCGATGCCAACCATATTGTGGTGTTCGGCGAGCCAAAATCTTTCATAGCCCAAGGTTTCAACATGGCGCGCCAGCTCAAGGGTGTTGCGTAGAGCGTCGGCTGGCGTCGATCCCTCAGGAACATGGGCGAGGTCGAGGACTGATATTGGAAGCACTGCTCTTCCTTTCGCGACGAGCACCGACGGGTCTGAATCGACGAGTTAACGGTAGATTTGTTCTCACCGGACTGGTTGCAAGCCTCAGCGGTTGCTAGCTGGTCTTCACAAGCTCCGGCAACTCAAACTCATAGATCGTCGAACAGAACTCGCATGTCACCGAGACCTTACCCTGCTCGACCATATCGGATATGGCCTCCGATCCGAATTGGGTGACGATATCGGCGACCCTCTCTCGCGAGCATTGACAGTAACGAGACACCTGCGACGGCGTGTATGCCGTTACACCATCCTCATGGAAGAGCCGATAGAGCAGGACTTCTGGCGCCAAGGTCGGATCGAGGAGCTCATGATCCTCTACGGTCGCTAGGAACAGACGGGCGCGCACCCAGTCGTCATTCTCTTCAAACTCCTCTTCTTCACCATCACCGGGCATATCGCCCGACGAAAGAGCGAGGGGGGAGGCTGCCCCTTCTCGGGGTAGATGCTGAATCATGATGCCGCCGGCACGCCAATGTTGCACGCCGCCCTCTCCACGAGAAAAGATCGGGCCTGCGGCCAAGCGCACATCGGTTGGAAGTTGCTCCGATTGATGGAAATAAACATTGGCTGCCGAGGACAGCGAGACTCCTTCCAAGGGCACAATGCCCTGATAGCGGTCCATGTCGCCGCCCTGGTCGATGGTCATGGCGAGACGGCCATTCCCGATCAGAGCCTCGGGCGTCGCCTTGCCGGCATCTTCGAGCTCCTTGACCCGGTCAGCGTCGAAGTGGGCATAGGCTCTCACCTCGCCGGGGGTGTTGAAATCGGCTACCAACAGGTCCACCGGCCCATCCGTGCTGGTCTGGAGGATCAACTTGCCATCGAACTTCAGGGATGATCCGAGCATTGCTGTGAGTGCCACGGCTTCGGCGAGGAGGGCGGACACCGACGCTGGATATTCATGACGACCGATGATGTCATCGACCGTCGCGCCCAGACGAATAATGCGACCGCGCACGCCGAGGCGCTTAACCTCGAAAGGAAGTATAATATCGTCGCCGGTCCTCATTCCCTGAGGCCGGCCTTGGGTGGTAAAAGGTGCAGTCATTGTTCGACCATATACAGCGGGATCAAGCCCGCGCGTGTTAGATTATGCAGAGGCGCCGAGACACCAGGCGAGTATGCCCTTCTGTATATGGAGACGGTTCTCCGCTTCGTCAAAGACTACGGATTGAGGTCCGTCGATCACCTCTGTGGTCACTTCCTCTTCGCGATGTGCAGGCAAGCAATGCATAAAGATTGCATCCGGCTTGGCGAGTTCCATCAAGGCTGCATTGACTTGATAAGGCTGGAGCAAATTGTGCTTGTTGCCATGGGCGTCATTCATCGACACCCACGTATCTGCAACGACGCAGTCTGCCTGCTCCACGGCCCTTCGCGGGTCCGTCATCAACGAGACGTTGGCGTTTTCCCGGCGCGCCCACTTCATCAGCATCGGATCAGGGCTCAGCGCCTCCGGACAGGCCAGCCGCAGCTCAAATCCAAGCCGAGCGGATGCGTGGATCCAGGAATTCGCGACATTGTTACCATCACCGCTCCAGGCGACGATCTGGGGACCAATCGTGCCCTTTTTTTCTTCCAGGGTCAGGAGATCGGCCATCACCTGACAGGGATGAGAGCGATCTGTCAGGCCGTTTATGACCGGGATCGTAGCATGCTCCGCAAGTTCCATCAGATTGCTGTGGCTGTGGCTTCTGATCATGATGGCGTCGACATAACGCGAAAGCACCTTGGCGGTGTCGGAAATCGTTTCGCCGCGACCGAGCTGCATGTCGTTGGCGGAAAGGACGAGGGTCGAGCCGCCGAGTTGGCGCATTGCAACATCAAACGAAACACGGGTGCGTGTTGACGGCTTTTCGAAGATCATTGCGAGCACACGCCCGTCAAGCGGCCGGTTCGGCTCCACCACTCCCTGCGAGCTGCCATTCCGTGCTTGTTTCATAGCGCGGCTGTGCGAAAGCAACTGGCGTAGCGTGTCCGCCTTGAAGTCCTGGATGTCCAAGAAATGCCGGGGCTGAGATGCCATCATTGCCTCCTAGGTTGCGACACCGTTCCCGCGCGCAAGCGCCGTACAGGCTCGCGATAGCCGCCTCACGCCGTCCTCGATCTCTTCATCCTTAATGATAAGAGGCGGCAGCAGCCGCAGCACGTTGTCGCCGCCGCCGACGGTGAGGAGATGCTCCTGCAGACAGGCTTCCAAAAGATCCTTGTTCGGGACCTTGCACTTCACGGCCCGCATCAGGCCCTCTCCGCGCACCTCCTCGATGATGTCAGGATGCTCGTCCTGCACCTGTGCCAGCTTCTGTGAAAACAGTTTCGACGCGTGCTGGACCCTTTCGAGGAAGCCATCTGCGAGGATGATATCCAGGACCGCGTTGCCGATTGCCATGGCTAAGGGGTTTCCCCCAAAGGTTGAGCCATGGGTGCCGGCCACCATGCCTGATGCCGCATTCTCCGTCGCCAGACAGGCACCCACCGGAAAGCCGCCGCCAAGACCCTTTGCTACGGCGACGATGTCGGGAATTATGCCGGCCCATTCATGCGCGAACAGCTTCCCGGTCCGACCCATTCCGCACTGGACCTCATCGCAGAGGAGCAGGATGCCCTCTTCATCGCAAAGAGCGCGCAGTGCGCGCAAGCTGCTGTGAGGCCAGACGCGCAGGCCGCCCTCACCGAGGATGGGTTCGATCAAAACGCCTGCCGTCTCAGGTCCGATCGCGGCCTTAATGGCTGCTATGTCACCGAAGGCCACTTGATCGAAGCCTTCCACGGGGGGTCCGAAACCCTCCAAATGCTTCTGCTGGCCGCCGGCCGCGATCGTCGCGAGTGTTCGGCCGTGAAACGCGCCTTCGATGGTCACAATGCGATAGCGTTCCGGGGCACCTTTTGCCCAATGATATCGACGCGCCATCTTGACGGCACATTCGATTGCCTCGGCGCCAGAGTTACAGAAGAACACCGTGTCGGCGAAGCTTGCTGCGATCAATCGCTCCGCGAGTCTTTGCTGACCCGGGATCTCGAAGATATTCGAGGTATGCCAGAGCTTCTCAGCCTGGTCTTTCAGCGCCTGCACCAGATGAGGATGTGCATGGCCAAGCGCGTTGACGGCAATGCCGGAGCCGAAATCGAGGTAGCTTTCGCCCTCGGCTGTAAAGAGATGTGCACCGACGCCCCGATCGAACGCTACGGGCATGCGAGCATAGGTGGGCAGGACCGCCGCAACCATTCGTCACTCCAAAAATCAAAGTGCCGCCGGTGTTCCGGCGGCACATGAGGCTGAAATCCCAGGTCAAGCTTAGTTTTTATAGGCTTTTTGAGAGCTAAGGTCAACGCGAAGGGCGAATTGCCGGGGCCTGAGTCAGAGCGCCACATGGACTGAGGAGTCCTGCAACCCGTAACTTTTAATTAACCAATTCCGATATCGGGCGCCGGAGAATTTCCTCTTGGGGAAAACCCCTCCGATTCGAGGTGTCGCGATTGCTAAGAGACCCCAAAACTAGTAGGGTGAATCCCTGGGAACTACGAAATATTGTCATTTTAACTAGGTATAGTCGTTTTGCGTCGGAGTGGATCTTTTCGCCGGCAAGCGTCAGGCGATTCTGCCAACACTTTCAGCGGGGTATTTTAATGTGGACCGATGAACGGGTTGATCTTCTGAAGCAACTTTGGAACGAAGGCCTCAGTGCCAGCCAAATTGCTAATAAGCTAGGAGAAGTCACTCGAAACGCGGTAATCGGCAAAGTTCACCGCTTGGGCCTCTCCGGCCGAGGGACGCCAGCACGAACGCAGCATAGCCGACCGCGCGTAAAGAGCCGGACGCACGGCGCGCCGGGTAAAATAACCCAGTTCCCGACAATGGGATCAAGCGCTCTGAAGGTCGAAGTTGAGACCGTCGCGGAGGCTTCGCCCGCGCCGAAGCCGATGCCTCTGCGGCAAGTGAATACATCGACGAGCGATCGTGTCAGTATCCTGCAATTGAGCGATAAGACGTGCAGATGGCCTCTGGGTGAGCCGGGAACCGAAACCTTCCACTTCTGCGGATGCTTGCCGAAAAGCGGTCTTCCCTATTGCGATACCCACGCTCGCTTGGCCTATCAGCCGCTTCAAGATCGGCGTCGCCTGAAGGTCAGAGGCGCAGCCTGATTTTCAAACCCGGGTCTGGGATATCAAGTGAACCTTTCGTCGAACGAATAACCCACCCCGCGTACGGTCCTGATCGGGTCTGCTTCCTTGCCCCGATTCAGGACGTTGCGCAAACGTCCGACATGCACGTCGACCGTTCTCTCATCGATGTAGATATCACGACCCCACACCGCGTTTAGAAGCTGCTCGCGACTATAAACGCGGCCTGCATTCCGCAAAAGATGCTCGAGAAGCTTGAACTCCGTCGGCGAGAGTGGGATGTCGCGGCCATTGCGGGTGACGCGCCTCGTTCTCAGGTCAACCTGAAGTTCACCAGCACGCAACACGTCAGCCACTATTTCCGGATTTGACCGACGGAGAACCGTTCGCACTCGTGCTACCAGTTCCGGCACAGAAAATGGTTTGACGACATAGTCGTCGGCCCCTGTTGCCAAGCCTCGGACGCGCTCCTGTTCTTCACCGCGGGCTGTCAGCATGATGATGGGAATGTCGCGTGTCTCACTCCGAGAGCGCAAGCGGCGACACAGCTCGATCCCTGAAAGCCCCGGCAGCATCCAATCCAGGATGATGAGGTCCGGGCGTTCCTCTTCTACCAGGACCTCGACTTCATCCCCGTTCATGGCACTCCGGGCACGAAAGCCTTCCGCTTCAAAATTGTAGGACAGCAGAACCTGCAGGGGTTCCTCGTCTTCTACAATCAAAATCGATGCGTTCATTGATCTACACTTGTCTTATTACCATTTCCAGCGTAGCGGATATTAGTCATACTCGTGGTATCGCTCTTGGGACGGTCATCATTAAGAGTTTGACCATGAACCAAGTAGTAGACATTCTCGGCTATGTTTGTGCAGTGATCACCGATGCGCTCTATATTTTTGGCGGCAAATAACAGGTGCGTGCACGATCCAATCGTTCTTGGATCTTCCATCATATAGGTCAACAATTCCCGGAACAGTGCATTATAGAGGCTATCAATAGCTTCGTCGGAGCGCCAGACTTCCATTGCCTTGTCTGCATCATGCTGGACGAGGGCATCAAGAACCAGCTTGAGCTGCTCGAGAGCAAGCCGCCCCATCTGATTAATGCCGGAGTATCCAGATGTCGGCCTTCCATCCGAAATGGCGAAGCTGCGTTTAGCGATGTTCTTGGCGAGATCGCCGATGCGCTCAAGATCCATTGCAGTGCGCAGGCCGACGACGACATGCCGCAAATCGCGCGCCATCGGCTGCCGCTTGGCGATGAGCAGGATCGAACGTTCTTCGACCTGATGTTCGAGGTCATCGAGCTTCTGGTCCCGCTTGATGATCTCCGATGCGCGTTCCACGTCGCGCTTTTCCAACGCATCGATCGCGCCCGCGAGTTGCTCCTCAGCCAGCCCACCCATTTGGGCTAAGCGGGTGTTGAAAGCAGCGATTTCTTCGTCGAATGATTTGACGATGTGTTCGCTCACGTCATTATCCTTTTCAATGGGCACAATCAGCCGAAGCGGCCTGTGATGTATTCTTCAGTTTTCTTGTTCGAAGGAGCTGTAAAGATCTTCTCAGTGACATCGAATTCCATCAACTCACCCAAATACATGAAGGCCGTGTATTTCGACACACGGGCTGCCTGCTGCATATTGTGAGTCACGATCGCAATCGTGTAATCAGCCTTAAGTTGCTCGATCAGTTCTTCTATGCGTCCCGTAGAAATCGGATCCAGCGCTGAACAGGGTTCATCGAAGAGAATGACTTCCGGTCGGACCGCGACACTGCGGGCGATGCACAGGCGCTGTTGCTGACCCCCCGACAAACCCATTCCACTGGAGCTCAGCTTGTCCTTTACTTCATTCCAAAGTGCTCCCCGCCGGAGGGCGTCCTCCACCCGGTCATCCATCTCGGATTTCGGAAGCTTTTCGTAGAGCCGAATGCCGAAGGCGATATTGTCGTAGATCGACATGGGAAAGGGCGTCGGTTTCTGAAAAACCATACCGACCTTCGAACGGAGCAGATTCAGGTCTAGAGCCGGGTCCAGAATGTTCTGTCCGTCCAGCAGGATCTCACCCTCGGCTCGCTGCTTTGGATACAGGTCGTACATTCTGTTCAGCAGCCGTAGCAGGGTCGATTTTCCGCAACCGGACGGGCCGATGAAAGCGGTGACCTCGCGGTCATAGAGGGGAAGACTGATCGCCTTCAGTGCCTGAGAGTCGCCGTAGAAGAAGGAGACGTTGTTGATGGAAACTCGCTCCTCCAGCTGGGAGGCGGACTTTTTCAATGCTTGAACCTGGGCCATGATTATCTTTCCGCTTTCTTAGCCGTAAGGACGCGGGCGAAGATGCTCAGCGTCAGCACCGCGACAGTGATTATGAGAGCGCCCGTCCAAGCGAGCTGCTGCCAGTCGTCATAGGGGCTCAGTGCAAACTGGAAGATGACCACCGGTAGACTCGGCATCGGCGAATTGAGATCAGCGCTGAAGAACTGATTGTTCAATGCCGTGAAGAGCAACGGTGCCGTCTCTCCCGAAATGCGGGCAATGGCCAGCAGGACGCCAGTGATGATGCCCGTCTGAGCGGCCCGATATGCAACCTTCGAGATGACGTACCAGCGTGGCGCACCCAAGGCCGATGCTGCCTCGCGCAGGGTGCTGGGAACAAGAAGGAGCATGTCCTCCGTGGTCCGGACGACAACGGGAATGACGAGGATGGCCAAGGCCACGGCCCCGGCAATGCCCGAGAAATGACCCATGGGCACGACCATGATCTCGTAGACGAAAAGCCCGATGACAATCGACGGTGCCGAAAGAAGGATATCGTTGATGAACCGGACGGTGGTGGTCAGTTTGTTGTCGCGGCCGTATTCGGCCATGTAGGTGCCAGCCAACATGCCGATGGGCGTGCCGAGCGCAATTGCGATCGCTGTCATGATGATGCTGCCGACGATCGCGTTCAGCAAGCCGCCGTCGCTCCCAGGAGGCGGCGTCATTTCGGTGAACACGGCCAGGCTGAGGCCCGATACGCCCTTGTACACCAGGACCCCCAGGATCAGCACAAGCCAGCCCAGGCCGATCGCTGCGGCTGTGAACGACAGACCCATGGCGAGCGAGTTCTTGAAGCGCCGACGTGCGTACATGGTCAGTTCCCCAAGCGGCGCTCAATGCGCATCAGCATGTAGCGTGCTGCGGCGAGCACAATGAAAGTGATGATGAAGAGGATCAAACCCAGCGCGATGAGCGAGGATGTGTAGAGATCCCCGACGGCCTCCGTGAACTCATTGGCGATTGAGGCGGAGATGGTCGTGCCCGGCGCCAAGATCGAGGCGCTGATCCGATGTGCGTTTCCGATCACAAATGTGACGGCCATCGTCTCACCAAGAGCCCGGCCCAAGCCCAGCATGACGCCACCGATGACGCCGACGCGAGTAAAGGGCAGCACGACCTTGTAGACCACCTCCCAGGTGGTGCATCCAAGCCCGTAGGCGGACTCCTTCAACATGGGAGGTGTGGTCTCGAATACATCTCGCGTAATGGCTGTGATGAAAGGAAGAATCATGATCGCGAGAATGAGCGAAGCGGTCAGGATGCCGATGCCGTAAGGCGGTCCGGCGAACAAACTGTTCAGCACGGGAATGTCGCCGAACAAATTGATCAGGGCCGGCTGGACATAGACCTGCAAGAAGGGGGCAAACACGAAGAGACCCCAGATTCCATAGATAATGCTGGGAATGCCCGCCAGCAGTTCAATCGCGATGCCAATGGGGCGGCGAAGGAATGCGGGGCACAGCTCCGTCAGGAAGATCGCAATGCCAAGACCCACGGGCACGGCAAGGATCAGAGCGATGATGGAGGTAACGACAGTGCCGTAAATGGGTGCCAGCGCACCGAACCGCTCTGTGACCGGGTTCCAGGATTCCGTGGTGAGGAACCCAAACCCAAACGCTCTCCAAGCTGGCAGGGAGCCCTCAACAAGCGCGACGATAACCCCACCCAGCAGCACAAGCACCAGCACGGCTGCCGAGAAGGTGACGCCGCGAAAGGCGGCATCCATCGTATTGAAGCGTTTCAGCGTCCGGGCGCGATCGACATTGCGGCCCTTGGCAAGCACGTCTTGCGTCATAATCGACTGACTCGACATCGTTTCACCTGGCCGAAGTGTCGTTGTTGGCAACGAAAATTGGAAGGATAAAGCGCCTGGATCCGTATCTGCGATCCAGGCACCTCGAGACTGTTCTTACATGCCTTTGAAGACAGGATTGCCGTCGGGACCGACGACCTGCTTCCAAGCCTCTTCAACGAGCGCGACGACATCGTCTGGCATGGGGACATAGGCCAGCTCTTCAGCCGCTGCATCGCCATTCTTGTAAGCCCAGGCGAAGAACTTCAGCGCGGCTGCTGACTCTTCTGGGTTTGCCGCCTTCTTGTGCATCAGAATGAAGGTGGCTCCAGAAATCGGCCAGCTATCGGCACCCGGCTCGTCGGTGAGAATGACGTTGAAACCAGGAGTGCCCTTCCAATCGGCATTGGCCGCGGCAGCCTGGAAGGTCGGTGCTTCGGGACTTACGGCCTTGCCGTCCTTGTTGAGCAGTTTGGCGTGAGTCAGACCATTCTGCTTCGCATAGGCATATTCGACATAGCCAATCGAGCCTTTGGTCTGCTTGACGTTGTTGGCAACGCCCTCGTTACCTTTGGCGCCAATGCCCACTGGCCATTGGACTGAAGTCGCAGCGCCCACTTCGCCTTTCCAGTTGGGGCTCACCTTCGACAGATAGTCGGTGAAAATGAAGGTGGTGCCGGATCCGTCAGAACGGTGAACCACGGCGATCGCACTCGAAGGAAGCTCCACGCCCGGGTTCAAAGCTTTGATTGCGTCATCGTTCCAAGCCGCAATCTTGCCCTGGAAAATCTGCGAGAGCACTTCACCACTCAGCGTGATTCCACCTGGCTGAATGCCATCGAGGTTCACCACGGGGACAACGCCACCCATGACCATCGGGAACTGGATCAATCCCGCCGCCTCGAGATCCTCGGCTTTGAGGGGCATATCAGAGGCACCAAAGGTTACGGTCTTCGCCTTGATCTGCTTGATGCCGCCACCAGAGCCAATGGATTGATAGTTCAAGCTGTCGCCGGTTTCCTTTTTGTAGCTGTCCGCCCACTTAGCGTAGATCGGGTAAGGGAACGTCGCGCCAGCGCCGGCAATATCTGTGGCTTGTGCGAGGCCGATGGTGGCAAGAGCCATTGCTCCCGCAACCATGCCGCCAAGCATAGTACGGCTGATGAATTTCATTTGTTAGCCTCTCTGTCTGTGGAGCTCGCCCGAACTCGCCTCGGTAACCTATGGGCCTTCCAATGCTGTTCTATGTCAGGAGGGTAACAGTTTTATAACACCTTAAGTTACTGATTAGAAACGGGATTTGGGTTTGGTGCCAGCGGCAGTCGAACCGTGAAGGTCGAGCCTTCACCGACAGTGCTCTTGATCCTCAACTTTCCACGATGCCGATTGAGGATGTGCTTGACGATTGCCAGGCCCAGACCCGTGCCCCCTCGGGCTCGGCTATCCTGCGTGCTGACGCGATAAAAGCGCTCCGTGAGACGGGGAAGATGCTCCTCAGGGATACCGGGCCCGTGGTCGCGAATGGACACATCTACAAACCCCGCCTTTGTCTCGAAATTGACTTCAATGAGTTTGCCGTCATGAGAATATTTCAGAGCGTTCTCGATGAGGTTTTCGAATACTTGCACCAACTCATCGCGTGCCCCGCGTGTTAAGGGCGGTACATCTGTCGAGATGGACAGTTTGACTTCGACGCCGTGTTCGGTCGCCAGGGGGGACAGGACATCGACGACGTGGCGGACGATCTGTTCAACATTGATTGTTTCGGTCGGCAAGAGATGTGCATTCATCTCTATCCGGCTCAGGGACAGCAGATCATCGATCAGCCTGGTCATCCGATAGCCCTGGATCCGCATGAGCTCCAGGAAGCGCTCGCGGGCTGCCGTGTCATTCTTTGCGGCGCCCTGGAGGGTCTCTATGAAACCCAGCACCGAGGCCAGGGGCGTGCGGAGCTCGTGGCTCGCGTTGGCGATGAAGTCTGCGCGCATACGCTCGACTTGGTAGGCGCGCGTTAGATCCCGCATGAGCACGAGGACCGACGGGATCGACTCCCCCTTGCGAGCTTCCATCCACTGCAGCGGAGCGACCAGAGCTTCGAAGCGGCGTTCAATGGGCACACGCACTTCATAATCGACTTGTTGGACCGTCCGTGTCGCAGCGACCTCATCTATGGCATCGAGAATTGACGGTGCCCGGATGCCGGTCGAGACATGTTGTCCGCGCGGATCCATCTCCAGCAGACGGCGTGCTGACATGTTGCAAAGGAGGACTGTTCCGCGCTGATCGAGGATGATCATAGGATCGGGAATGGCATCGCCAATCAGCGGCAAAATCCGCTCTACTGCCCATGCGTTCCGACCGGCGGCCATCACGAGTTGGTCGCCTTGAGGCTGTACATTGACTCGGCGGGTGCTCACAAGCAACACGATCAGGGCCAGGCCTATAAACACAGCCGCGGTAATCACCGGCATCGTCAGGTCTTGCATGACCAGGAGCGTTGCCATGGCGGAAAGCAGGAGGATCGCCATTCCCCAGAGAGCGCTCTTGTTATCACTCATTATTAGGCTCACGACCCTAGGCGATACACCGATTGTGACATTGTATGGTGGTTTGCTACAGTTTGACGACAGTCAGCTTGAGACTTCCATCAGGTGGGGGCCATACGTCCAAAGAAGTGCGCAACGGACATGCCGGCTTGGGAAGATCCTGCCGGCCAGTTCGGCGTAGATCCCAAGTTGCCTCCTATAAGCCTCCGGGACCTCATTCTGAGATAAGGGCGGGGATTGGTTGGTCTTGTAATCAACGATCAGAACTTCGTCATCGGTGACGGCCAGGCGATCGATGCGGCCCACCAGCTTCACGCCATCGTCCCTCGAGAAGCCCGCCAAGGGCACCTCGGCCAAACTGCCAGGAGCAAAGACGGCTGCGAATCTCGTGTCCTCCAATATGGCTGAGACTTCTTCCCAGATGTTGTTCTGCTGGTCCTCGCGGAGCTTGTGAGCGGGATGAGCGAGGAATTTTCGTGCAGCCGTCTCCCGAGCCGTGAGCGACAGCTCCGGCAAGGCCTCGAGAAGCTTATGTATCAAGCGTCCGCGCGTTAATCGAGCTGAGTCGGCCATCCCGGCCAATGGCGAGAGCGGGACATCATCCTCGCCGTCAGTAGAAGCAAGGGAGGTCGCGAGCAAGGGTTTGACCTCGGATTCCGAAGGCGGAGGAGTGTGCAACCACTGCGGTAAAGATCCAGGAATGTCGCATATGACATCTTTTGCAGCCGAAGAGATCTCTGCCGTCTGCTTGCTTTGGATGCGCCAAATGGTCGATCCATCAGCCTGTGGCAGCTCCTCGGCATTGGGGGCGAGCGCCTCGAAGATCATGTCGTACCATGTAACACCGCTGGCTTTCCTCACACTGTCGTAGCCGCACACATACAGACGGTCACGGGCGCGGGTCATGGCGACATAGAGCAGTCGGTTGTATTCTTGGCGCTGAGCCTCCTGTTCTCTCTCTCTGAGGCTTTCGATTGCACTTCCCTGATAATCGGTGGTGAGGCGCCAAAAGGGGATCCCGGCTCCCCGGCTGTCGTGCGGTGAGAACAAGATCGCAGGGTCATTCTGCTTTCGCGGTGGCGAGCAGGTGTCGGGAAGAAAGACGATATTTGCTTCAAGCCCCTTAGCTCCATGCACAGTCATGATGCGCACTTCATCGGAGCCATGTTCCATATCCCGCTTGATGGATGTCTCTGCTGAAGTGAGCCAGTGGAGGAAGCCTTGCAAAGAAGGCGTGTGCGCTTGTTCGTACTCCAGTGTCAGTCGTAGGAATTCATCGAGCGGGTCGTTGACTTCCGCCCCTAAGCGACGGACAAAATTTCGGCGCCCACCGTCGGCGCCGAGAATCTCGGAGAAGAAGGTAAAAGGAGGTTTGAAGTCGACCTTGTTGAACCATCCTCTCAAGCGATTGAGTGCTGCGGCATACGGGAGCCCCTTATTCACCCCGCTGTTTAACGAGGTCCACAAAGTCCCCGCTCGAGAGTGGCAAAGATCGATCAGATCGTCATCGTCTATAGGATTACCGTCGTCGCGCGCGAGCAGCGGGCTCTTTAGAACACAGGCAAGTGTCAGGTCGTCCTCTGGCAGAAGCACAAAGCGCCCCAGCGCAATAAGATCCATGATGGCGATGTGCTCGGTCAGCACCAGCCGATCGGCGCCTGCGACCGGCACTCCTCGCCGTTTGAGACTGCGCAGCAGAGCATCGACGAAGCGGTCGCGACGGCGAACAAGGATCATGATGTCGCCGGGCCGGATGGGGCGGCCATGCGCTTCGAGCATGCTGCCCTCCTGGAGCCACCCCGAAATCGTAGCCGAAATCTTCTCCGCGAGGCGAAGCCGAGGATGGCCAGCATCCTCATGATCCACTGGCGCATCCCAAATGGGTCGGGGGGCCTTCGGAAGCGGGATTTCCTTGGACCAGATCTCAACCAATCCTGCGTGACCCCGTCGGGTCGGCTCGTGAGGACGCAACTCTCCACCAAACGGTATTAGGCCCGCCTGCGCTCCCACCTGTGCGAATACCCAGTCCACAGCCCTTAGAACGTCCGCCGTCGAGCGGAAAGAAACACTCAGCGGCACATCCTCGAAGAGACGTGAGGCCGCGTGGATCCTGCTGCGAAAGGCGCGATGCATGTCGTCGAATGCCTGAGGATCGGCGCCCTGGAAACTGTAGATCGATTGCTTATGGTCGCCGACCACGAACAAGGTCCGGGCGACGTCGCCGCGCGCGCCGCTGCCGGCAAAAAACTCCTCGGCTATTTTTTCGACGATCTGCCACTGCACCGGACTTGTGTCCTGCGCTTCATCAATAAGAATATGGTCAATGCCGCCGTCGAGCTTGAACAGGACCCAAGCGGCACCATGCATCCGCGAAAGCATCGAGAGGGTCTGGTCGATGAGGTCATCATAGTCGTACTGACCCTGTTGACGCTTCTGGTGCTCGTACGCACCCAGCATCGACAGGGCCACGATCAGCAATGCCTCCGTCGCCGTGACCACGTGCATTGCGCGTTCCTGCTCGCACAGTCTCAGGATGCGGTCACGCTCGGCAAAAAGGGCGTCCGCCACTCCAGGGTTCTTTGCGGCCAGAGAGGTTGAGATAACGTAGGCATCCGCCCGGGGGCCTCCGTCGCTCTTGCAGAAGATATCTTTGGCGGCGGCAAAAGCAGCATCGTCGTCGGCAGCTTTCAGGAAGGCATCAATGCGAGCGGACTGAGCTTCCATTCGCGTACCAGCACCGGCAAGGAGCTCCATGGCCGCGGCCAGCTGGCTGCGGTCAGCTCCGTTGCAAGCCTCACGGGCGATGGAGCCGAGGGTTGTGTCCTCCTGGAGATCAAAAAAGATCCGCAACCGCGCCAGCGCTTCCTGAAAGGAACGGGGTTCCAACAGCTCTACCAACTGACGCCGCTGATCAAGGATCTCCTTGAGAATGCGATCGAAGGACAATTCGTTGACGTAGGAGGACACCGTATCGAACGCCTGAGCCTGGAGCGATCGAGGATCCAAAGCCATCTTTCGGAGGAACTCATCTCGGACCGTCGAGATCACTTCATCCGCCGACCGTTCGTCCATCACCGAAAATCCCGGCACGATCCCCGCCTCCACGGGAAATCGTTGCAAGAGTTTTTCACAGAAGGCATGGATCGTCTGAATCTTCAGGCCCCCTGGCGTTTCCAAGGCTCTCGTAAAAAGTCGGCGAGCAGCGCTCAACTCGCTCGCTCGCGGTACGGTGCCCGTCAGCTCTGTGATTTTTTGGATCAGAGCTGCATCCTCAAGACCGATCCACCCGCTAAGCACGGCAAACAGGCGGTTCGACATCTCACCGGCCGCAGCGCGGGTGAAGGTCAGGCATAGAATGCGGGCAGGTTCTGTGCCCCCCAGCAAAAGGCGAATCACTCGATCCACGAGGACACGGGTCTTGCCGGATCCGGCGCTGGCGGAAACCCATGCTGAGACTGCGGGGTTGGAGGCTCGGGATTGCAGGGCGCTTGCCGTCGACGCCGCATCACTCATCGACAACCTCCGTCCCGGTGACTGCGCTGATTGAGGACCACTCACGGAAGCGGGAGAGGTGGTCATAGTCGAGTTCGGCGTCCTGCCTCTCGATCCGGACCCTCGGAATATAGGGCTGATTTTCGTCGTCGTAGGCTGCCACCAGATCACTGAGGCCCTGCATGGTCATGTCCGTAATGGCATCATCCGCCGGTGCTGTCCGGATTTCTCCCGGAGGGTTACCGCCGCTCAATCTCACATAGGCGAACTCTTTCACATCCACGGGACCAACGAGCTCGAAACCTCCATGTTCTGCCATTTTCACTTCAAGCAGCAGCTGCGGACTGAAATTTGCCTGTTCCTGCTTATGCGTAGGAAGTCTGCCAGTCTTGTAATCAAGGATGCGTACTGAGCCGTCTGCAAAGATATCAAATCGGTCGGCTCGTGCCGTCAACTCGAAGGGTCCCATGGGGCCCGGCACTTCGATCCGGCCGCCAAGTTCAACCAAGCTCCTGGACACGCCTTCTCGCAAACCTCTTTCGACTACGGCAAACCAAGAGGCCATGCGCTGGAACTGTGGCCACCAAAAGCTGCGAACGTCGGTATATTCAAGCCAGTCAGCGAACTCAGCCTCGCCACAGGCCAGAAGGGTGCGCTCGATGTCCTGCGGAAGGGCTTCCGGATAGCTTTCCGAGAACCGCTGGAGGGCTGCATGAACCAGAAC
Organism: Rhodoligotrophos appendicifer; assembly: GCF_007474605.1. Lineage (NCBI taxonomy): Bacteria > Pseudomonadati > Pseudomonadota > Alphaproteobacteria > Hyphomicrobiales > Rhodoligotrophaceae > Rhodoligotrophos > Rhodoligotrophos appendicifer. The sequence continues at coordinate 535,242 of NZ_VHKL01000001.1, read as the reverse complement.
GCCGCGTTCCGCCGGGCCTGGTATGCGATCGAGTTCATCCAGCCGACGAAGCTTCAAAATATGTTTGGCAAAAATGGCATAGGGATCTCGGATCCAGGTTTCAATTTCCGTGACGCTCAGACGTCGCGGGCGCAGTGAAGTGGCAGGTCGCGGCTTCGGTATCGCCAGTACAGCTGGCGTCGAGCTGTCGTCTATCATCCGGGCCCACGCCACCCAGGGGCTCGTGGACGCAATCAGGTGTCCTGCCCTGGATGCATCCAGAAGGGCCTTTAGCCTCAGTATCCACCGAGATGCAGTCGCCGGAGCGCCGTCAATCTTGGCCGACCAGGTGCCGTACACTTTCTGTCCAGCCATTGCCTGGACGAAATCATGGGCCGCAAGCCCTTGCCGTCGCTCGGGTGAGAGTAAGCCCATAGCGGCCCGCATTGGGCGGCTCAGCCATGGGTCCTCCTGGGACTCCGGCGGCCAAACACCCTCGTTAAGACCGCCAAGGATGATCACGTCAGAGGTGATCAGCCGCGCCTCGAGAAGTCCGTAAATTGACAAACGGGGATGCTGATTTGCATTGGGCCGCACAACTTGGCCAGCCATGACTTCGCGTAACAAAGAGGGATAAAGGAATGGCTCGATTTTTGGTCCGTGTGACGAGGCTTCGATCAGAGTTGCGAACAGCGCCGCCAGGCCCTCGCCCTCTTCGCCCCGCCAGAGATAGCAGCCCTGGGGATCCGAAGGAGCACAGGCCTCGGCTGCTTTCAAATGAGCTTCGGTGAGAGTTTGGAGTGAGGTTCGGTCCGTTCCATCCATCACCGCCTGGAAGGGCTGAAGCCGTTCCGCCAGCGCGATCATGAGCTCATCGAGCTCTATCCACGTCTGCTCCGAGATCCTTCCATTTCGGCGGTGCTGGCCCTTGCGGGCGTTCTGCAAAGCGTTCTGCAGCCCTTGAAGGCCCGGAGGAGGTCGAAGTCCGCGCAACGCGACCATCTCGAATGACCGAGCCCGCCGACGCAGATCTGCACGCTCAAAGCCAAAGGCGGCCAGGGGGTGCTTCAGAAGCGCAAGCATTTGCACTGGCGCAAACTTGTTCAAACTGGCGTCCAGGAGCAAAAATGCAAAGGATCCTGCGGACGTCTGCGACAGCGGCACGCCAGCACTGTCGTCTACAAAGATATTCCACCGCGCCAGTTCGGAGGCTACCCGGCGGGCCAGCCGTCTGTCGGGCGTGATCAATGCCGCTTGCCGAGCCGGTTCCTCCAAGACCTGGCGCATGATCATCGCAATGCAAAGAGCCTCTTCCCGGTGCGTGGCCGCTGGGATCAGCTCCAGGCCGTTGGTTGCCGCCTCCAAGTCTCGGGACGTGAAACTTGAGATCGCCGCCTGCCACAGTTCCGTTGTTTCAGCGGGGCGCATGACCTCACTCAGAAACCGGCCTCGGCGGGAGGGACGACAGCCCGGTAGAACTCTAACATCCTGCCGATCAATTCCGATCTTCTCCAGCAGCATTTTTAGCCCGTATTGGGGGTGCTGAGGTGGGAGTTGGTCCCAGCTGTGATCGTCGAGGTCTTGATCCAGACCGGGCAGGATGACGGCGCCCCGGGGCAGTCGTGATATGGCTGATAGAAGGCGAGCTGTCGCCGGGATCGAGCCGGTAGAGCCCGCCGCGATCATCGGGACATTGGGCAACGTCAGGGCAAGTCTGGAGGCCTCGGCCTCCAGGAGAAGATTTCTGCGAGCCAGAGCACCAATCACGCCGCGCTGAGCAAACTCATGCGGCAACAGGTCTTGTACGACGGACAGAAAGTCGACCATCGCAGCACGATGTTCCGGATAGTCGCCGTCGCGAAGTGCCCCAAGCATATCCAGGGTCAGGCCCTCGGTCTCAAAAGCGGCTAGAAGCTGTCCGAGGGATTTTGCTAATTTGATGGACTGAGCCGGTCCGGTGGTCAGCGTATGGCCTAAAAGATGGTCCGGGTTTCGTGCCGACCATTCCAACAGGATGCGCGCAAGGGTCAGATCCCGTTCGAGCGTAGAGACAGCGGGGGGGAGATGCAGCTCCTCCACATTGTTTCCGGAGGCGAGAACAAATTCATCCTCGTCGATGTCGCCCAATGGCCTGATGCGCGGAAGAAGGGTGGCTCCTCCGCCGAGCGCGAGAAAACAATCCGTCAAGACCCGGGAAGAGCGCCGGGTGGGCAAGAGAATAGTGGTACGTGCCAAGCCGAAGGGCTCTGAGATCGGCAAAGGAGGAACCAGCTCAGAGGAAAGGACGGCTGCCGCAAGCCGATCCAAGAAGGGCTCGCCGGGAGGCACGGTGAAGACGCGCGGCGCTGTCGTGCCGTGCGAGGTTGACATGATTACACTTTCTGCAGAGCCTGCTCTGCCAGGATCAAGCCCTGGGGAGTGCCCACGTGAAGCCAGACGCCGTCATGGCGCAGGCCAAAAAGGCGTCCGGCCTCTATCGCACGATCCCACAAGACATTCATCGAAAAGGCACCGTCGGGCGCATCACGGAAAAGTCGGGGGTGCACAATATACACGCCTGCAAAGGCAAAAGGCGCGACCTCGCCCTGCGCCCGCCGAACGAGCCGCCCAGACGGGTCCATGGTGAAATCCCCGGCGCCATCATAGCCTATGCTGGTTACCGTGCTCGCCAAGAGCATGAGGCAGTCCATCTCTTCGTCGCGCCAATGCTCGCGCAGGCGCTGCAGCGCTGGCTTGGCGCCCTCGATCCATGCGCTGTCGGAGTTGACGACTGCAAAGGGGCCGTCACCCAGAAGAGGTAAAGCGCGTGCAGTGCCACCGCCCGTGTCCAGCAGCATCGACCGCTCATCGGAGATAATGATCTTGGGACGACTGATGTCCTCGACGTATCGCTCGATCTGTTCTGCGAGATAATGGACATTTATGACGGCGGTCGTGATCCCGTCTTCGACCAACCGCTGCAGCACGTGTTCCAGGAGCGGGCGGCCCAGGACGGGAACGAGGGGCTTGGGCCGGTCGTTGGTGAGCGGCCGCATTCTCTGGCCCATGCCCGCCGCAAGAACCATCGCGTTGGTCACGATCAAGGCAGGCTTCGTTTTCCGCTTTGCGTCTTTAGTCTGTGCTTCCGTTCGATACACGCTAGACCTCACGATGAAGCTTCGATCAATGCTTCCGGCAGATGATGTTCGAACCAGTGACGGAGCTCATTGAGGTTTTGATGACGGAGGTTCCTGGCGAGATAGCGCCGGATGCGGGGCATATGGCGAAGATACCCATGCTTTCCGTCGCGCTTTGAGAGGCGCGTAAATATGCCAAGTATTTTTGCTGCTCGCTGGGCGCCCATGATGGCATAGGCGGTCAGGAACCGTTCGGCATCAAAATCATCGCGTGAAGTCTGCCGCCCCGCCAAATAATAATCGAGCAGGTCCGTCTCCGTCGCTGCGGACACATCAATCCGAGCGTCTTGCAAGAGGGACACAAGATCATAAGCCGCATGGCCGATCATGGCGTCCTGATAGTCGATGATACCAACGCGGGCCAACCCCTCGCGCTGTGGCAGCCAGAGGAGGTTCGGCGAGTGGTAGTCTCGCAGGACCAGGGTTGGTTCATCAAGCTCGACTGCCGGCCATAGTTTGCGCCATCCCGTCAGAAAAGAGGTGCGAAGCTCGCCTGATGCCGCATGTCCCTTCACAGTCGGAAAGTACCAGTCGAGTAAAAGTTCGACCTCGATTTCTCGGGCTCGCCTGTCATATGGAGGAATGGCAAATTCGGAGCCATCCGGTAAAGAAATGCGGTCGGGTATTCTCGCAGAGGCCAGACTGAGCAATACGTCTACGGCCGCGGTCATGGGCGCCGACATGTCGAATTTCTCGGCGGATATCTGGCTGTAGACAGAATCGCCAAGGTCCTCCAAAAGGAGAAATCCCTCGTCCAAATCCATGTCGTAGACAGCTGGTGCGCTCAGCCCTTGGCTCCGCAGCAGACTTCCGATCGCGGCGAATGGACGGACGCCTTCGGCAAGATGCGCTATTTTACTGTATGGAAGGCCGTCTCGAACGGGAGGTCCATCTGGTCTCGGGGGCATGTCCATGAGGACTGCTGACCGGCCATCCGGGTGTGACAGCCGCTCGTAGCGGCGCGACGAGGCATCCCCTTGGAGGAAGTGCCTGTGAGCAGAGCCCCAACCGGCTGACTCCAGAAAACCCCGCAGTTTCGCCATGCGCGGTAAAACTTCACGCCACCTACCGCTCCCGGCGACGGTCGCCAAGCGGGCGTTACCGCTCAGGGCCTCATGAAGGGTGATCTCCAGGTGATCGTCGCGGAACAGTCCGTTTGCGCGGTCGGGCCACTCCACCAGGGTCAGCATTTCGCTTTGGCGCTCTTCCAGCCCGAGTTCACGAGCTTCCTCTGAGCCGCCCACTCGGTACAAATCGACGTGGTTCACTGGAACCCGCGTGAAATCATAGCTCTGGACAAGGGTAAATGTCGGGCTTGGAACCTCGAAGTCGCCATGGGCAGGCGCGAGCGCCCGTATGATGGAACGAGCCAGACTGGTCTTGCCGGCTCCCAGATCGCCGCTCAGGAGAATGACGTCCCCCGGTTGGACAATGCCCGCAATTTCCTGACCGAAAATCTCGGTTGCGTTCACGTCTTCAAGCGTGATCTTCTCGGTCGGCATCGTCACAACGCGCGAACTTTTGGCAGTCTCTCTGCCAGGCTGTTCCGATGAAGATAGGATCGCGGCCCCCGTGATGGCAGCCGGCAGATCACCGTCGTCCCCTTGTCGAGCCGGGATCGCAAGGACACCGTCCCATCATGCAACTCGACGAAGCTCTTGACGAGGGACAGACCCAGTCCCGGTCCTCGGTGACCAGAAATGCCGGGGCGTGACTTGAACCGCTCGAAGGCAGCCTTCTGGAATTCGGGATCCATGCCTTTCCCGAGGTCACTCACCCACATTACGACGTCGTCACCTTCGCGGCGCGCTCCCATGCGAATTGTGCTGTGATCCAGGCTGAAGCCGATCGCGTTGGACAAGAGGTTGAAGAGGATCTGCTTGAGACGCTTCTTGTCGGCGATGAAGGTTCCCGCAGCTTCGGGGATCTCAACTTGCAGTGTGATGCCGCGCTTCTCTATGCGAGAGCGCAGCATCTGAGCTGCATCGGTCATCAATTCTGTAATTTCAACTTCTTCGAACCGGAGCTCCATGGCACCGGCATCAATCGTCGTCAAATCAAGGATTGCGTCAATGATACTCAGGAGATCGGCAGAGGAAACGAGAATGTCGTTCGTATATTCGCGCTGCTTCGGCAGCAACTCACCAGCCAGCCCCAAGCACAGGCTGTCAGCGAATCCGATGATGTTCGTGAGGGGCGTTCGCAATTCATAGGACACGTTCTGGAGGAAATCAGTCTTGAGGCGGTCAGCCGCTTCCAGAGCATCGGTGCGCTCACGCAATGCCCGTTCGATCCGCGATGAATCCGTCACATCGGTGTAAGTCAGCAACGTGTTGCCATCGGGGAGAGGCACGAGCGAGAAATCAAAAATATTGCCATCCGGCCGCTCGATCCGACCCTGGAGAGGTCGTCGATCGTCATCGACGGAGGTCACGGCATATTTCAGCTCATCCCACATCAAATCATCGGGCAAGCGCTGACGACAGACAGAGAAGACCGCATCGATGTGGGGTTCGGAGGCTAAAAAGTCCGTATCGAGGCCCCACAACGCCGAATAGGCGGGATTAAATAGTTTCAGTCGCCCATCTGTGCCGAAGAGGGCCAAGGCCTCGTGGAGATTATCCAGAGTTTCTCTCTGAACATCGATCAGTTGGTTGTATTGGCTTTCGAGCCGGATCTGCTCGGTAATGTTCTCATACAGATAAGTCACGCCCCCAAAGGGATGTTGCTCAGCGATGACGCGCAACGTCCGGCCATCTGGCAGATGCCACCAATCCTCTCTCGTATCGATGGATTTATAGACATCGAGATGCCGGGCACGCCAATCTCTATAGTTCGCCTGTTCGGGTAAGCTTCTTTCCTCCCTCAGGCGATCGAGGATCTCCCCATCGCTCGGGTTGGTCGCAAGCCATTCAGTGTCCAGCCGCCATAGTTTTGCGAACGCCGAATTGCTGAATCGCAACCGCTGATCCTGACCAAAAATGGCAATGGCGGTCGTGAGCTTGTCCAGGGTGCTCGCATGAGCTCTTATATGACGCTTCAGCTCCCTCTCGACGTCTTCCAGGGCGGTGACATCGAGTGCGAAACCAGCCTCACCGTCGGTCACGGCGACTTCGACCACATCAAGGGCTCGCTTCGTCCCATTGATCACCGTGTGGCTTCGCCGACGATCGACTGCACCCTGAGAACGCCCATTCGCGGCGAGGCGGGCGTTCAGTTTTCGTTCGGGGTTTACGAGCTCTATTCCTGCGGCGAGAACTGTGGATATCGTCTCGGCATCCACTGCCTGGACATAGGCCTGATTGGCCCAAGTCAGCCTGTGCTCTTCATCGCGCAGCCAGATCGGTAACGGAGCATTATCCAGGATTGCCGTGAGGCGCTCCACTTGGCGCGCCAGCTTTCGGCTCTCATGGGCGAGTTTTGTGATTTCGCGTCGTTCCCCCGCGAGTGGGCGAAGCCGAAGCGTTGCCAAGCCGCCTGCCGCGCGTCCATCCGCCTCGAGCAGTTCTCCAGCAAGGGTCTTTACGCCGATATTGAATGCCGTCCCCCGCGACTTGAGATCCCTCAAGGCCTCCCCAAGAGTGGCAACGGATTCCAGTTCCAGCCAGCTTTCAAAGTCAGCTTGCGCCTGCCGGTCCAGCGGGCAGGTGCATGTCTCGCGCATGTCCCCGACAATCCGCTCAACGGCTTCGCTACCGCCGCGCCAGATGAACAGAAGATGAGGTTCAGCCGATAACGCTGCCTCAGCATCGTTTAATTGGGCCTCAAGCTCCGCTCTGCGTCTGCGCTCCTTGCCAAGCTTTCGCTCTAGCCGCCAAGTCGCCAGCAATGCCCAAAGGAATATCGCGAAGACGAGAACTGCGACGCCGAGCCAGATCAACTCGGTGTCGCCCACCACCCGAACGGTGGACGGCAGGCTCAGTTCCGCTCGAGCAGGAAGAGCGGATAGAACCAGTACGGAGCCTACAAGCTGCACCGTTGGCAGCAGCCAACGCGACGAAGCCATGGCTTGTGTTGCGCCCGTCAACACCATCGGAGCCCGGCCACTTCCCCTTGATAAGCCTCTAAGGCGCGATCTCACGAGCCCGCAGCCCTACGCGATACACACGCTGAAGGCGCGAATCACGCGCAAAACGATAAGCAGAGGTATACAGGGAATTGGTTAATTGCCCAACATACAAGCAATGACCGACAGGATTGCGCTTACCTCCCCAAGCAGGAGGTGAGCCACAGAAACCCTAGGGTTTCAAGCTTCCGTGGCCATCATTCCCTTGATGCTGATTAGCATCAGTACCGGTAATAATCGGCCTTGAACGGACCTTGTTTGTTAACGCCGATGTAGCTGGCCTGCTCGGATGTGAGCTCGGTAAGCTTCACGCCAAGTTTGGCAAGATGAAGGCGAGCCACCTTCTCGTCCAAGTGTTTGGGAAGCACATAGACTTCATTGCTGTAGGTGCCGGCGCCATTCCAGAGTTCAATCTGCGCCAATACCTGATTGGTGAACGACGCGGACATGACAAAGCTTGGATGACCAGTAGCATTGCCCAAGTTAACCAAGCGCCCTTCTGAGAGCAGGATCATGCGCTTGCCATCCGGGAAGTGAACCATGTCCACTTGCGGTTTCACATTATCCCACTTGAGGTTCTTGAGCGTCCCGATCTGTATCTCGTTGTCGAAATGACCAATGTTGCAGACGATCGCCATGTCCTTCATCTGGCGCATGTGATCAAGGGTGATCACATCCTTGTTGCCGGTGGCCGTCACGAAGATATCGGCAAAGGGTGCGGCATCTTCCAGCGTCATGACCGAGTAACCGTCCATAGCGGCCTGGAGGGCGCAGATGGGGTCGATCTCGGTCACGATGATCCTGGCGCCAGCGCCACTCAGGCTCTGCGCGGAGCCTTTGCCCACATCGCCATAGCCACAAATGACGGCAACTTTGCCGGCCATCATTACGTCGGTCGCACGACGGATACCATCGACCAGGGACTCGCGGCAGCCATAGCGATTGTCGAACTTGGACTTCGTCACACTGTCGTTGACATTGATGGCGGGGAACGGAAGCTCACCCTTCTTCTGCAATTCATAAAGTCGGTGGACACCCGTCGTGGTCTCTTCAGAGACACCGCGGATGGTCGCTTTCACCTTCGAGAACCAGCCAGGATTGCTTTCCAGCCGCTGGCGGATCGTCGCAAAGAGGCATTCCTCTTCTTCATTCGCCGGCGACGCCAACACGGAAGGGTCAGTTTCAGCCTTCGATCCCAAGAGGACGAGCATGGTTGCGTCGCCACCATCGTCGAGAATCATGTTGGCGGTTTCACCGTTTCCCCAATCAAAAATTCTGTCTGAATAATCCCAATACTCCGCAAGTGTCTCCCCCTTGACCGCAAAGACCGGGATGCCAGCCGCCGCAATGGCCGCCGCAGCGTGGTCTTGCGTCGAGAAGATGTTGCACGACACCCAACGGACTTCTGCGCCCAAGGCCACGAGCGTTTCGATCAGAACCGCAGTCTGGATGGTCATGTGCAGGCTGCCCGCGATGCGAGCGCCCTTCAGCGGCTGCTGGGGGCCGAATTCCTCGCGGATCGCCATCAATCCCGGCATTTCCACTTCAGCCATCTGGATCTCCTTGCGGCCCCAATCGGCGAGTGCAATGTCCTTGACGATGTAATCTTTGAACGAACTCATGTCTGAGACCTCAGGATCTGGTGACACCAACGGCGCGCAGATCGAGCGCCAATTCAGCGCACGGGGTATAGCAAGAGCTGGGGGAGAGGGCAATAAAAGATATAAAGAAGTCTTTATATCTCCATGCCCTCAATCTTCGTGAAATTTTGCCTCGACGAGATCCTGGAGGGCATTCAGCGCGTCGACTGCCTCTGGCCCCGTGGCTGATACCAGAATCTTCGAGCCAGGATGTGCTGCAAGCATCATCAAGCCCATGATCGACGTTCCCACAACCGTCTGACCATCGCGCGTCACGGTAACGTCGGCGTTGTACTTTTCGGCGCATTTGACGAATTTCGCCGAGGCGCGTGCATGAAGTCCGCGACTGTTAATGATCGTGAGCTCCCTTCCAAGGAAGCCCGATTCCGTTTTGTTGTTCATGATTTTTCGATTGCCGTGTGGATTAGACGTCTCCGGAAAGGACACGGCTGGCGATGTTGATGTATTTGCGGCCGGCATCCTGCGCCTGCTCGACGGCCTCCGCAATGCTCATGTCATTGCGAACGCTCGCCAACTTGATCAGCATAGGAAGATTGATCCCGGCGATGACCTCGACTTTGGCACTCTGCATGATTGAGATGGCTAAATTTGAAGGTGTGCCACCAAACATGTCCGTGAGAAGGATAACACCCTCTCCCGTGTCCACATGACCTACAGCCGCCAGGATGTCGGCGCGACGCTTCTCCATGTCGTCATCAGGACCAATGGAGATTGTTTCGACCTGGGACTGAGGACCAACCACATGCTCCATGGCAGCGCGAAATTCCGCCGCCAGCTGGCCGTGGGTTACCAATACCAGTCCGATCATCAAGTCACTCTCTATTTCATCAACCCGCCCGGCGAAGAGGCCGTATCATGTCCGCAAGGGCGTGCGCATGCAATAATATGCGTCCTGTAAGCAAGGCTGCCAGAATTCTCAATCAACAGAGAGTGCGAAGTGCCGTCCGGATCTTCACCGTGGCAGAGGCCTGCCACGGATCGATGTGTAGAAGAGGCAAGGATACGCCGCTCATTTGCCAGCGAACAGCCGAAAAATCTGGCATTCGCTCGACCTGGGCATTGGGCACCAGTGTGACAACGGCACGCACGCCAGCGGATGCGCACAAGGGAAAGTGATCGACGATACCAAGGCCTCTGACTTCCAGCTTACCGCGGATGGACGCCGGAGCGGAGGCGAGAAGTTCATCACCTCCCAGCTGAAGAAGGACTTGGTCATCACTCACCAAGGCAGGATGGAACTCTAGACCATCCCTCCTTAGAGGCGGCCCATCAAGAAGGCGGAGTGCCAAGTCCGACTTGCCAGAGCCGGACGGACCGATGATTAAAATAGCCTGCCTGCCATAAGCTACGCACGTGGCATGACAAAGCGTCTGCGCATCGTTCTGCACAGGATCACTCGTCGTTGTCGATGGGACGCAGGCGCACCAGGAACCTCGCCCCGAGGACCGGCTTCTCGCCGAATTCGCCGGAAGGCGGCCCATATCGGTTCTCGGCCCAGATCCTGCCGCGATGAGCCTCGACGATCTGTTTTGAAATGCTCAAGCCAAGACCGCTGTTCTGACCGAATGACCCCTCGGGACGATCGGTGTGGAAACGATCAAAGATCTTGTCCATGCTTTCGGGGCGGATGCCGGTACCATCGTCGTCGACACAAATCTCCACTTCACCACTCACGCGGCGCAGGCGCACCCGTATGGTGCTGTCAGCGGGCGAGAACGAGCGAGCATTGTCCAACAAATTGCGAATGACCTGACCTAGCCGGATGTCATGCCCCGTTACAAGGAAGGCATCTTCAACATTGTCAGGAGGTGGAATGATCCGGAGAACGATCTCCGCCTGATCGCCATTGCGCGTTTCATTCGCAATGCTGATCACCATGTTAAGCAGTTCAACGATATCGATGGTCCTGGACTCGGAACGAGCCAATTCCGCGTCCAGGCGCGAGGCATCCGAGATATCCGTGATCAGCCGATCCAGCCGCTTCAGGTCGTCCTTGATGATAGCGAGAAGACGCTGCCGCTGACCATCATTCTTGATGTAGTCCAGTGTTTCGACGGCGCTGCGCAACGATGTGAGAGGATTTTTCAGTTCGTGCGAGACATCGGCTGCAAAATTCTCAATGGCCGCGATGCGGCTATAGAGGGCATTGGTCATGTCACGCAGGGCGATCGACAGATGCCCGATCTCATCCCGCCTAGATGAGAAATCCGGGATCTCCACGCGCTTGTTCACCCCATGCCGGACCCGCTCGGCCGCCAAAGCCAGACGTCGGATCGGTTCCGCGATGGTGCCTGCCAGCAGCACCGACAGAAGCACAGTCACGAGCGCAGCGAACATAAAGGTGAAGAGAATTATGCGTCGCTCCCCACGCAAGGTGTCGTCGATGTCGCCGCCCTGGGTGGAGAGCACCAAGGCGCCGAGGACAGCTCTGAAGCGTTGGATCGGCACTGCCACAGAAACGATGATTTCGTGCTTTTCGTTGACCCTTACGACGCTGACGGCCGCACCGTTCAGCGATGCAGTGACTTCCGGAAAATCCTTCCCGTTGTCATTTCCGTATTCCTTCTGGAGCGGATATTCGTTTGAAAACAGCCAGTTGTTAAAGCCATGCCAGAGGTCGATGACAACGCTCTGCGGCGAACTATCTGGCGGGGGAAGTTCGAAGCGCAGGATCTCGCCGCGGCCATAGAGATAGTGAGAATCGACGACCAGGATGCCCTCACGATCATAAATGCGAGCGCGGGTCTTGGTGGGAGAAATCAGGCGTCGGAGAATCTGGCCAGCTCTCTCCGGGTTTATCGGAAATTCGAAACTTCTGGATTCGTCGGCGTCCGGCCCTGACCGATTGCCTGTCTGAAGATCCAGCAGGCGGTCAGGGTCCACGACGATCGAGTCCGTATCAACCGTCGCAGAGGCCGCGATGGCGCCGGCGATGATATGGCCCTGGGTCATCAAGCTCTGGACGCGGGCGTCGATGAGGCCTTGCCGAAACTGGTTGAAGTACAGAATGCCGGACACGAGGATGATCAATCCTGCGATGTTCAGCAGGATGATGCGAGCGGTGAGACTGGACGGACTTAAGGTGAAGAATGACCGAGCCGCCGAGAGCTGATCACGCCGTTCGACCGCATCCAATGCGCGATCATCGTCATCAACACCGGATTCGTGCCGGACTTCTGCAACCATCTTTTTGCGCTTGGCCCTCTAGACAAGGACCGCTTTACATTTCCTTGAAGCGGTAGCCAACACCATACAACGTCTCGATGGCATCAAAGTCGTCGTCAGTGACCTTAAACTTTTTTCTCAGTCTTTTGATGTGGCTGTCGATGGTGCGGTCGTCGACATACACTTGATCATCATAGGCCGCATCCATCAGCGCATCTCGGCTCTTCACCACGCCGGGGCGCTGAGCAAGAGCTTGAAGGATCAAAAACTCCGTGACCGTCAAGGTCACGCCTTTGCCGTTCCAGGTGCAGGAATGGCGTTCAGGATCCATGATCAACGCCCCGCGCTCGATCTTCTTCGCGGTGGTGTCACCAGTCGCGGACGCCTCACGAGGCTGGGAGCGCCGCAGAACCGCACGAACGCGTTCGATCAGCAGTCGTTGAGAGAAGGGCTTCCTGATGTAATCATCAGCGCCCATTTTAAGACCGAAAAGCTCATCGATCTCGTCGTCCTTCGACGTGAGGAAGATGACAGGCATATCCGTCCGCTGGCGAAGCCGACGCAGAAGCTCCATTCCATCCATCCGCGGCATCTTAATGTCGAAGATGGCCACGTCAGGAGGGTTATCCTCCAGGCCCTTCAGTGCGGCGACCCCGTCGGCATAGGTCTGAGTCTGGTAGCCCTCAGCCTCGAGGGCCATGCTCACCGAGGTCAAAATGTGCCGGTCGTCATCGACCAGTGCGATTATCGGCATCTTTTTGCCCATGGCCATGGATCCTATCAAAGCGCTCTAGTGGGCGAACAAGGGTAAAATGTGGCGCATATCATGCGTTACAAAGGCTGAAATGACTGGCACATGAATGAAACTGATAACGCGACAATAACGCAGCTGGCGATCTATACCCTACGACAATGATGTAACGCAACTATTGCGCGTACCAGGAGGCATACAATTGGAAGAACAAACCGTTACTAAATCTCCAGGTGAATCAGCCAGATATCTCCTTAGATCGGCAAGGAAAGGAGCTTTGGGCACAATCCAGCAAGACGGCGGTGCGCCCCTGGTCACCCTTGTCACGGTCGCAACGGATTCGTTTGGCACGCCCATCCTGCTGCTCTCGGACTTGGCTTGGCATACCAAGAATTTGAAGCGCGATGAGAGAGCCTCCCTGCTGATCGACGGTACGGGGCCGAGCGGCGATCCTCTCGAAGGCATCCGGGTTTCCCTATGGGGCACTGTCGCTCCCGTGACTGACAGTCTATCGAAGGCAAGGTTTCTAGCCCACCAACCTGCCTCGGATTTCTACATCGGGTCCAAAGATTTCTCTCTTTACAAACTGCATGTCGAAGGCGGCCACTCCATTGGCGGCTTCGGACGCATCGTCACCTTCCCAGCGGGCGAATTCATTTTGGACGGTGCCCAGCACGAAGCCGTCGCAGCCGCCGAAAGCGGTATCATCGACCATATGAACGAAGATCACAGCGATGCGGTTGCACTGTACGCAGTTAAATTAATGGGTGCCGAACCCGGTGACTGGAAGATGACGGGTTGCGATCCCGATGGGTGCGACCTTGTCAAGGGACAGGAGTGCGTCCGGCTCGCTTTCGAGAGACCAGCCAAAGATGCAGGGGAGGTCCGCAAAAATCTGGTCGATCTGGTCAAGAAGGCCAGAGCCTTAGAAACCCTTCCAGTGGTTTAGTCGTCAACAATTTTGGTCAGGGGCGCCCGGCCGGCGAGTAAGGCAAGTTCGGAGAATGCACGCTCGACGCGTTCTCCGAGCAAGGGCTCCAGACTTTTTGGAACAGTGAGCGTTAGGGCTTTCGGTGTTTCCATGCTCAAGCCGATGCGTGGCAGCATTCCCGGCATTGCACCAGACATGACATAAGCCAATCTTTGGGCCGCGCTGATCAGGCGGGCACGAGCGATCACGTCGTCATCCACCATGCGCATGAGGTCTTGCGGCGCCGAGTCGCTGAGAGGACCTTCGTAGCGGAAGAAGACTGTGAAGGCGAGAAAGATGCGGCCAGGATGGTCGACGCCAACAAAGGAGGCCTGGGAGATCAGGGATACGCTTCGCTCCCCGCGGTAGTTCGGATGAGTTCGCCAGCCGATGTCTGCCAAAAAGCATGCGGCGTACCGCAGTCGCTGTTCCTCTGGAGTCTCCTTGTCGGTGGGACCACCGAAAAGCTGGTCCGTCCAATCACAGAGCTCATATTCGTGTTCAACAGACCGCGCATACCGGCGAGCAAAGTCGATGCAGGCGACGATGAGCGGATCGCGTTTGCGCTTGTTCTTCTCCAGCTTCGAAAAAATCAAGCCTTCGCGAAGGCCGAATGCAGAAACGATGACGTCCTTTGCCTTGCCCTTCTTGAGCATCCGGTCCAGTACGAGGGCACCGTAGGGCAGGGTGTCGGCACGCGTTTTCTGAATTGCCGGTATCTCACGCACAGTGTCTGCTGACAGGCCGCTCACCAAGGAAGCGAGGCTACGGGCGGCCGGTCTGGTCATGCGGTAATGATGAAGCACCTGCAGAGGGTAGTTCGTCTGCGCCATGTGAAGCTTGGCCAGATTTCGCCATGTGCCGCCGACCGAGTAGAATGATCGGCCCTTCTGACGTTGGAGGATCGGGAGATCCGCAAAGGTATCGTCGACGATCTTGCGGGCTTTCTCCATGGAGTTTCCCGACAAGTCCATCAGGCGGAGTGGCCCGAGAGGTACGGTGACGCCGTCGGTAATTTCCCCATCCTTGACCTCAACGAGTTCGAGGCTGCCCCCGCCGAGGTCGCCGACAATCCCGTCAGCGTCAGGAATGCCCGAAAGGACGCCCCGCGCAGCGAGTTCCGCCTCCTTCTTACCGGAGAGAACATTGATGCGGTGACCCAGAGCCTCCGTGGCCATTTCGATGAAATTGGGCCCGTTCTCCGCATCCCGGGCTGCAGCCGTAGCCACCGCGTAGATCTTCTCAGCGCCCATCTGTTCGCAAAGCAGACGGAAACGGCGCAGCGCTTTGACAGCTCGCTGTGTCGCATCGTCGCTCAGTCGCCCGGTGAGCGCTAAACCGCGGCCTAGCCCGCAAGCGATCTTCTCGTTGAAAATCGGTGCCGGTGCACGATTTGGCCCATCGTAAACCACGAGACGCACGGAATTCGAACCGATATCGACGATTCCGACGGGCTGATATTTTGGCGGTTCTGCCCGGGCCAGTTTCTTTCGTTTCACCTATTGTCCGCCCTGTACCGCCCTCGCATGCTGAGAGATCCTGTGAATTAACGCTGGAGGCAGACTGTCCCTGAGAGAACTGCCCCGCCCCGAAAGGCTCGGATTGGTCATAAAATATTCATGCGCATTGAACAATTCATCTGTCGGCCCCGGCTCGATCCGCCGCGAGCGGCCATCGGGCAGAAGTTCCCAGCTCTGCTGATTATCCTGCAATGAAGCGATCATGATTTGATCCAGCACCTGTTGATGCACCGTCAAGTTGTGGATAGGGACCATGGTCTCGCATCGGCGGTGTAAATTTCTCTGCATCCAGTCCGCAGAGGAGATATAGACTTTCGCCTTGTCAGACGGCAGGCCATGACCGGCCCCGAAGCAAACAATGCGCGAATGTTCCAGGAAACGTCCGATAATGCTTTTAACGCGGATGGTCTCGGAAAGTTTAGGCACGCCAGGCCTCAAACAGCAAATTCCTCGCACGACAAGATCGATCTGCACGCCCGCTCCACTCGCCTCGTACAGCTTATCGATGACCTCCGGGTCCACGAGCGAGTTTAGTTTCGCCCAAATCTGAGCCGGTCTACCGGCACGAGCGTGTTGGATTTCCTCATCGATGCTTTTCAGGATCTTCGTGTGAAGATTGAGCGGCGAGATCGAGATTTCTTCCAAATCCGTGGGCGGTGCATAACCGGAAATGAAGTTGAACAGCTTTATAGCGTCCCGACCGATGGCTGGATCACAGGTGAAGAATGAGAGGTCGGTGTAAACCTTTGCAGTGATGGGATGATAGTTGCCGGTTCCGAAATGGACATAGGTGCGCAACCCGCTGCCTTCCCGTCGAACCACGAGAGACACTTTGGCGTGCGTCTTGAGCTCCAGGAAGCCGTACACCACCTGGGCACCGGCGCGCTCAAGATCGCGAGACCATTGAATATTTGCAGCTTCGTCGAAACGTGCTTTGAGTTCCACAATGGCCGTCACCGATTTGCCGGCTTCTGCCGCCTTGGCCAGAGCGGCCACAATCGGCGAGCCCGGTGAGG
This sequence comes from Rhodoligotrophos appendicifer, assembly GCF_007474605.1. Classification (NCBI taxonomy): domain Bacteria; kingdom Pseudomonadati; phylum Pseudomonadota; class Alphaproteobacteria; order Hyphomicrobiales; family Rhodoligotrophaceae; genus Rhodoligotrophos; species Rhodoligotrophos appendicifer. The sequence goes on along the minus strand of NZ_VHKL01000001.1, from coordinate 518,938 downwards.
TCCGATAGAGCGTCTGCTTAATCGCCACCACGTCGGGATCCTCGGCGGCCTGCCGAAGGAACTGGACGACGACGTCGAAGGATTCATAGGGATGGTGGACGATCAGGTCTTTTTGCCGGATCGCCGCAAAGCAGTCGCCGCCAAGGTCTCGAATGCGCTCGGGGAACCTGGGATTGTAGGGCTTGAATTTCAGGTCCGGGCGTTCGTCAAGAATGAGCTGGGACGTATCGGCATAGCCTACCAGCCCGCCACATCGAACAATGTTCTCCTGGGCGACCCTGAGCTCCTCGGCGATGAAATCGCTGAGCTTCTCCGGCATGGCGGCTTCCATTTCCAGGCGGATGACTGAGCCGCGTCGGCGCCGCTTCAAGGCGCTTTCGAATTCGCGAACCAGGTCTTCAGCCTCTTCCTCGATCTCGAGGTCGCTGTCACGGATCACCCGGAAGACGCCTCTGCCGAGAATCTCATATCCTGGAAACAGCCGAGAGACGAAGATTGAGAGGACATCCTCAAGGCGGATAAAGCGAACCGTGGCCGACCCAGACTCGGGAGAGGTCGATCCCGGAAGTCGAAGGAAGCGCTCCAGCATTCCCGGGATGGGAATGAGCGCATTCATGCTGTGTTCGTCCGATGATCTCCGCAAGCGCAGGCAGAATGTCAGGCCCTTGTTGGGAATGAACGGAAAGGGATGGGCGGGATCAATAGCAATGGGGGTGAGGATGGGGAAGATATGTTCGAGGAAACGGAGCTCCAGCTCAACTCTTTCCTCCGCGGTAATTTCCACAGGGTCGACAAGATGAATTCCCGCCTCAGCAAGCTCCCGGCGTAAGGTGAGCCAATGATCGTCCTGCTGCGTCATGAGTTCCTGGGCCAGAACCCGCACTTTCTCGAGCTGTTCGGCTGCGGTCAGGCCATCCTCGCTGACGGCGCTGACGCCCGCGCGAATCTGGCCGATCAATCCGGCCACTCGAACCATGTAGAATTCATCAAGATTATTGGCTGAAATTGAGAGAAAGCGAAGACGCTCCAACAGTGGATGGTTCAGGTTCTTCGACTCACCCAAAACCCGGAAATTGAAGCCGAGCCACGACACTTCGCGATTGATAAAACGGTCGGGGCTGTCGGCGGCGATGGACGGAATGATCGTCTTCACAACGGGAGAGGCGATCGCTTCCCTTTGAGCCAGGTCACCATCCTCTTTTTCGAGGAAGGCAACTTCATCCCTTGTTCCCTTGGCGATGCCAGCGCTCATTCGTGTTACCTTTCCGACAATGCGACCGTCACAATAAGCAGACGTGCCGACCCGGTGAGAATGCAATCTTATTCTGTTGCGGCACGTCGCCGGTCAATCCGATCTTACCTCGGTCTCCTTGAGTACAAGTCGTACAAGAGCCTTTGTGACAGGGGCATGACGCTCCAAGCTCACTCTATCGATCGCGTTGACAAGGATCTTGGCGACAGCCCCCGACCGTTCCATTCTCATCAGAAGGTATTCGAGCACCGAGTCGTTTACTAAGAGCTGGCGATCGCCGAAGAGCTTGACCAGCACGGATCGAAGCAGCTGATCATCAGGGGGCTGCAGCGATGCAAGCTCGACAGCCTTCAATCGTGTGCCAAGATCGGGCAGCTTTATGTCCCAGTGGGCCGGAAAGCTTCGCGAGGTGATCAGGAGATGGCCACCATTCTCCTTGGTCATGTTGATGAGATGAAACAGGGCCCGCTCTTCGAGTTCGAAGGGGGCGTCTTCAACGATGACGGCGCCGTTCCGCGAGAGGTCTGGCACATTATCGATCGTCAGCTCCGGGGACGTGACCAGGGTCGCCCCGGACTTCATCCGCCAGACCCGGGCCAGATGACTTTTCCCACTCCCTTCGGGACCAACCAGAACAAGAGTACGGGCGCGCCAAGCAGGCCAGCGATCGATCGCATCGACCGCCATACGATTGCTCTCCGCTACCAAAAAATCCTCGCGGTTCATCGCGGGTCGAAAGGGTAGCTTCAGTGCAAGCTGACTTGCACGACCTACCACTCTCGAATTCTCCGGCACTTCAGCGCGCCTCCTCGCCGTGAGTGATCTGAACGACGGACTTGGAGGGCGGTAAGGGTGGCAACCCTTGCTCGCCCGTTGCCAATGCGAGGGTATCTGGCTCCAGATATAGAGGGCTCTCTCTATATCTTCGGACAGCGAAACGAACCAAAACGCCAACACAGGCTGCCAACGGGACGGCGAGCAACAGGCCGGCAAATCCGAAGAGATAGCCGAAGGCAAACAGGGCAAACATCAACCAGACGGGGTGGAGACCTACCCTATCTCCTACGAGCACCGGCTGCAGAAAATTACCTTCGACGAACTGTCCAAAAACGAAAATGCCGAATACGACCAGGACCATGGTCCATTCTGGCCAGAACTGAACCAGGGCCATGCCTATTGAAAGAACGAAACCGGTTATGGACCCGACATAAGGGATGAAGCTCAAAATGCCGGCGGTAATGCCTATGAGCAGTCCGAAGCTCAGGCCTGCCGCCGTCAGGGCCGCGGCATAAAACGATCCCAGGACGAGGCAGACGGTCCCCTGTCCGCGAATGAAGCCCGCCACGGCCCGGTCCATTTCGCGGGCAAGACCCCGGATCGTCTCAACGTGACCTCTCGGGAGCAGTGCGTCGATCATTGCGACCATGCGGTCCCAATCGTTCAGCATGTAGAAGACGACAATCGGGGTGATCACGAGAAGCGAGACAATATTGATGACCGCCATCCCACCCGACCATAGCGACGACAGGATGGTTGCAAGCCATCCCGCTCCTTTGGAAGCCACATCGGAAAGGTTGCTTGTCAGCTGTTGTTGGTCGGGGGACGTGAAGACGTCCTTGAGCCAGTCGGGTGCGACTCGCTGATAGAGGTCGATAAGTGACTTGATGTAGTCGGGCAGTTTCTGAGCCAGACCTGAGAGCTGCTCGCTCAGGGTCGGCACGAGGCTGAGGGCCACCACGACGATGAGAAGAATGAACAGGAGAAGAATCGTAAACGTCGCAGCCAGACGGTTCATTCCGCGACGTTGAAGCCAGTCGGCAACGGGATCCAGGAAATAGGCAATCGCGAAGCCTGCAATAAACGGCAGCAGGATGGTGCTGAATATGTACAGCATCAGGATCATCGCGACTAACGCTGCGATCCAGAAGATCATTTGCCGATGCAACACCATCAGGTCCTCAGAGGATTTCTAGACGCCGTTCGCCATGTGCCGAACCCATTCTCGCATATAGGCGGCGCCGGACAGAACCGTCAGTGCTCCCACGCCGTAGACCGCCGCCGTCGTAAAGATACCAAGATTCGCCCCAAGGCCCAGGACGGCCAAGATCATTCCTGCCAAAAGGATCTGAGCGGTTGTGTTGAACTTGCTGATCCACAGCGGCCGCATTTGTACTGGCTTGTCCAGGACCCATGACAGCATCACCGCGCCGATGATCAGTATGTCACGACTCACGACGAGGATCACAAGCCAAAGAGGCAAAGTGCTGAGAATACTCAACGAGACGTAGATGCTGACAAGTAACAGCTTGTCAGCCAGAGGGTCTAGATACGCTCCGAGTTCGGTGGTCAAGCCGTATCGTTTTGCAATGAAGCCATCGACAGCATCGCTGATCCCGGCCGCCAGAAAGACGATAAAAGCGATGAGAAACTGGCTCGTAAAGATTAGCCATATGGTCAAGGGGACGAGCAGAATCCGGCCGATCGTGATGATATTCGGTATTGTCACGCCAGAGCTCGTTGATAAGGTTCAATCACATCAGGCGAACGTGATGCGGTAGAAAATCTTTAAATCCCTCTCAGCGTCGTGGCTGCAGCACCCAAGTGTCACCGACTGCCGAGAGGACGAAGCCGTTGCGGGCCAGTCCATCCTGCAACTCCGGCATGGTCATCTTGAACTCTAAAGTCGTGATCGCACCCGTCCCCGATAGTGATTGCACATCGACACTTTGGATGCCGGAGGTGGCCATCAGGCGAGACCTTATGGAATTCCATTCCGCCAGCGAGGTAAACGGGACTGCAAGCTTTATCTTCTGCGCCGGGACGGCTGGCTGAAAACGCTGTGCGCCGGTCGACTTCCACTGTTCTTGTATGGAGGACATGACGGCGTTGGCTCCCGCCAGTGCTGCCTGTTGCAGATTACCATCGGTGATATTGAATGTGTTGTCGAAGGCGACGGGTCCGGCGGCGCTCAGGCCGCTTGCGGTTACGCGAATCACGTTGATTGCAACAAGCTCCGCCGCAGCTACGAGGACTGTGTCCGTATGGTAGCGTTGAGCCACGGCACTCAGGGCGCCGGGATCACTGACGGCGGCTTGATCGGTGGTTATCGACGCCTGATCGACCGCATCCCCCAAGGGCAAGATGACCGGCGCAACCGTGTTCTTCAAATCCAAGCTGCGCCAGGCTGTTAGCCAAGGATTATCACCGTTCCAGAGTACGGCGCCGTCACGTCCGATCCAAACCGGAACGACCGTCGTCGGTGGTGCTTGATTCTCGCTGAACTCGACGCCCTGAGTTTCCAAAAGCTGGCGCACTTTGTTGGGGAGAAAGCTGATGGTCAGGGTGGCAATGTAGCGGCCCGGGCCCGTCTGTTCCTTCTGAACCGACATGCTGGACATCAAGCGGCCAATCTTCCCGGGATCGAGGGTGGACAAACGGGCAGCCTGATCAGCGGAGGCAATCCGCTGGATCATCTCCTGAAATGCCTTGACCTGGGCTTCACTGATAGCCTTCAGCTTGGCGGCCTGCGCATCCTTGGCCTTGGCGTCCACTTCCACGTCGGAGACAGTATAGGGGTCGGCGTAGGCTGTCGGCGTCCACGAGAGAAGCGCCCCGACCGCCACCAATGCGAAAATTAATCCTGTCGTCGCGGCGCGCAGCGCGCACGAGACCGGGGAGGGCCCAGGGATCAAGAGAGACGCCATCTGTCGTAGAACCTTTCCTCGCCCCACCCGCAAGCTTGTGCGAAGCGCGCTTTTCTGCTTGTTCTCGCCAGAGATTGCAATCACGACTTCGATCATCAAGGGTCCCGGTCACTATGGCCAATCAATCGACCGTCAACCCCAACAGCTACACCTATAGTGATGCCGGCGTCGACATCAATGCAGGGAACGCGCTTGTTGAGGCGATAAAGCCCATCGCGGCATCCACGGCCCGTCCGGGGGCCGATGCCGCATTGGGCGGGTTTGGCGGCCTTTTCGATCTCAAATCGCTAAACTACCAGGATCCGGTTCTCGTGGCCGCCAATGATGGAGTTGGCACGAAGCTCAAGATCGCCATCGATAGTGGCCGTCATGAGACGATTGGAATTGATCTCGTGGCGATGTCCGTCAACGATCTGATCGTACAAGGCGCCGAACCCCTCTTCTTCCTGGATTATTTTGCGACCGGACACCTGGACGTTTCGGTTGGGCGTCAGATCATCGCCGGGATAGGGGAGGGCTGTCGCCAGGCGGGCGCGGCGCTGATAGGGGGCGAAACAGCGGAAATGCCCGGCATGTATGCTGGTGCCGACTACGATCTGGCTGGTTTCGCCGTCGGTGTGGTCGAGCGCAGCCGCCTCTTGCCACGAATCGATGTCAATGAAGGCGACATCATCCTCGGTCTTGCGTCGTCGGGGGCGCATTCCAACGGTTATTCGCTCATTCGAAGGCTCGTGCTGGACCAAGGGCTCGATTACGCGGCACCAGCTCCCTTTGCTCACGAGGTGAGCCTAGCGGAAGCGTTGTTGACGCCCACGCGAATTTACGTCCGCAGCATTCTGGAAGCCCTTCGACGGTCCGGAGCGATCAAAGCCTTGGCCCATATTACAGGGGGTGGCATCACTGAAAACGTGCCTCGGGTTCTGCCCAAGCATTTGTCTGCGGTCTTCACCCTCGATTCGGTGGAGGTGCCGCCAGTGTTCCGATGGTTGGCAAAAATCGGCGGCATTGCACCCGCCGAGATGCTGCGCACTTTCAATTGCGGCATTGGCATGATCGTCGTGGTTGCGGCCGAGTCGGCTTCCGACGTCACCGCGCATCTTCGCGCCAGTGGCGAAACTGTGTTCGAGGTCGGCCATATCGTCGACCGCGCAGGCGGGGACAGTGTGATTTACCGCGGCGACCTGCGTCTGGAGGTCTGATCTCGTGGGGAAGTTGAGGGTGGGGGTTCTGATCTCCGGACGGGGGAGCAATCTCGGTGCTCTTCTCAGCGCTGCGGCTCACCCAGATTATCCGGCGGAGATCGCTCTGGTGATATCCAACCGGCCAGAGGCCGAGGGTTTGCGGCGTGCCGAGGCGGACGGTGTGAAGACCGTCGCCTTGGATCACAAACTCACCAAAGATCGTGGGCATTTCGACCAGGTCATGGATGGGCATCTCCGCGCGGCCGAAATCGAACTGGTGTGTCTCGCGGGATATATGCGGGTGCTTTCACCCGACTTCGTGAAGAGCTGGCATAATCGGATGATAAACATCCACCCTTCGCTGTTGCCGTCCTACCCGGGGCTCGACACCCATAAGCGGGTTCTCGCGGAGGGGGGGCGCATCTCCGGGTGTACCGTTCATTTCGTCAGAGACGATGTCGATACCGGGCCGATCATTGCGCAGGCGGCTGTACCCGTTCTCTCGAGCGATACAGAAGCGACCTTGGCGGCGCGCATCCTTCGGGCGGAGCATCTGCTCTATCCCTGCTCCCTGGAGCTTCTTGCTGCAGGGAAGATCTCCATTACCGATGATAAGATCAGCTATGTCGGTGTTGAGCGGGAGCAACCTGCCTTATTCTCGCCGGCAACAGTCAAACTTGCGAGTGCCCAATGATCATCCTCAAGCAGTTTCAGGCCGCTTTCGGCCAACCCAGTGGCAGTCCGTTCTGCGTGAAGACGCATCTGTTGTTAAAGATGGGGGGCATTGAGTACAAAACCGTCGACATCGACGATCCCAGGAAAACTCCCAAGGGCAAGTTGCCGGTGATCGAGGATGACGGCAAGGAAATCGCCGATACGTTCTACATCCGCCGTCATCTAGAACGAAAGTATGGGATTGATTTCGACGAGGGATTATCCGCGTCTGACAGAGCCGCTGCTCATGCTTTTAGTTCCCTGGTCGATGAGCATCTCTACTGGGCCGGCGTCTACTCCCGCTGGATCGATGATGCGGGATGGCCCATCGTGAAAAGCACATTCTTCACGAATCTTCCCGGACCCTTGAAGTTCATCATTCCCCCGGTGGCACGCGGCCAGATCCGGTCTCAGCTCAAAGGCCACGGCCTCGGTCGACATTCCGCCGCGGAAATTTATGAAATGGGATCCGCCGATATTGATACCGTGGCCGTCTGGCTCGGCGATAAGCCCTTCTTCATGGGCGATAAGCCCAGCTCGGCGGATGCCTCGGTCTATGCGATGACTGCGTCGATCGTCGATGCACCTTTCGAGAGCCCGTTGAAGAAGGCCGCACTCGCAAAGCCCAATCTGGTGGCTTATTGCGAACGGCTGAAGGCGAAATACTTTCCCTAAGCGGCTCTGATCCAGACTCGGTTGTCGTGGAACGCGCAGCCGCTCAGCGGCGCCGGTTGGTCGGCTCCCGTCAAGGTGTTAATGCCCTGGCCGTCTTCAAAGGCGGAGTTAGGCCAGATCGATTCAGCGATCACAACTCCCGGCTTCACCCCTGCGAACGACTTCGCGTGGAGAGTAACGGTTCCCCGGTCGTTTCCCACCTTCACTTTCTGACCGTCGACCAGATTCAGGCGGCTTACGTCGGCTGGATTGATGAGCAGTTCAGGCCGAACCTCCTTCTGCACCGACGTTGGAGTTTCGTTGAACGTGGAATTTAAAAAGCTTCGCGCAGGGCTCGTTGCCAGGCGAAATGGGTGGCTTTCGGTCGCTTCTTCGATCACCGCCCAGTGATCAGGGAACTCCGGCATGTCGTCAATGGGCCCAAGAGGTCCATTCGTCCGCGGCCGATGGCTCAGCTTCCGCCATTCCGGCCTGAACCTGAACTTCCCTCCCTTTTGCCCGAAACCCTTCACGAAGTGGCTTGTCTCGAAGTCCGGCTGGCAATCGATCCATTTCTGCTTCTCGAGAGTTTCTATATTTCCCCAGCCTGACTCCTTCAGAGTCCAGTCGATCAGTTCCCTTGGGCTCATCTTGAAGCCGGGGTGTTCAGCGCCAAGTCGGCCGGCGAGGCCGCTGATCACATCATGATTCGAGCGGCATTCGCCCGGCGCCTCGACAATTTTCGGACCGGCGATCAGATACTGATGCCCGCTCCCGACATAGATGTCATCGTGCTCCATGAACATGGTTGCGGGGAGCACGATATCGGCCATCTGGGCCGTTTCCGTCATGAACTGTTCGTGGACACAGACGAACAGATCTTCTCGCGCCATGCCCTGCTTGACCCGGGTCTGATCGGGAGCCACAGAAACGGGATTTGTGTTCTGGAACAGCATCGCCTTGACGGGCGGGCCGCCACGAAGATCGTTCTCATCACCCAGCAGCACCGCTCCGAGCCGCCCCTGCTCAAGCATGCGGACGGAAGGATCCATGGCATCGAGGCCTTCAATCATGGATTTCTTCATATGATAGATGGCGCTGTTCGAATGAAGGGCGCCGCCGCCTTCGTGCAGCCACGCGCCCGTAACGGTCGGTATGCAGGTCACGGCGTGAACGTTCACCGAACCGTTGCGCGATCGGGAAAATCCATAGCCAATCCGAAAGAAGGCGCGCGGGCGTTCGCCGATGACGCGGGCGAAGCTCTCGATCTCCTCTACGCTGGCCCCCGTAATGGCGGCCGCCCATTCCGGCGTGCGAGTTCTCAGGTGAGCCTCGAAGTCGCGAGGGCAGTCAGAGTATTTTTCAAGATATGGCCAGTTCGCATAGCCGTCTCTGAACAGCACATGCATTATCGCGCAGGCTAGTGCACCGTCGGTTCCAGGCCGGATGATCAGGCCGATATCCGCCTGTTTGATCGTCGCGGTTTCATAAATGTCGACCACGGCAATCTTCGCGCCGCGTTCCTTCCGCGCCTTGAGGGCGTGACTCATCACATTTACCTGGGTGTTGACCGGATTCGTGCCCCAGATCACCACAAGGTCGGACTTTGACATTTCACGTGGATCAGGGCCTGCAAGTTTGCCCACCCCTGCCAACATCCCGGGCCAAGACAGGGTCACGCAGAACGTGTCGTACATGCCGGAATAGTTTTTCACGTGGCGGAGACGATTGATCCCGTCCCGCATGACGAGGCCCATGGTGCCCGCGTAGTAATACGGCCACACCGACTCTGCGCCATAGGTCGCTTCTGCCTTTATGAAGGCCTCGGCAACCTCGTCCAGGGCGTCATCGAAGCCGATTTCCATCCACTCGCCAGAGCCTTTGCTTCCTTTGCGTTTCAAAGGTTTGGTCAATCGGTCGGGGTGATGGATCCGCTCGGCGTAGCGCGCGACTTTCGCGCAAATCACCCCAAGCGTGTAGTCATTGTCTTGCGCGCCCCGCACACGACCGATCGTTCTATCGTCGAAGAGCTCCACGTCGAGCGCGCAGGTGGAGGGGCAGTCATGCGGACATGCGGTATGGCCGATCTTGACATTTTGGCGGATGTTCATGGCGTTTCCGTTGGTCAACCCCACAATCATAACGCCAAGCCGCTTCCTTATCCAATCATCATGCTCGAAAGGGGGTCGGCATGGTGTTGGTGCATGAGGTGGTCAGGGGCTTCAGCGTCCGTCTCTTCGGGAATTGGTAAGAGTTCTCGGCGGGAAACCACGCTGGGATCGACTTGCCCGACAGATTGTGGTTCCCGCGCGTCGGCAGACTGGTCCGCATTTCGGTTAGGCGATTCCACGGTTGGTTCCTGACCATTAGCGGGTTTGGATTTCAACTCGTTCACCTCGCGGTGCAACTCGTTGATCGCAAGCTGTATTTTCGTCTCCCTCAGCCAGACGTCGCCAGTGGGCTGCTCAAAGAAAGTCTTCAGAGCGAAGCCTCCGTCGGGGAACTCCACGATCTCCGAAATCTTCAGGTTCGGGTACTGAGCTCGCGTCTCTTCCCAAGCCATCTGGGCTGCGACGGCTTCGTCTCGCGTTTCGCAGAGTCGGTAAACATCCTCGCCATGCCTGAAGACTTTCCACTCGTCCCAGATGTAATAGTTTCGCGACGTGATGATTTCAGCTCGGGTCGGAACAGTCGAGGGATATGAAAAACCTCCACCGGCAGCGATGTGATCTCCGATGGGCGGCAACAGAACCGCGACCGATTCATCACCCAACATATACCTGAACTGAACGGAGCCTTGGTTTCCATGCGCCTCTGTCCAGAGAGTGGCAAAGTTCTCCGCCGCGTTGACTCTTTCCTGAAAGGTTTCCCCCGGTTGAAAAACCCAATATCTCCCTTTGTACCAATACACAGTTTCCCAAGACTCGACACGCGTGCCGCCAGCAAAAACCATGAATCTATCAGCGATCTCCGAGGGATAATTCATTTTGTTGATCATATCGAAGTGATTAAGATTAGGCGACGGAAGGATTTTCTATATCCTGAAACTTACCTTTCGGTAGACTTAGATCCTTTGCGAAACCGTCTCTCATCGGGATTGCAGGGACTCTAATGGCAATTTCGTTGTCTTGAAGACCCTCAACAGTTGCCTTCCCGAAGCCATACTTTGAATATTGGTCGTTCCAACGTTGGACTGCCGCCTCAGCACGGGTGATTTTCTGAACCAATGTGTTTCCTTCGACTATGGACCAGTACTCGCCCTCATAGACGAAGGTTTCACCCATTAGTTTTCGGCCTACGCTCACGCCATCGACACTGAGAGCTTCCCGGCGCAGTCCAGGCAGCGGCGAATCCAGTTGAGTGAGATCGACTTCGGGCGCCTTCGCCCATTCCGGCGGCAAGGAATCAAGCTCCGGATAGTCATCCAACCCCCGGATGATCTCGCCATTGTGGCTTAGCTCTATGATCTTGGACTTTGTTTGAAACCTCTGTTCCACCAGATATTGACGGCTGCCGCGCGGAGTCTCGATCGTGATCTCAGGTCCACTGTCGGTGGAGAACAGACGTCCCGAAGAGGTTTGGCTTGAGGCGGCCACTTCCAAGTCGACGGTTCGTGCCGCCGGGGGTGGAGGGGGCGCGCTGTCTGAGCCAGCTGAGGTTGGAGTGGTAGGCTGTGTCGCATCGCCATCACTGTCGGTTTCTGAGGAGACATCGCGTCCGAGAGATCCTTTTCTACTCCCCCCAAAGAGGCCGGCTCCAGGCTCAATCAGGCCGGTACCCCTGTCCAAATAATAGAGCTGGTAAGGTCGATCGGAAAAGCGACCACCCGTGAGCCCGGTCTCCCATGAGACAGCCTGAAAAACGCCGGGGCGTCCGGAGACAGGTCGCAGCAAAACAACCTCGTCGGTGCTCTTTATGCGCGTGACCGTGTAGGTCTCGCCCGATGCGGGATGTTCATAGGGACGCTGTTCGCCTGGCTCGACGTTCTGGAACCTGGGAGGCATGCCGGAACTTTCCGGTGGCTCTGCGGGGCTGATTTCTGGGTGGCCAGCGCTGAACTGTCCTGCCCCTGTCCCTGCGCCGGCTTCGGGCTGAACATGACTGGACAATAGCCTTGGCGTCTGGATCCAGACCTCCTTGGTGTCCGGCCGAAAGTGAACGATTGCAAATCTCCCAGCCTCAGCGGCATGAGCCTTGTTCCATGTCTGAGCATAGGCAACGGCCTTTGCGTATTTGTCCGCCGCCGATCCCCTTTTGACAGTCGTGAAGAAATCGTCGCCCTGCACATAGGTTGTGAATTCCCGAGCATGTCGGGGATTGAGGTCGATCGTTCTGCCTGTTGTGCGGTATTCCTCCTGCCATCGCATCGCCTCGGCTTGCGAGCCGAGGTTGCTGGCCAAACCTTCTGCCTGGCCCGTCGGCCCCGCCTCCTGCATCTCGACGTGCGTCTCGATGCCCGCCCGCGAGACTGCCTGACGCTCGACGGGTGATAACCCCGGAGTGACGACGGCCACAGATTCGTCCTGCGGAAGGATCCTCAAGCCCGCATATTTGCCGGTGTGCGAAGAATAGGCGCTGTTCCAGCGCTCGACCGCGGCCATTCCGTTGCCGACCCTCTGTTGGACAGTTTCACCATCTTGAAATGTCCAGTATCGGCTTCGATACCAGTATACGCCGCCATCCTCTCCATCGAGGGAATGGCCGCCAGCCTTGACTACGGCGCGGTCGCTTGCCTCGTAGGCACGATTGTTGAGATCTGGAGGAGCTACCGGCTCGGCGGCGCGTGCGGTGGGTGGAGGGGCGGCGTACTCCCCTTTTGGCTCGGACAGCAGTCTCGCCATTCCGTCGGGAAAGGGGATGGCCGGTACTCGCATGGCAAAATGACCGTCGCCGAGATTCCAGGCGGTGGCTTCGCCGAAGCGGTATCCGCCATACTGCTCATTCCAATCAGCGACAGCCAGATGAACCCTCATGGCACGCTGAGCAGGCGTATGGCCGTTCGGAATGGTCCAGTAGTCGCCATCATAGGCGTAAACGCTGCCGGTTCCACCCATATTGGTGGCCTCGTTCTTGAAGAACGCCAAGTCCGGACCGATAGGAAGCCGGGCGGTTAGGCTGCCGCTGCCTGGAGGATCGAACCAACCGTCTGGGGTGCGAGACAGATGTGGGCAATCATCCCAGAACACCGTGTCTCTTCCGTCGATCTGGACGTGATAAAGCGTCGTCTTTGCCCGCTCCTCGAGGTTCCGCAGCCGGATGCCGATCTCTGGAGGCGTTGCCTCAGCTGTTGCTCCGCCGACCTCTGCGGGCGCAGCGTGTATCTCGACGACGGCGGTACCGCTCTGCGCATCTGCGGGGGCATGTGATGCTTGCGCCTGTGTTGAGGAACTCGATTCAGGCCCGGCTTGAGCTTCTCCCGGCGCATCACCTCCGGCGCCGCCCTTAAGGCCTCCACCGGTTCGCAGCTTCCCGGTCCCTGGGTCCAACCAGAGGGTGCCCATCTCGGCGCCTGGCATCGGTTCTCCGGTGGTCCAATCGACTCTCTGATACGCATCCTTCCGGCCGGTTACGGGCTTCAACGCCAGTGGTTCGTCGGCCCCCTCCAGTCGTGCAATCGTCAGGTGCTCGCCTGTTTCCGGGTGGGTGTATCTGGCGACTTCCCCCGGTTCCAACCTCTGAAACCGGGCAGGCATATCCGAAAAGACCTCATCCGCCGCCAGGCTTATTTGGTGAGGATCTGCCCGTCCCAAGATCGAGATCGGCGAAGGTCCTCGCGGAGCTTCGAATTCGCTTCTCGAGACGCCGAGTCTCTCTAAGGAATGTCCGATGCTTGCGCGCCCGCCCGCCTCCGACACCGCCTCAAGTCCAGACGCACCCCCGCCGCGCGTAAGCCCGGCACCGATGCCGACGCCTTCAATCGTCAGGCCGATTCCGCCGCCTATGATCTGCTTTATGCTGTGGTGCCGTATGCCCTGAACAATATTGTAGATGTTTCCGGCGACCGGGATCTGGCTGATCATCCAGTCCCGCAGCACTTCCAGTCCTTGAACGAGATGCCGATGCGCCTCGGTCTCGGTGCGAAAATCCTGCACCAGTTTCGCTTCGCCGGCCGCAATGTCCTGCTCAGTAATCTCCTTACCGGCGCGGATCAGTTGTTCCTTGACGTAGGCTCGGAACCAGGGGTCTTGCGCAAGCCTTGCATTGTATTGTTCTTCTGCGGATTGCAACAGCTTCTGCGGATCGATTGTGTGTGTCCGATGCCCGAGCTTTTCGGAGTGCAGACACTTCAAAGACATTTGCTTGCCCGTTACGCCGGGTTTGTCAGCAAGTTCGAAGAATTCTTCAAGATAACTCATGCGCCTGATCTCGGGGAGACCAAAGCCGTGGGTCATGTTCACCCAGTGCTTTTCATCCAGATCATCATCATCCCAGCCGGTTTCGCGGAATATGGCTCGATAGGCACCTTGAACCCGGTCGAAGAGGGCGGGCGGTGTCCCATAATTCCCATTCCACCGTTCCGCAAAGTAGGTCGCGGCAGCAACGGCGTTCTGTCGCCATGGCTCTCCTTCGAACGAGGGGTCGAGGTCGACTTTGGCACCTGCGGTCTCCTTCAAGTGGATTCCGGCGAACATGACCGGGTTCATCACAGATTCGGGGTCTGCGCGGTGCTTGTCGACCAGCTTGCAGAACTCTCTGACCACCGTCGCCTTATCGTCCAGCCCAGCGGGTACCGGATCACCCATGGCGCGGTGCAGCGTTTTAACCGTGGCTGCAAGGCTGAACTCCATGGAGCCAACAGTGAAGTCCGCGCTGAGGCCTAACTCATCCAGCCTTTCCGACAGAAGGGTGCGCCGGTCGGCAATATTCATACGATCGAGGCCAGCCACAGCCAGAACGGCGGGGTCCTTGGCCAATTCATCCAGGGATTTTCCTGTGGCATGAACGAGCGTCAGTCCGTCGAAGTATATGGCTGCGTCAGACCTCTGACTCCCTGGATCTGAGAAAATCTCCGATTTTTGCCAATCTCGGGCGAGAGTCCCGAGGAACTCCCATCTCATCTTCCCGAGTTGGGCTTCGACCACGGCAGGAACGGTGTTGATCGTCCAAAGATCAGCAGGGGCCCTTCCAGAGAAGAGAACCGTAGCCTTGTCGATCAAGCCGCGATCGCTGTCAGTAAGCGAGTTGTAAACGTCCGAACGTACGACGCCCGGCGTTGCCAGACGGGCAGCAATCGCTTTTAGGTCAAAGGTGTGGTCGCCATCATGAGTACCAATGGCGGTCAGTGCCTCCAACGCTGAAAATTTTCGAGCACCAGCCCTTTCCCAGTCGATCCAGTTCAGTTGCTGTTCCAAATCGCGAAATGGAAAATGCCGGGAAATGCGGTTCGGCGCTTCCTTGGTGTCGATGTCTGATGAGGGATCGATCGAAGTCATGCATGGTCCTTCTGGAGAAGACTGACGCTCGAAAACCACCATGCAGCAGGGAATTAGGTCGATGGGCTGGTCAGAACAGGGCCTTGATCGGACCGTCGGCCTCGCCAGGGCCATTTTCCGAGCGAGCCACCGCGGGGAAAACGGCTGATATCTTGCAAAGTGTAAGGCGCACCTCAGTGAGAACCCACCTCACATGATCCAGTTTTCGAGCTCGTCGGCTCGAGGGACATCCGTAACTTCCCGGCTTTGCTCCTCCACTGAAATCGACGCTCTCGAGACGGTAGCCGTCGCCTCCACTTCCGCTCTTTCCTGAGCCGCAGGGCGTCCTAATTGAGCTGTGGATTCGCCGATGGTTGCAGGCGAAGGCATGCCGGAAGATTTGATGTCGGCAGCGTGAGGGGGCAAGCCGACCGTCAGAACTGCCACGGCTTCATCTTCCGGTAGAATTTTGACGCTTGCATATTGTCCGCTGCTCTTGGAAAAGGCCGCATTCCAATTCTGGACAAAGGCTTTTGCCGCATCATAGCGAGACTGCAGCGTTTCGCCCTCTTGGAACGTCCAGTACCGGCCCTTGTACCAGTAGATCGGTTCATTCGTTTCCTGGCCGACCCATTTCCCGCCTGCCATCACCACGGCTCGGTCTCCCATTTCATTCCTGAAATGTTCAAGTGGTGGTGGGATCACCTCACTCGACGAGATTTCGTCGACGGTGGTCACCAGAGGGCGGCCATAAGTCCCGCGAGGAATGTCTAGAGACTTCGCGTAACCCTCCCGAAAGGGAATGGCGGGTGTGCGCATTGCAAAAGCGCCATCTCCCAAATCCCACGCCGTCGCGTGGCCGATATGATAGGAGGAATACTGGTCATTCCAGGCCGTCACAGCAATCTCGGTCCGTGCCGCGCGCTGACCCGGATTGTCACCCCCGATGACGGTCCAATACTCTCCATCATAGGCGATGGCCTGTCCCGCTACGCCGTCCGTTACATACTGACCTTGGCTTCTAAGATTGGGCAGCGAGGGTCCCCGGGCAAATGCCTCGGAATTCACCGGCTCCGACACCTGGCCCCAATCGGATGGGATCCGGTCCAGATTTGGATAGGCATCCCAAAAAGCAGTGGGATGGCCTTCCTGAGTGGGAACTTGGACAAAGACATCGGCAGACTTGGAAGGCAGATCCGCAAGGCGGCTTTCGATCGGCATAGCAGGTTTGGAGGAAATGGCCCCAGCGTCCTGGAATTCGGGTCCGGCGTGAATTTCGGCCCTGGTTACACCTCGGTGGCTGTCGATTAGTGCTTGAGGGCTTCTCGCGGACCAGTCGCCGCTGTTGAGGTCCGAGGGCGAGGGGAGACCAATGGAAGTCGATTCCGTCAGTTCGGATGCCACATCGATCCTGATTTGCTTGGGCCCTTCAGCCGCTTCGGTCTCCAACCTCCATCCCGAAGACGCGCCTTCATGGATCTGAACCTGCGTTGGATCGATCGGAGGGGGTTGGTCGCGGATCGTTTCGACAACTTGTACACTTGGCAGAAGTGGATCCTCCATTTCGGCGTCGGTCGACGTGCGGCCTCGCGATGGCTTCGAACAACCGATGCCACCTCCGCACAGGCGACCGGAAGGTTCTATACGTCCGGTTTTTGGGTCCATGTGATAGGGGTTGAGCTCCCCGTTCTTGACCGCTTCACCGGTCACCCAATCGGCTAAATGAAAGGTCCCCTGCTGGCCGCTGACAGGAGACAGAGCAATCGTCTCACCGGTGGATTCGACGCGGGTGACGACAAGCTGCTGACCACTCATCTCGTGGATGTAGGTGATCTTTTCACCTGGCTGCATGCCGCTGAAGCGTGGGGGAACCTCAGAGAATATCTCGTCGACTCCGGCGAGCTCGATGCCAAGCGGCGCTGCGTTGCCGATCACGGGAGGCAGTCGAGCTGGAGCAGTCTCCACAAGCAATTCGCTGCGCGGAATGTTCAGCTCCGATACGACATGAGCCATCGCGCTGCTGGCGCCGGCCTGAGGGGAGATATGAGGACTGAGTTCAGCCCCCGCCACTGCGCCGCCCCGCAACCCGACGACCATCATCCCCCCGACTTCCAGTGACAGCGCCAGACCTCCGCCAATGATCTGCTTGATGTTGCCGTGGCGAATTCCCTCTTCGACGTTGTATATTCCCCCGACTATTGGAATCTGGCTGATGTACCAGTCCTTTACAAAATTGAGCCCTGATACGAGGTGACGATGGCTTTCGGTTTCCGCCTCGAGCTGGCCAACAATCCGGCTCATTTCAGAATCGACCGCGGTCTCTGACGTCGATTGGCCCGAGAGGCGCAAGTTCTCTTTGGCGCGAGCCACGATCCAAGGGTGCGCCGCGACCATCTTGTTATGGTCTTCCTCGGCTCGCTGGAGAAGTTGCTGTGGATCGAGAACATGCGACCGATGCTTCACATCATGTTCGCATTTGAGCACCATTTTCTTGCCCAGCGGTCCAGGCATGTCGGCAAGGTAGAGAAACCGCTCGATGGGGGTCATGTACTTGGTCTCGGTCAGGAACCAAGCATAGCTCTCAGAGAACCCCACCTTCTCATATTCGAGATCTATATCGTCCCATCCAGACTCTCGCTCCATGATTGAATAGGCTTGCTCGACACGATCGAAGTGAGATGGCGGCGCTCCGAAATTAGCCAGCCAGCGCTCCCCGAAATATGTAGCTGCGGCGGCGCATTTCTCCTTCCAGTTGGCTCCCAGCAAATTATCCCCGCTGGATTTCGCTAAGTGAATCGCTGCGAAGACAAATGGATTGATCGTCGCCTCAGGGGCAGCTTGCCATTGCTCGACCAAATGCTGGAACTGCATCAGCAGCTCGGATCTTGTGCCAAGGTTTTCCGGAACGTCTTGACCGAGGGCGCGGTTCGTCAGCGTGACTACGCTGGCCAGCGTGAACTCAATGGTTCCAACCTTGTAGCTCTCGTTTATGCCGAGTTCACCCAATCGTTCGGCAATTAATGCTGATCGCTGGGTTTGGGACAGCTCGGCCATTCCCGGTATGTGCATCACGCTCGGCGCAGACAAGAGATCCTGGAAGGAGCTCCCAGCCGCATTGACAAAGGTGAAGCCGTTGAAGGCAGGCTCATCGCCTTCGCCAGGTTGCGAAGGAGGGAGGAACATCTGGCTTTTCTGCCATTCGCGCTCCAGTGCATGCAACAGGGACTCCCGCAAGGAGGCCAGATCATTGGTTGAAGGAGAAAGCTCTAGGTGACTGCGGCCCGCATAAATCAACGCCGCTTTGTCGATCACGCGCTGCACATCTTTGGTCAGAGACGAGTAGACCATTGCCGCAGGTTGGCCGGACGCCGCAAGACGGGAGCCAAAGGCAAGGGGCTCTACACCGGCATTTACCGCATCTTCCTTGCACACTCCCAAAACGATCTGCGCCGCAGACAGTTTTTGGCCAACAACATCCGGCCAGTCACCCTCTCCCCTCCCTTGGCCATTTTCACCCATCTCAAAGCGATAGGAGGCCCGGTCTGGTCCCTTCCAACTCCTCAGGGTCTGTGACACGGCGGCAGGGATCGAAGTCCTAGAGGCCGAGTTTACAGTTTCTGGCATCCAACTCATCCTCTCAACAGGAAATTGCAGCACGCGAGCGGATCTCATGCTGCAATCATTTGTGGTGGGACTTCGGCTGCATTCCGCCCGGAGTGCGGCGGTTACTTCAAGCGCCGATTAGGGCTTATCCAAATTTGGACCCAAGTCTTCTCCGTCCGTGCAGATTCGGCGTCATGATTGGAAAAAGCTGGACGCCTGCCGAGGGGCTGGGTTCTAGTGCCCGCCATCAGCGCGGAGGTTCGTTATGAAGTCACATGCTCGGGTGGTCATCATCGGTGGTGGAGCGATGGGCGCTGGTCTGCTCTACCATTTGGCCCTGGAAGGCTGGACCGATATCGCACTCATTGAGAAGGGCGAGCTCACCTCCGGCTCGACGTGGCATGCAGCCGGCCAGTGCCCCCAATTCGTTGGCTCCCTGTCCATCGCGCACATCAACAATTACGGAACCCAGCTCTACCCCAAGCTCGAGGAACTGACCGGTGTCTCCGCGACCTGGCACGGTTGCGGCGGCATTCGCCTCGCGACGACAGATGAGGAAGTCAACTGGTTCAAATATGTGCATGGAATCTCGAAATTAGTGGGCTTCGAGATGCATCTCATCGGGCCTGACGAAATTCGGGAACATCATCCCTATCTCGAGACCTTCGGTGTGAAACTCGGCGCGTTGACCATCACGGACGGCCATGTCGATCCGTCAGGTGTCACGAATGCAATGGCCAAGGGTGCACGGGATCTGGGTGCGGAGATATACCGCCGAACCAGAGTCACCGATGTCCGTCCGCTCGCAAATGGTGAGTGGGAAGTTATCACGGAGAAGGGCACCATCGTTTGTCAGCATGTGGTCAATGCCGCAGGATCGTACGCGGACATCGTGGGGGCCTGGAACGGCCTGACGGTACCGATCACCAACATGTTGCATCACTACATCGTCACTGATCCCCTGCCGCAGATCGAGGCTTTGAGCAAGGAACTGCCGGTCGTCCGAGATCCGTACCTCTCCGGTTATCTTCGCCAGGAGCAGAAGGGGCTGGTCGTCGGCATCTACGAGCAAGAGGGCGCGACCGACTGCTTCAAGGATGGAATTTCCTGGGATTTTGAAAGTGAGCTCCTCCCTCCAGAGCTCGATCGACTAGTCCCATGGCTGGAAAAAGCTGCGGAACGGCTCCCCATCTTCGCCGAAGCGGGTATCCGTCGCGTTGTTCCCGGCGCCATCACACATACGCCGGACGGCAATTTGCTTCTTGGCCCAGCACCGGGGCTGCGAAACTACTGGATGGCTTGCGGGGCATCTTTCGGGATCTGCCAGGGCGCGGGAGCGGGAAAATATCTTGCGCAATGGATGGTCCATGGAGCGGCCGAGATCAACATGGGACCCGTCGATCCCAGACGCTATGGGAATTGGGCAGGGGGCGAATATTGCCGGGCAAAGTCCATCGACGACTATCAGAACATGTATGCGCTTCTCGCCCCCGGCGAGTATCGTCACGACGGGCGACCCAAGCGTACCTCCCCGCTGTACGAGAAGCTCAAGGCCAAGGGGGCTCAGTATATGGAGGTCGCAGGATGGGAGAGGCCGCGCTGGTTCGACAAAGCGGGGGACGGCGAGACTTACAGTTTTCGCCGCAACAACAGTTTTGAGGCTGTCGGGGCTGAGGCAATGGGCGTCCGTGAGGGCGTCGGCGTCATGGACATGTCGAGTTTTTCGAAGTTCGAGGTTTCCGGCACTCATGCAGAGTCCTTCCTCAATCGTGTGTTGGCTAATCGGATGCCCGCCAAGGTGGGCGGCATCGTGTTGACGCAGTGGCTGACCGAGAACGGTCGGATCGAGGGGGAATTGACCGTGACGCGGCTCGCAATGGACCGTTTCTATCTTCTCTCTGCTGCTGCAGCCGAATTTCGCGATCTCGATATGCTGACGCAGCGCCAGGAGCACAGCGAGCAAGTCGAGATCCGGGATGTCACCGAAGCATTCGGGGTGCTCGTTCTGGCTGGACCCCGCTCTCGCGCTATCCTCTCGAAGCTCACGTCAACGGATCTCTCCAACGGCGCTTTCCGTTGGCTGACGGGCCAGGAGATCGATGTGGCAGGGGTCAGGACGCGGGCGCTGCGAGTGAATTATGTCGGCGAGCTCGGCTGGGAGCTGCACATGCCGATGGAGGGGCTGGTCAAGGTTTACGACGCCTTGATGAGGGAAGGGGCGAGCGAGGGCATCGTAGATTTCGGTGCCTATGCGATGAATGCCCTGCGAGTCGAGAAGGCCTATCGCGGCTGGGGGTCGGAGATGACAAATGAAGTCAATCTCATCGAAGCCGACATGGAGCGTTTCGTCAGGTTGGACAAGGACGACTTCGTCGGCAAGGCAGCCACCCTGAACGCCAAGCAACAGGGGCCACGGATCTCGCTCGTCTATTTTTCTCTTGAAGATGGCGACGCCGAAGTTTTGGGCAATGAACCCATCTTTGCCGATGGCCGGCTTGTCGGCGTCACCACGTCCGGCGGCTATGGATACGCGACCGAGAAGAGCCTCGCCTTCGGTTATGTGAAGCCTGAGCTTGTCGGCTCACGGGACGCCTTCGAAGTCGAGATCCTCGGCAGCCGCCGCAAAGCCTTTCTCGAATCCGCTCCCGTGTATGATCCGGGCAACGATCGGTTGCGGGCCTAAGTGGCCATCGAGTGTTTTGACACAAATAAAAAAGCCGCCCTCAGGCGGCTTTTCATTCATTTCGGGGTGTCAGCCCACGATTTCTTCCAGTCGAAAGCACAGGGCGATTTCCGCTGCGGCATTCTCGGCGCTATCGGAACCATGGACAGAGTTCCGCTCGATGTTCTCGGCGAACTCCTTCCGGATCGTCCCGGAATCGGCCTTTGCCGGATCCGTCGCGCCCATGACCTCACGGTTCTTGGCGATAGCATTTTCGCCCTCGAGCACCTGGAGAACAATCGGGCCCGACGTCATGAAAGCGACGAGATCATTGTAGAATGGACGGGCGCTGTGGACGGCGTAGAATTTTTCCGCGTCTGCCTTGCTCCACTTCACGCGTTTTTGCGCAACGACACGCAGCCCCGCGTCTTCAAGCTTGGCAATGACCTTGCCGGTGAGATTACGTGCCGTAGCATCCGGCTTGATAATCGAAAAGGTGCGCTCCAGCGCCATACGTTCGTCCCCTTGGAATGCGAGTTTTGAGATCCTAAAGTCGCGCGGGGTTATAGCGGCGGACCTCTCCTGCATCAAGCACAAGGGCGGTCTCTGCAGCATGGAGCGAGAGAATGCAGCCTATCGAGTATGCGGACGCGACTGCCGAGGTTCGAGCCATCTTTGATGATATCAAAAATTCGAGGAACGTTCCGGACGTCAACAATTTCTGGAAATACCTGGCCAATGAGCCGCGCATGCTCTCGCATGTCTGGTCGTCCATCAAGGACATCATGGGACCGGGAGGGCACTTGGACCCGCTGGTCAAAGAGTTGATCTACGTGGCCGTTTCCGTGACCAACAGCTGTGAGTACTGCATGGCGAGCCATGGCGCCGCAGCGCGGAAAAAAGGTGCCA
Source organism: Rhodoligotrophos appendicifer (assembly GCF_007474605.1). Taxonomy (NCBI): domain Bacteria; kingdom Pseudomonadati; phylum Pseudomonadota; class Alphaproteobacteria; order Hyphomicrobiales; family Rhodoligotrophaceae; genus Rhodoligotrophos; species Rhodoligotrophos appendicifer. The sequence goes on along the minus strand of NZ_VHKL01000001.1, from coordinate 496,847 downwards.
CCGAAGAGATGATGAATGAGCTGTTTGCGATCGTCGGCATTGCCAACATGACCAATAAGCTGGCGGAAGCCTATCGGGTCCCCGTCGATGCAGGGCTCCGGGTACCCGAGTGAATATCGCGCACGGGTGGAGCCGCTTCGGCCATTGTCGAATTTGGTATATTTGCCTAAAGTCGCATAGTGTCCTGGAAACCGTCGCCGCAGCGCGGCCTAAATCTCGGTTTCTAATCCATCTGGATGCGCTGTGGCTGTCTGCCGCATCGCATGAGGACCTTGTTTTAAGCAATGGCAAAAGCCCTTAGCACTATCGATGATATTGCCGAGAATCGGCACGGAACGGCCAGGAGAGACTTGTGAAACAATGCGGGCGGTATAATCATGCCTTGGGGGCGGAGGCGACCGGTTTCCGGGCTCTCGCAAAGGTGCATTGGAACCAGACGGCGGCGGAGCTCTACGAAACCGCATCCCGACGTGGGGAAGGCTTGATCGCCCAAGGAGGCGCGTTCGTCGTCTCAACGGGTCAGCATACGGGACGGTCTCCGAAAGACAAATTCGTCGTCCGCGACGAGACCACCGAGGACAATATCTGGTGGGAAAACAACAAGCCGCTTTCCCCGCAGCATTTCAATCAACTGTACAAGGATTTCCTGGCGCATGCCGAGGGCAAGGAGCTCTTTGCGCAGGACCTCTACGGAGGTGCGGATCCTGCCCACCGCCTGCCGACGCGTCTGTTCTGCGAGTGTGCTTGGCATGCCTTGTTCATCCAGCATTTGCTCATCGTGCCGCCGGCCTCCGACCTCGCAACGTTTCAGCCAAAACTGACGATCATCGACCTGCCAAGCTTTCGTGCCGATCCCGAGCGGCATGGGGTACGCTCCGAGACGGTGATCGCTGTCGATTTCAAGCGCGGCCTCGTGCTTATCGGCGGCACCTCCTATGCCGGGGAGATGAAAAAGTCCGTTTTCACGGCCCTGAATTACCTTCTGCCGGCCGCGGGCGTCATGCCCATGCATTGTTCGGCCAATGTCGGGCCCGATGGTGATGCAGCGATCTTCTTCGGGTTATCGGGCACCGGGAAAACGACGCTGTCAGCCGATAGCAGCAGGACTCTCGTGGGGGACGACGAGCATGGCTGGTCTGAGTCCGGCCTCTTCAATTTCGAGGGTGGCTGCTATGCCAAGGTGATCAATCTGTCGGCGACGGCCGAGCCTGAAATCTATGCGACGACCCGGCAGTGGGGAACCGTGCTCGAGAATGTCGGCATGGACCCCGTTACGCGGGAGCTCGATCTCACGGATGGCTCGAAGACCGAAAATACCCGTTCCGCCTATCCTCTGCATGCGATTCCCAATGCGAGCGAAACCGGCCTTGCGCCACATCCGCGCAACGTGATCATGCTGACCGCCGATGCGTTCGGCGTCATGCCGCCGATCGCGCGGCTATCACCCAGCCAGGCGATGTACCATTTCCTTTCCGGCTACACCGCGAAAGTCGCCGGAACGGAAAAGGGTGTGACTGAGCCAGAGGCGACTTTCTCCGCCTGTTTTGGTGCGCCCTTCATGCCGCGTCACCCCAGCGAGTATGGTAACCTTCTCCGAGATCTCATTGCACAGCATGGTGCCTCATGCTGGCTCGTCAATACCGGCTGGACCGGAGGCAAGTACGGCGTGGGCAAGCGGATGCCAATCGCGGCCACTCGGGCGCTGCTAAACGCAGCTCTTGACGGGAGCCTGGAAAATGCAGAGTTTCGGGTTGATCCGAATTTCGGTTTCGAGGTGCCGATTTCCGTACCGGGCGTCGATGGGAGCCTCCTTTCTCCTCGCGACACGTGGCCGGACAAAAAAGCCTATGATGCGCAAGCCAGACGTCTCGTAGAAATGTTCAATCGGAACTTCGAGCGATTCGAGGCGCATGTTGATCCGGAGGTCCGTGCGGCCGCACCGGTGTTGAAGGAGGCAGCCGAGTAACGCGAGGGGAAGAGGTGATGGGCGTTTTTTGGAAGGTGGCTTTGCCGCTTTGCACAGTGTTGTCGTTTGTCTCGGTCGCGAACATGCCGGTTGCACAGTCGGCGCCGGCAGCGAAAGCGGTAGGTCTCCTGAACTGCAAAGTGATGGGACCCGACGTCGCTTTGCATTTTGGCTCCTCCCGTCAAATTCGCTGCGTTTACGTTCCCGACGGCCGAGGGCGTCGCCAGACCTATGATGGGATGCTTCGAAAATACGGCATCGAGGTCGGCGTGATCGGCGACACGTCGATCTCCTGGACCGTGATGGCCCATCGAAACCGTATCTCGCGGGGCGCGCTGTCGGGGAGCTATAGAGGCTTCACCGTTGAGGCTACGATCGGTGTCGGCTCAGGAGCCAACATCTTCATGCGGGAGGGAGACCAGTCGGTCAGCCTTCTCCCCCTCGCGATGCAAGAGCAGGTCGGCGGCTTCAATGCGGCCGTTGGCGCGGCAACAATGGATCTCGCGCTCGTAAGGTGATCGACGATCGATTCAGGCCTTGGTCCTGAACTCGGCGGCTTTGAAGATCGCGGTGAAAGGCAGTTCGGCTGCCTTCATCGTCTCCTGCGCTCCTTCCTGGCGATCGATCAGTGTCACGACGCGCATGATCTGGCCGCCCGCCTCGCGCACGGCTTCTACCGCCTTCAGGGCTGATTCTCCGGTCGTCGTCACGTCTTCGACGATGACGACACGCTTCCCCTGGAGTGTTTCGCCGGGTGCCAAACCTTCCACGAGCAGTTTCGCTCCATGGTCCTTCGCCTTCTTCCTCACGAAGAAGGCGCTTACCGGTGCCCCTCGCAGGAAGCTCGCCGCGGTTGTCCAAGAGACGATCGGCACCGCCCCCATCTCAAGACCACCAATGAAGTCGGGCTTTGCCTCGACGAGCGCGTCAAGCACCAGTTCGGCCAGCAAACCAGCACCCTCTGGATGAAGCATGGTGGGCTTCATGTTGAAGTAAAAGTTGCTCTTGCGGCCGGATGCCAGCGTGATCTCCACATTATCCTTGAACGAGCGTTCCCGAATAATCTCCATCAGGCGCACTCGCCTTGCGTCCTCGCGCATCAACATGCCCCACTCCTCAGTGCGCCGCTTCCCAATTGTCCGCCGCCCGCGCATCAACTTGAAGAGGAACCTTGAGATGGGCGGCCGGCTCCGCGGCTTTCTCCATGATGCCCACCACGAGTGCAATAGTTTCCTCGACATTCTCCGTCGGCGCTTCGAAAATCAGCTCGTCGTGCACCTGAAGGAGCATCCGCGTCGGCAATTCGGCTTTGTTCAATGCGTCAGGGATCCGGATCATCGCGCGGCGGATGATATCGGCGGCGGAGCCTTGGATCGGTGCGTTAATGGCGGCGCGCTCACTGAAGGCGCGTTCCGTGGGGTGTTTCATGTTGATGCCGGGAAAGTGACAGCGGCGGCCGAAGATCGTCTCCACGAACCCGGTGCGTCGGCAATATTCCTTCGTCGCTTCCATGTAATCGCGGATGCCGGGGAACCGCAGAAAGTATCGCTTTATATAGTCGCTTGCTTCCTCGCGACCGATACTCAGCTGATTGGCGAGGCCAAAGGCGGAGATGCCGTAGATGATGCCGAAATTGATCGCCTTGGCACGACGCCTGACCTGGGGGTCCATGCCTTCGACGGGAACGTTGAACATTTCGGATGCCGTCATGGCATGGATGTCCAGTCCCTCGGCAAAGGCGCGCGTCAGCTGCGGGATGTCGGCCATATGGGCCAAGATGCGCAGCTCGATCTGGCTATAGTCGGCAGATATCAGCTTGTTTCCTGGTGATGCGACGAACGCCGTCCGGATCTTGCGGCCCGCCTCCGTCCGTACAGGGATGTTCTGCAGATTTGGTTCAAGGGAGGATAGGCGCCCGGTGCTCGTGGAGGCCAGTGCAAAACTTGTGTGCACACGTCCCTGGGCATCAATGTGCCCCGGCAGACTGTCCGTATAGGTGCTCTTCAGCTTCGAGAGCTGTCGCCACTCCAGGACGCGGGCGGGAAGGGTATGGCCTTCAGCCGCCAATGTCTCGAGAATATCGGCGCCGGTGCTCCATGCGCCGGTCTTGGTTTTCTTTCCGCCGGGCAAGCCCATCTTCTCGAACAGGAGGACGCCAAGCTGTTGTGGCGATCCTACATTGAAGGCGCCGCCGGCTGCCTCGAAAATCTCCGCCTCAAGAGCAGCCATCGATTGCGCGAAGTCTCCCGAGAGGCGCGAGAGAACCTGCCGATCCACCATTATCCCCGCGCGTTCCATTTCGGCGAGCACGGGAATTAAGGGCTTTTCCAAGGTCTCGTAAACCGTCGCCACGCGTTCGGCGGCCAATCGGGGCTTCAGCATCAGCCAGAGCCTGAGAGTGATGTCCGCTCTTTCTGCCGCATAGGGGGTGGCCGCCGTCAGGGGAACAAGATCGAAGGCGACTTGTGTCCTGCCGGTGCCGACCACAGCCTTCAAGGCGATCGCATCATGTTCAAGATGTCGCTTCGCAAGATCGTCGATGGAATGGGCAGTCTTGCCCGAGTCGAGGGCATAGGAAATGAGCATCGTATCTTCCAGCGGCCCCATATGGATGCCATGGCGATGCAGCACGACCAGGTCCGCTTTCGGATCGTGGCCGATCTTCAGGATCGACGGATCTTCGAACATTGGTTTGAGCGTCGAAAAAACCTGCCGCTGCGAAAGCTGCCGGATGTCTTGTCCACCAAAATCAAGACCTGCGCTCGCGCGATGGCCAAAGGGTATGTAGCAGGCCTGGCCGGGCCGGGTGGCCATCGAAATGCCTGCCAAATCACTGTGCATTGTATCGGCAGAAGTGGTCATCAGGCTCAGCGAGACATAGCCGGCATCGTAGATTGCCGACATCCAGAGGGAGAGGTCCTCCTCGGATTGGACGGTCTTGTACTCCTCTTCATTGAAGGGAATGGCCCGGATGGCGGCCGTTGTCGTGGCAACCCCTTCTGCTGGACTGGCCATCCGGTCGGACGACGAAGACACCGCAGCAGCCGCCTCTGGCGCAGAAGGGCCAGACCAACTCTCCACCTTCACCGGAGCAGCGCCAACCTCCTCTGCCACAACATCATATGTCGAGGCCATGCGGCGGGTGAGGGTCGTGAACTCCATCGCCTTGAGAAAACCGATCAGCTCCTGGGGGTCTGGCTCCTGAACAGTCAGTGTTGCCAGTTTCACTTCCACGGGCACATCATGCATCAGGGTCACGAGCCGGCGCGAAATTCTTGCTTGCTCGGCGAACTCGATCAATTTTTCGCGGCGTTTTTGCTGCTTTATTTCGCCGGCACGGCTGAGAAGCGTTTCCAGATCACCATACTCATTGATCAGCTGCGCCCCGGTCTTGATACCGATGCCCGGAACGCCAGGAACGTTATCGACGGAATCGCCGGCCAGTGCCTGAACTTCGATAACTTTGCTCGGAGGCACCCCAAATTTTTCAAGAACCTCAGCTTCTCCGATCACCTTCTCCTTACCAGGCATCGGGTCGAACATTTCCACGTGAGGGCCGACGAGCTGCATAAGATCCTTGTCGGAGGAGACTATTCGGACAAAGGCACCCGCTTCGGCGGCCTGGTAGGCATAGGTCGCAATGATGTCGTCGGCTTCATAGCCTTCCATCTCCACGCAGTGCACATTGAAGGCGCGCACTGCTTGCCGGATCAACGGAAACTGCGGTGTCAGATCTTCGGGAAGATCGGGGCGGTGGGCCTTATAATCTTTGTAGATGTCGTTCCGGAAGGACCGCGCGGAATAATCGAACACGACAGCCAGATGTGTCGGTTGGTCACCGTTTTTCGTGTCCTTCAAGAAGCGGGCCAGCATGTTGCAGAAGCCAAGCACCGCGCCCGTAGGGAGGCCGTCGCTCTTTCGGTTCAGGGGTGGCAGCGCGTGATAGGCGCGAAAAATATAGCCCGAACCATCGATCAAGAAGATGCGATCCGTGGGGGAGAGGGTCGTCAGGGAAGGAGCAGTGTTCATGGTGCTCACTATGCCATTTCAGCGGCGCCGATACCAGTTTAAGGAGGTCATTAACCAGGGAAACACATGACCTCGGCAGTTGGCGGTCCTTCTTCAGGAACTATTCACGAAGGGAGGTGTTATTGTCACGCTTAAGGAAGCGAAAAAGAGCACGATCATGCGGACGGACGCTAACATTACTGGAACGGATGCCAAAGCCATCAGCCAGGACAAACGAGTCCTGATGTTGTTGATCGGGGCTCTTGTGCTGATCAATGTGGGCTTGGCAGTGGTTGCTTTCGCAAGTCCCTTCGGGACCTCCACCGTCACCGATGGATATGGAGTGCGGGTATCCCAGGCGAATGTGACCTGGATGGAGCCCCTCAATCCCAGGTCCATGATCAACTAGATGAGGGCTTGGGCGCCGGCACTCTTTGCGGTGTTCGCCACTGGCGCGTCAGGCGTGACAGCGGCAGACAGTCTTCCGCCCGCCAAATTCCAATGCAGCGATATCTCGATCATTGTTCATTACCGCGACCTCGGATCGGATGGGATCGCGAAAACTGCGGTCATTGATCTCCCCGAAGGAAGATCGTTGCGCCTGCCGATTGCGATCTCTGGTTCGGGCGCTCGCTATAGCGACGGAACCTCCAGCTTTTGGGAGCATCAGGGGTCAGCCACGTTCGAAATTCTCGGTGAATCGTGGGCCGACTGTCCCCTGGTGAAATGAGCGATTTCGGAGCTGCAGCACGCATTCGGTCCGAGGTCTGGGTCATGGCCCAGCTCCGGATCTGCAACGCGGCTTTGGTTTCCGCGACCGTCGCCAAGCGGGGAGACCCCGATGCGGGTGCAATCCTCATTAAAATCTTCCGTCACCGAGAAGATTGTCGCGTCTTCAGCCAGGCCACGAATTTCGACGGCGCACGCGGCTGGATCTGCGCGACTGGAGACGTCCCCGTCAGCGAGCTGGCCGCCGACACCTATATCGAGCGGCAAAAGGCGCGGGATCGCGATCTTTGGGTGATCGAGATCGAAGATCCCAAGGGCAGTTACGTCCTGGCCGATATTGTCGACACCAGAGGCTGAGGCCGGAGTTGCTCCATGCCCGCCGTTGGGTTATGTTCCGCGCCAGCGCTTGATGGCGCTAGCGGCACCCGTAGCTCAGCTGGATAGAGCGCTGCCCTCCGAAGGCAGAGGTCACACGTTCGAATCGTGTCGGGTGCGCCAATAATTTCAGGGATGATGGACAGCGGTGGGGTCTCGGCCTGGGCGCTGTTGGTTTGATCAACTCCGTCCACATTCTGAAATCCAGAAATGTTGACAAATACGAGCACCCTCGGTCGGTGTTGTTCTAGCTTATCCGCGGGAGCTATCCGCACGCCGAAGCTTCGGAGGCGCGGCCAAATCAGCGAGCGCCAAGGGATCTTCCGCCGTCGATGAAGATCGTCTGACCCGTGATGAACTGCGTCTCGGGGCTCGCGAGGAAGCTTACAAGATGAGCGACATCCGAGGGCTTTCCGATCTGGCGGCCGGGCTGCATGGAAAGATGGTGATCCTTCTGCTCCGCGGTCATCCGCTCAAAAATTCCGGTCTCGATCAGACCGGGGGCGATGGCGTTCACGAGGATCCGCTGATCGGCAAGTTCGATCGCCATGCATTTGGTCAGACCCGCCAGCGCATTCTTGGCAGCGACGTAATGGGAGTAATTGCGCGCTCCCAGGATCGATCGAGAGACAATGTTCACGATGCGCCCGCCGTCTCGCATCTTTGGCACGAGGAGCTGCGACAGGCTGGCCGGGACCTTGAGGTGAATGTTCAGCATTCGGTCAAAGTCTAGGCCGCTGATCTCCTGGAACGGCTTTTCCTCGAAGACGCCCGCGTTGTTGACCAGACACCAGACCTCATCCAGACCCGACAGTATGGTCCGTGTCGCCGACTCATCGGTGAGATCGACGGCCTGGCCCGTGATCTCGTCGCTTGAACTTTCCGAGCGGATAGATCGAACACTTTGCTCGACTGCCGCGGGATCCTTGTCGAGGATCAGGACCGCCATCCCCGAGCGAGCCAACGCCACCGCGCAGGCCTTGCCGATCCCGGCCGCCGCACCCGTCACCACCGCCAGCTTCATCCAACTTCTCCCCTCGCATTCGGCGCGACCACCGGCGCCTCCGTCTTCTTCACGCGTTTTCTCACCCCATCACATGGCGAGCAGACCACCATCAATGAGGAGTTCAGCTCCAGTGATATAGGAGGCATCCTCGGAACACAGGAAGAGGACCGGCTTCGCCACTTCCGCGGGCACCCCTTCTCGTTTGAGGGGAATGATCGAGAGAAATGCTGCCTTCTGCTCGGGAGTTCTGACGGAGCTGCGCATGGGCGGCAACACACCCGGGTGGACGCTGTTCACGCGTATGTTCAAGGACGCCAGCTTCAAGGCGGCCGACTTCGTCATGGAGCGCACCGCGCCCTTCGAGGCGACGTAGGGGTATTGACCGGCCGGAAAACCAACGATGCCGGAAATAGAGGACATGTTGACGATCGCACCTCCGCCGCCTTCGCCCATTAGTTTCGAGCATGCCTGCATCCCGAAGAAGACCCCCTTGGCATTGACATCCAAGATCAGGTTCCAACTCTCCTCCGAGATCTCCTCATCGCCACCTCCCCATCCTCCGGTCACGCCGGCGTTGTTCACCAGGACGTCGAGACGACCGGCATCCTGACGGACCTCCGATACGAGACTGTCCCAGTCGGACTTGCGCGTCACATCGAGCGCCTTGCGCTGTATCCGGTCTGATGAGAAGTCCAGAGACGGGTCCGCAAGAGCGTCGGTTCGGTCGGCGGCGTATACTCGTGCCCCTTCCGATGCAAAGAGGCGGCACATTTCGGCTCCCAAACTTCCCGTTCCACCTGTGACGAGAACAACTTTGTCGCGAAACTTCACCGCACCCTCCGAAACACCGGTTTCAATGGCCAAATGTAGTGCCACTCCGCACTATATTGTCAATATCGCTTCTCTTGGCCGAGAGAGAGAAAGTGGTTCAATGCGGTCAATCCTATTGTAAAGGCGGAAGGGCTGGTTCGCATCGCTCAAGGAGAAATGAGATTTACAAGTTCCACCTGAAACCATAAAGTTCGGCTTGAACATTGTCTCATAGGTCTGCAATGAAATTTGGCCTGTTCAATCTCGTCCAACGACGCGACCCCGGTCTCCCTCCCGAACTGACGCTCAAGCAGCTCGTGGACGAGGTAACATTGTCGGAAGAGGTGGGAATGGATGTCGCCTGGGTCGCGGAGCACCATTTCTCCAACTACGGCCTATCCGCTTCACCCCTGATGACGCTGCTCTGGCTCGCTGGAAAGACCAAGCGCATCAGGTTGGCACCTGGGGTTCTCGTCCTGCCTTTTTACCACCCCATGAGGCTGGTGCAGGAATTCGGGCTTGCCAATCTTTTCACAAACGATCGGATCGATTTCGGTTTTGGGGTCGGGTACCAGCACTTCGAGTTCGAACGGTTCGGCGTGACGCTGGCGGATGCCGGCGACCGCACTGTTGAATTCATGGAGATCGTTCACCAGGCCATCGAGCGTGGCGAAGTCGATTTCCAGGGCAAGTTCTATGATATCGCCCCCACCGGAATGGTGTCGCCGCCCAAGGCGATGCCAACCGTATATTTGGCTGCGGCGCTCAACCATCCAAGGCTGCCACGACTTGTGGTGCAACGGGGCTATGTGCCGATGGTCTCTCCCGCCTGGAACCCGTTCGAGCTCGTGCTCAAGCACAGACGCTTCTATGACAATCTGGCCTCCGAGGAAGGCGTCGATCCTGCCTCCACGCCCTTCGCTCTGATGCGGTTCGTCCACGTCACGAACTCGAAGGAGGATGGCCGGAAGGCGGCGGAAGCCCTCCGATACTCTACGAGGATCGCAACGGCCACGCGCTTCAACTATGCGGAATTCGACAACAGCTTCGCCCAGGAGGTGCCCGCTGAAAACGAGCCCTCCCTGGAGCAGATCGTCGCCAATGCCGTGATCGGTGACGTGGCGACTTGTATCGACAAGATGACGGCAGAAATCCAGGCGACACGCGCCACCCACTACGCGTTCATGATGAATGTGGGCGGTCTGGATCCCGCCGCAGTGAAGCGCTCCATTCAGGTCTTGGGCGAGGACGTCCTGCCGGAGGTGAAGAAAAATCTCGGACTCGGCGGCGGGACGGTCACAGCACTCGGCCGGCCTGGCGGCTCGCGACTGGCAAACTAATTTTGGAGACAAGGCACTTTGGCGCAGCATCCCAAGAACTTCTCAATGCTAAACGCTGAGCCAGTCAAAATTGCCTATCGATTTGCCGTGTTGCGCAACTGGTATGCCGGGCCTGTTTACCGTCATCTTGAGGCCGCTCGAGGCATCAACGAGGTGGAGTCGAGCATTCTTTTCTTCCTGGGCCGAGCCGATGGCAGCCGAGCACAGGACATCTGCGATATCGTCGGTCGGCCCAAGACAACCATAAGCCGGGGCGTCAATTCATTGCTGAGAAAAAAACTTATCAAGCGGTTTCCGGACGAGACGGATAAGCGTCAGCGGTTGATCTTCCTCACTCCCGAAGGGCGCAGAGAATACGAGTCTCAGTGGCCACAATTCGCGGAGCAAGAAGCAAAGTTGGTGGCAACATTATCGGCGCCTGAGTTGGCCTTTTTGGATGCCGTCCTGGCTAAGCTGATCGACAATCTTCCGGCTTGGGTGAGGTCCTACTGATTGGACTGCCGAAAATGCGTCGTTTGGGTCGGGTCACGGGATGACATGATCTCGGCGCAGATTTTCGAGGCAGGCGAGGAATGCCGTCTCGCTATCGGCGGAAGGCTCGAAGTCGAATTGTCGTGCTTTGATCACCGATGACAAGTCATCCCATGTGGGCTGGAGCAGGCTATCGAGATAGGGCCAACTTACAAGCCGCTTCAGGTCAGCTTCGCGAAGGGTGTTCTTTTTCGCAATTGCAGACCATGTCTTGCCCTCATCCGCCATTGTCTGAGATAGAGCCTGCGGGACGACCTCACCAGCCGGCATGTCAAAAAATTTCGCGATCTCAGGCCAGAGATATTGCCAGCGAAAGCTGTCTCCATTGGTGATGTTGAAGTCCTGATTGGCGCATTGCGGGGAGAGGGCCGCCCATTCCATGGCTCGTGCGAGCAATTCAGCAGTCACGCCCTGCGAGAGCTTTGACCATGTATCCACAGGGCCGGGGAAATCGAGGGGCCGGCCGTGGGCCCTCAAAAGAGAAGCATACACGCCGAGTGCGGCGACGATACTGTTGCCTGTGCCTTGGGACCGGCCCCACACCGTGTGAGGTCGCAACGATACCCAACTCCAGGCCTGGCCCTGCTGTAGCCGGGTAATGAGATCGTGCTGAGCATAATAATAATGCTCGAAGGATTGCCGAGAATGATGCTCCTTGGCGGGCGTCGCATAGGGTCCCTGATGGCAGCCATACCATTTCGTGCCATGGATAAGGCAGACCCGCTCGAGGGGAGCCTCGGCGACGGCCAGCGCCGACATCAGATTCTCCAGAGGCAAGACGTTGTTTCGGACCTCTTCCTCAGGAGTGTTGGCGGGCACTCTCAGTGTGATGAATACATGGGTGACGTCGCGCAATCTGTTCTGAGCGTCCGCGAGGGCGTCACGATCAAACAAGTCCACTCCGACGAATGTGTCGGCCGCAATGCCCGTCGGTGCCCGCCGCGACAGGCTCAGTACCCGCCATCCTTGAGTTTCTTCGAGTCGTTCACGCAGCGCCCAGCCTACGACACCGGTGCCGCCTACGATCAAAGCGGTGCGCATTGATCTTAAGCCCCTGGAACGCCAGCTGAGCTCGCCGTCGGCCGAAAGCGAACCACGGAGGGATCCTGGTCAGGATCCGGATAAACGGGAGAGAGCTCCATGCCCATTTTGATATCGTCGACGTCGACATCGACGAGGTTGCTCACCAACCGAATACCGGGGGCGTCCGGAAATTCGATGAGGGCGACGATATAGGGCAAATCACCCGCCATCGCCTCATCGAATGGATGGCGGACCACTGTCCAAGAGTAGAGCGTTCCCTGTCCCTTGGAGGGAACCCATTCGAGGTCTTCACTGCGGCAATGTGGGCAGCGTTTCATCGGGTACCAATGAAACTGCCCGCAGCTCTTGCAGTGGGGAAAGGCCAAACTGCCGCTTCGCGCAGCCTGGAAGAAATCATCAAATTCGAGTTTCGTCATCGCTCTAACTTCCCAGTACCAGAAGGCCGTAATCAGGGACCGACAGGCCACTGACGATTCCGACTTTGGCGTCGGCAACCTGGGCCGGACCGCCTTCGCCTCTGAGCTGGCGCACCGCCTCGATCACATGTTCGATTCCCAGTCTGTAGCTGTAGGACAAGAAGCCGCCATGGGTGTTGACAGGCAAGCCGCCGTCGATGCCGATACCCCGTTCGCGGATGAAGCTTGCGCCTTCGCCCTTTTTGCAGAACCCCAGGTCCTCGATCTGCATCAGACAGGAAATGGTGAAGCAGTCGTAGATTTCGGCGAAGTCGATATCCTCCAAGCCGACACCTGCTTTTCCCAGGGCCTGGTCACGCGCGCCCGTTACACCAGACAGACGCAGGAGATCCGGCTTCTGCGTAAAGACGTCGTCACCAGAGATCGGGCTGGTCGCAAAGCCTACGCCCATAACTTCAACAGGCTTCTTGCGACAGTCCCGGGCCCGTTCGCTGCTGGTCATGATGTAGGCGCCTGCCCCATCGGTTATCAGGCAGCAATCCGCAGTTCGCAGCGGATCGGAGATCATCCGGCTTCCGAAATATCCCTCCATGTCCATCGGGCGCGACACTTGCCCGCCGCCATGGCGAAGAGCGTTTTCCCGCTGGGCGATGGCGATCTGGCCCAAATCCTCCTCACGCAGCCCATACTCATGCATGTAGCGTCTCGCCCAGAGAGCGAAGTAGCTCGGCTGCCCGGAGAAACCATAGGGTTTCTCGAATGCCATCTTTGCGGGGTAGATGTGGTGAAAGGCATAGGGGCCGCCGGGCCGGCTTCCCCAATCGACGCCAAAATAGAACAGAACGACCTTTGCCAGACCTTGCTTGATTGCCATCTCGGCCAACAAAGGTGCCGCAACAATGCCCGTGCCCCCATAGGACGTGGCGGCACTAAAGTGGTTATCGATGCCAAGCTGAGCCGCCATCCACTCATGCGGCACGGTGGTCGGCATAATGCCCGCGTCGGTGACGATGCCGTCGACATCGGAGGGATCTAGTCCCGCATCGTCCAAGGCTGCCATCACGGCTTCAAGAGTGAGGGAGCGGATGTCGCCATCCGCCTTTCTCATGGGTTTGGTTTCGCCAGCTCCGACGATGGCTATCACGACATGTTCTCCTTCGTGGAAGCGGCGGCAAAACTCGCCACGAGTTCTTGCCGCAGGATGAATTTCTGGACCTTGCCACTGGGTGTGGTGGGAAAACTCTCTCGGATGACCAGAAACTCCGGGAAATACTGTTTGGCCAGCTGCATCTCGGCCAGATATGCCTTTAGTTCCTCAAGGGTCAGCGGGGCTTCGTCGGCCGGGATCACCACCGCACAGGCGCGCTCTTGCAGTCGTGGGTCCGGAATGCCTATGACGACAACGTTTCGAATTCTCGGATGCTTGTGCAGAAGGTCTTCGATTTCCACGACGGGGATATTCTCTCCGCCGCGTACGATGATGTCTTTGCTCCGCCCGGTAATGCGCAGATTACCCTGCTCATCCACACGCCCGCGATCCCCGGTCGTGAACCAGCCCCCTGGCAGGAAGGACTCCTCCGTCATCTTTTGTCGGTCGAAGTAGCCGGCAAAGAGGGTTGGGCCCTTCGCCACGATATCCCCTTCCTCACCGATCGATGCATCGTTGCCCTCAGGATCCAGAATGCGGATTGCGACACCTTCGAGCGTATGACCATCCGTATCTGCCGCCTGATCGCCCTTGTCTTCGACATCGCTCAAGGTCATCAGGCCGATTTCCGTCATCCCCCATCCCGATACGACCGCGCACCCTATCGTCGAGCGGGCCTTGGCCAAGAGGCTTCTCGGAATCGGAGCGCCGGAACAGAGGAAGACCCGCAGGCTGCTCGTTGCCTCCCGGCCGCGCAGGGCTGCTGCGTCGCAAAGGTCCTGGAGAAATGGAGTCGCCCCCATACACCACGACACTTTTTCCTCCGTGATCAGCTTCAGGGCCTCGCCGGAGTTCCAGCTCTCCATTAGCACCACCGTGCCGCCAAGAACGACGGGCAACTGGCCACCATAGACGAAGCCGGTGTTATGACCGAAAGTCGATGCCATCAGGATCACGTCGTCAGCCCCCAAGCCCTGTCGCCGAATGAGCGCAAGAACTGGGCATAGGTTGCTGTTATGGGTGTGCATGACGCCTTTTGCCTCGCCGGTGGTGCCGGAGGTGAAGGCGACCTCGGAAAGGCTATCTGGATCGACAGGGGCAGTCGGGAGCTGCGACGGGTCCTCCAGGAGGTCCTCTATCGACTCCATCCCTTCGCGCATTTCACCTTCGACGACAATAACCCGACCAAGCGGCAATTCGCGGCGCAAGTCAGCCATCATCGCGGTGTGGTCGAAGCCACGAAACACACCACATGTGATGACGAGCTTCGGCTTGACCAAGCCAAGCATGAAGCGCAGTTCGCGATGGCGGTAGATGGGAGGCAGAGGGTTGCACGCGGCACCGAGCCGAGCCAGCGCATACTCCAATAGAGGAAACCAACGCCAGTTCGGTAGCTGGATCGAGACAACGTCTCCCCGCCCGACGCCTCGTCGATGCAGGCCGGCCGCCAGTTGGTCCGCAATTTCAACGGCCTGTCCGTAGCTCGTTCGATGACCACGGTCGACGATCAGTGTCTTGTCCGCGACGATTTTGGACTGTCGTGACAGGACGTCGTAAATGGTCTCGTTGGGCCACCAGCCGCGCTGAAGGTACTCCAGACGGCGGGCATCCTTAACAAACGTCTTTCCCGGGGTAGACACGGGCAGAAGCGGATGATCGCGGCCACAGCCGCTTGCGATTGGGTGCTCCATCGTCCTTTTGATCTGATTGTACGCCTTATTCCAGGCGCGAGAGATTGTACGACCCCGTATATAGCAGAACGAATGATCGTTCGCTACTCTACCGGCTGTCAAGGGTGAAGGCGTTTGGGTAGGTGAGACGTGCCTTGCGCCGCACAGGGTGGAGGCTTAATCAACATCGCGGCTCTCTCTGATGCCGTGGAACCAGAAGTTGGCAGAACCAGTGATGAACGGTGATTCAAGATCCATCGCAACAGTCCCTGACCCCTCGAAGAAGGCACCTACTGTCTTGGTGACAGGTGCATCTTCGGGCATCGGTCTTGCAACAGCCCGCCGATTTGCGGCCGCGGGGTCGCGGATCATCGCTGCGGCGCGACGGCTGGAGCGCCTCCAGAGCTTGGTGGACGAGCTCGGTGCCAATTGTCATGCTGTCGAGCTCGATGTCACCGATGTGAGCAGCGCGACTTCAATTACCGACAAGCTTCCCGAAGCCTTTAGGACCATCGATCTGCTTGTTAACTCCGCGGGTGTGGCGCTGGGAGATGGGCCGATCCAGAGCGCCCAATGGGGGGATCTGCAGCGGACCATCCAGACGAACATCATGGGGCTGACGGCAGTTACTCATGCGATCCTGCCGCAGATGATCGCGCGGGGGGCCGGCGACATCGTCAATATCGGTTCGATAGCGGGGAGCTATCCGTATCCGACAGGTCATGTCTACGGAGCGAGTAAAGCCTTCGTCCATCAGTTTTCGTTGAACCTTCGTGCCGATCTCGCGGGGAGCGGTGTGCGGGTACTCTGCATCGAACCGGGAACAACGCGGACAGAGTTCGCGGCAGTCCGGATGGGTCAAGATCCTGAGCGCGTACAAGATTTTTATGGCGAGCGGCGTCTGCTCACGCCAGAAGACGTCGCAGAGGTTCTCTTCTTCGCCGTGGGCTTGCCGCGGCACGTGAACCTCAATGTGATCGAGATGATGCCAACCGACCAAGCATTTTCGTTTTTTCGGTTTGCAGATCAGACACCTCCGGATCGGAGTTGATCATCGCTACACTTTGGCCGCAGAGAGCGTCGGTCTTTCCGACTGGCGCATGATGATCCGACGCAGGTCGACGGAGCCCGGTTTCACCAGCACAGCATCCAAGATCAGAGAAAGTCCTTTGATGATATATTCGTCAACGGACATGGCGCGCTTGAACCGCCATGAGTTCAGGGCCCAATTGTGGGCGAAAACCACACACTGATACATGAGCATTTCGCTATCGCTCTGATGGAATATCCTTCGGTCTATGCAGTCATTCACACATTGAGAAATCATGTCGCCGACCTCACGCTCGCGCTCGATCACGTAATTCATATGCTCTCGTGTCAACGACTTTGACTCCCGGTAGCCCAGAACTGCAGCTGCTCGCCTGCGATCGATCACACGGGTCAGGGCGGCGATAATGGCAACGAATCTTTCAAGAGGGTCCTCTAGACCTTCCAGGGCGAGTTCGATCTCCCGTATGTAATTGTCGATCGTCCCCATGATGGACATGTAGAGAAGATCTTCCTTGTCCTGAACATATTGGTAAATCATGCCAATGCTTATGCCGGCCTTATCGGCAATGTCGCGGATCGTTGTGGCGTGATAGCCGTTTCTTCCGAATTGCTCGATCGCTGCGTCCAGGATCTGAGGCAGGCGCCGTTCGATCAGCTTCGGATCTTCGACGCGCCTCTTGTTCACCTTCACCATGAGATCCCCCCGCAAAACCGCTGACAGCCGCGCGCAGTCCGGAACCGATACCGATTGACAGCGCGTCAGAAGCGAACGAATATTCGTTCCAACACTAGAGAAAAGCAACATAGACTAGTGTCTCGCGTTTGCGGACTTTCACGAGTTGCGCTCGCGGGTTCCAAGGGAGGGTGAGATTGAACAGCCACGCATGCGACGAACTCAGCGTTCGTCCGGCATCGGATGGTTCTGCCACGGAAGGCGAGGCTTTGGGACGTTCACCTGGTGCACTCCCACAGCTTTCGGTGCTTGAGTCGAGCTGGCGGAATTTCGAGTGATGAGGTTGGGTTCACTATCGCGCTTCAACCGCTTCGTGGTTCGGCCCGCGGGGATTGTGGGGGCGCTGGCTCTCCTCATCCTTGCAGCAGTGATCTTCGTCGCTGTCATTGCCAGACAGCTCGGAATATCAATCATCGGGGCGGACGAGATTGCCCAGTTGCTGCTGGTTTTTATGGTGTTCCTGTCCATGACCGTGACACAGAGCCAAGGTGGCCACATTCGCATGGAAGCCGTGGTTTCGATGCTTCCGCCACGCGGTCGACGGGTCGCCGATCTGGTCTCGCTCCTCGCCTGCATTAGTTTATCGGTTCTCATCCTGTATGGCACCAGCCTGCAAGCCTGGTCGGCCTACGAAGGCGGCGAGTATCAGTACGGAACGATGAGCTTCCCATTGTGGCCGGCGAAAACTGCCGTCGCATTTGGGATACTGCTGTTCACGATCTATCAGGTCCTGGAGCTCATCGAGCGTAGTCGTCCGGCCCAGGGAGAAACAGGTCCCAAACCAAATCAACAGGATCATTGAGCTCGGATGGCTGCGCAATGATCGATTCCAACATCGTGGTCGCCGGGATATTCATCCTAGGCTTGGTCACCGGTATGCCGATCGCCTTCGTGCTCATCGGATCGGCCTTCGTCGGTCTTGTGATGCTCCGCGGCTTCAACGTCGCGATGAACGCCCTCGCCACGATGCCCTTCTCCAAGACGGCGGATGTTGCGCTCTCCGTCATTCCGCTGTTCATCCTCATGGGCTATCTCGCGAGCCAGGCAGGGGTCAGCGCAAACGCCTACAAAATCGCCTATCGATGGGTGGGTCACATTCGCGGTGGCCTGGGGATCGCTACCGTCGCGGCCTGTGCGGCTTTCGCCGCGACGTCAGGCTCCAGTGTGGCAACGTCCGCCGCCGTCGGAAAGATCGCCTTCGGCGAGATGAAGCGGTTTCGCTACAACAATGCCATCAGTGCCGGAACAATCGCTGCGGCAGGGTTGCTGGGGATCATGATCCCCCCAAGCATCATGCTGGTGGTGTATGGAGTGATTACCCAGACGGACATCAGCCGGCTCTTTCTTGCAGGAATTTTGCCGGGGCTGCTGACGGGGGTGGTTTTCTCCGGTGGGCTTTACCTCATCGCGTGGTTCAGGCCCGAACTTATGCCGGTCGCCACCGACCGCTACTCCTGGAGCGAGCGGTTCTCGGTCCTCAAGGAGGGGTGGTCTGTAGCCGTTCTCTTCTTCGTCATCATCGGCGGCATCTATGCCGGGCTGTTCACGGCCAATGAAGCGGCGGCGGTCGGCTCGGTGGCGGCTTTCCTGATCCTTTTGTTCAGGAGAGGCTTCAAGTTGGGCCCGCTGATCGAAGGCGGGGTCGATGCTGCAGCAACGTCCGCCATGATTTTCCTGATCTTGATTGGGGCAGGATTGCTCGGACAATATGTGGCGCTTTCCGGATTTGCCACAGACGTCGCACGGCTTCTCGCTGCATCGGACTGGAACCGGTACATATTGCTGCTTCTGATCCTTCTCGCCTATGTGCCCTTGGGCATGTTCCTCGAGCCGATCTCGATGTGCCTGATTACCCTGCCCATCGTCTTCCCCATAATACAGCACCTCGGCTTCGATCCCATTTGGTTTGGGATCCTCATCGTTAAAATGTCGGAGCTGGCCAACATTACGCCACCCCTGGGTGTCAATATTTTCGTCGTAAAAGGTGTCGCTCCCGAGATCACCCTTGAGAGTGCCTTCAAGGGAGCTGGATTGTTTGTATGTCTTGAGCTCGTGACTTTGGCACTTCTCATCTTGTTCCCGAGTATATCACTGTACTTACCCAGCCTCATGGGATGATGGCTGGCGCTTAGTCGAAATAAAACAACAGAGGAGGAAACAATGCTTTCTTTAAGAACTCGTCTCAAAGCGCTAACCCTGGCGGCAGTTGGCGCTGGTTTCGTCACAATGGCCGGCCCCGCCACCGCAGAGGTGGCCCTGGTATTCTCTACGCATACCGGCCCCGGCTCCATTTCATCAACACAGTATAATGCCTACCTCGATGAGTTGACGAAACGAACCAATGGCGAGGTGACGATCAAGGACAAATTCTATTCTCAGGCGCTGATCAAGGCGACGGACCAGGCCAAGGGAATTGCGCAGGGACTTGCTGATGTCGGCTATGTCTGTGTCGGCTACTCGCCAAGCCTGTTTCCCCTGACCGGCATGGGCGAGATGCCTTATCTCAGCCAGCATGGCGATTCCATATCGTCGGCCTTAACCGAGCTCTATGAGACCAACGCTGATTTCAAGGCGGAGTTCGAGCGGCAGGGTCTCGTGCCGATCGCGATGGACGCACCATCGCCCACCATCATCGGTGTGTCCCGGGAGATCAAATCCGCCGACGATCTGAAGGGCCTGAAAGTCCGTGCCTATGGCGAACTCGGCAACATCGTCGCCAAGGGTGGTGGCATGACCCCTGTGCCCATGAGCACTGCGGAGATTGCGACGAGCATGCAAACCGGGGTTATCGACGGATATGTCGGAGTTCCCCTATGGATGCCTTATCCTGAAAACTGGCTGTCACACACCAAGACGATCGTCGATCCGGGCATCGGAACATATTATTCCTGCGGCCTGATGATGTCCGCCAATGTCTATAATGCGCTGTCTGATGACGTCAAAAAGGTCATCGGAGAGATGCGCCGCGAATTTCCGGCGAAGTCGATTGCCTTCGTGATGGCAGGCGACAAGGCGACGGTAGAGGCCGCCAAGAAAGAGGGTGTCGGCTTCTACAAATTCACCCCGGAAGAAGTTGCCGCCTGGAAGGAGCGGGTCAACCAAAGCGCCATGGAAGGCGAGTGGATCAAGGCTCGATCGACAAAGACCAACGCGGATGTGGCCGCTTTCTTCGAAGAGCTCAAGAAGTCGGTGGCAAAGCACGATCCTCAGACCGTCTACGTGTCCAGCTTTCCGGCGCCCGGCAACTGAGGGCAAAGGGGCGGAGCGACAGCATGAAGGCCGGCGGTTTATTGGGTCAGGCATTGCTTGTGACTTTGACCGATGTAAGCCAGGAGGACGTCCGCGATTTCAATCAGTGGTATAATCGCGAACATATCGACGACCTCCTGAACGTCGCCGGCTTCCGGCGTGCGCGCCGGTACGCGGGAGAGGCCATGAAGCCGCGCTTCATGGCTCTCTACGAAGTCGAGGACATCGACGTTCTGACGTCGCCGGCTTACTTCGAGCTGCTGGCGAATCAATCGGCCTGGAGCCGAAAGATCATCGGGCGCTTCACCTATCACCGCCGCCTCTGCGCAACGGTCACGGTGGATTTTGCCAGGGGTCTAGGGGGGGCAGTCGGAATCATCCGATTGCCTGTGCCTCCTGACATCGTGCGAGTCAGGGAGCTTCTATCGGAGACAGGTTTTCCCGAAGTCATCGATCGATGCGGCATGCATGGTGCGCTCCTCGCGGAATGCGACCTTGATGCCGTCAATGCTCCAATAACCCAGCTTGGCCTGACCTTACCGGCAGCGACGGAGCCCGAATGCCTGGTGATCGTAGAGGGTGAGGACACCAAGAGTACGACTGCCGCCATCGATCATTTGGTGGCACAGTTGAGGGCAATCCTCTCTAAGGATCACCGCTTGCTGACTGGGTCCTACTCCTTGCTCTACGCCAATCAGAGGTCTTTCCGGAACAACCAGGCAGGCTCGTGACTGCCGGAAGGGGATCAGTGCCTGAGACCGTCTACGATGCCTTCGTCGCGGTCGCTCAAGCGACACCCGACGCGCCTTGTCTTGCCGTACCATCCCGTCCCGGCCGGCCCTATCTTCCCGATGGCATGGAAGAGAGTTACGCCGCGGTGCGCAGAAAGGTCGATATCCTTCGTGATGCCTATGCGAGGCAGGGTTACGGCCTCGGACATCGCGTTGCTCTATCGCTCGAGAACCGGCCGCTCATCATCTATCACTGGCTTGCGCTGAATGCGCTTGGAGCGGCGATCGTGCCGATCAACCCAGACTTCGTGAAGGACGATCTTAGCTTCCTGCTGACCCATTCCGAGGCCGACTTGGTCGTGGCACTGCCGGAGCGCTGTGATGCCTTGAGGGCAATCACCCGCGAGCATGCAGGCGTCCCGATTTTTGCCGCGGATGCAGAGCTCGCCGCTCTGCCCATTGCTCCTCGTCCGGCAAACGCAGGAGGTCCGGGACAGGAGACAGAGTCCGCGATCCTCTATACGTCAGGTACCACGGGGAAGCCGAAGGGCTGCCGCATCTGCAACGATTACCTGTTCTTCGCGGGTGAACGTTACCTCGCGGCTGGCGGGTTGATGAGAATTACCCGAGGCCAAGAGCGCCTCTACAATCCTCTGCCGCTCTTCTATGCCAATAGCCTCGCCATTTCGAACATGGCCATGATCCTGTCCGGGGGCTGCATGATCTTCCCTGATCGGTTCCATCCCCGGAGCTTCTGGGCAGATATCGTCTCGACCGGGGCCACGATCATCCATTATCTCGGGTTGATCCCACCCGTCCTTCTGTCGCTTCCGAGCGAGCCCCAGGAAAGGGCCCACAGGGTCAGATTCGGTGTCGGTGCCGGCGTCGATCCCACCCAGCACAAGGCTTTCGAGAAGCGGTTCGGATTCCCTTTGATAGAAGTCTGGGGCATGTCCGAGGTCGCAATCTGTTCTGCCGAAAACCATGAACCCCGAAGGATGGGAGCCCGCTCGATCGGGAAGCCGCTGCCTGGAGTGGAGCTTGCCATTCTCGACGATGACGATAACGCCTTGCCCTGTGGGGTTCCCGGCGAGCTCGCGGTCCGACGCAAAGGCGGCAATCCGAGATCCGGATTTTTCGCGGGATACTACAAGGACGATGCGGAGACGGAGCAGTGCTGGCGGAACGGCTGGTTTCACACCGGGGATATCGCGACACGCAGTGAGGACGGCGGCTTCATCTTCGTCGATCGAAAAAAGCATATGATCCGTCGATCGGGTCAGAATATTGCAGCGGCTGAGGTGGAGCAGGTGTTGCTTTCCCATCCTGACGTCATGCAGGTTGGTATCATCCCGGCTCCTGATCCTCTGCGTGAGGAAGAGGTTCTCGCCTGTGTCGTGCTTAGGGAGGAAGCCGCTGCAGATGTTTCCACTGCAGAGAGCCTCGTGAACTTCTGCCTCCAGCGCATCGCCTATTTCAAAGCGCCGGGCTGGGTTGCCTTCTTCTCTTCGCTGCCCATGACGAGCACCCAAAAACTGCAGAAATCGAAGATTCTTGCACCTGGAAGCGGTCCTGAGAGTCTGAAGGATTGCTTCGATCTGCGAGGTCTAAAGACCAAAGAAGGGCGCACCAAATCCACTGTTTCCGACATTCCAGCAGCTAAGCGATGAGCTCTTGCTGGGACCCTTTTTTGAGAATACGCATCAGGCGAACACACCCATAGCCACGGCCCGTCGGCACCCACCAGCGCCTGCCGTGGACGCCCATCCTCGTGAGTCGATTGCCATGTTGGAGAAACCAGCGCCGCTCGATTGCTCTTATTCCGATATTTTTCGAATGCGGCTCAGCACGAGCCTAGGATCATTTCAAAGGCTCAACACCGAAGCGGTGGACCTGAAACGGGCCGCCGTAGGGATCGTTCTCGTCCAATTGGCGGGATCCGACGAGACAGCTTTCCTCCTCACCTTGAGGGCCTCCACACTGAGGTCGCATGGAGGACAATATGCCCTTCCCGGTGGCCGCTGTGATCTGGAGGAGACGGCGATCGAGGCTGCTTTGAGGGAAATTGAAGAAGAGCTCGGGATGGGGCTGACTCCAGATGACGTGATGGGGGTTCTCGACGATTATCCCACCCGCTCTGGCTATGTCATCACACCCGTCGTGTTCTGGGGTGGCGTGTCACCGGTGATCGTTCCCAACCCTGATGAAGTCGCTGAGATCTTCAGGATCGGCCTTCGTCAGATTACCCATGATGATGCCGTCAGGTTCATCACCATCGAACAGAGCGATCGACCCGTCGTCCAGCTCCTGATCAACGAGGACTATATCCACGCGCCGACCGCAGCCATCCTCTACCAGTTCAGGGAAGTGCTGCTGGGTCGGACCGTGCGCGTTCACGCTCTCGAGCAGCCCGTCTTCGCTTGGCGGTGATCTCGAGAGCGAAAGTCGCCTGGCACTACGGCAAAATTGATCAATTCACACGGAACGCGTGATACCGCCATCGATACGAATGTTCTGTCCGGTGATGTAGCCGCCGCGGTCCGATGCAAGCAGTGCGATCAATTCGGAGACCTCTTGCACCGTTCCGTAGCGGCCCATCGGTATGCGATCCTTGAACTCCGCCTTTTCCGGCAAACTGTCGATGAAGCCGGGAAGAACGTTGTTCATGCGGATGTTGTCCGCCGCATATTTGTCGGAGAAAAGCTTCGTGTAAGCGGCCAACCCAACCCTAAAGACGCCTGAGGTGGGGAATACGGGGTCAGGTTCGAAGGTCGCGAAGGTCGAGATATTCACGATCGAACCGGATTTCTGCTTTTGCATGATGGGTGTCACGAGCCGAGTCGGGCGGACGGCACTCAGAAAATATACGTCCATCCCCCGATGCCAGTCGTCATCCGTCAGCTCCAAAACTGGTCCGCGTGGGCCATGGCCAGCACTATTGACCAGCGCATCAATGCGGCCCCAGCGCTGCATCGTCTGATCGATGAGGCGCTTCACGTCCTCCTCGGATTGGTTCGATCCGGTAACGCCGATGCCGCCCAGTTCCTTGGCCAAGGCCTCGCCTTTTCCGGAGGACGAGAGAATGGCGATCTTGAATCCTTGCTCGGAAAGCTTGCGGGCCGCGCCGGCGCCCATTCCGCTGCCTCCTGCGGTCACAACGGCAACTTTGTCGGTCATCTCGCTCAATCCCTCAATTCTGGTGATGTGTCAGTCTAATACCGTGATCGGGCGCTACGCTCGAACGGGTTGGGCTCAATTCTTGCGCGACCGGCCCAGCCGCAGCATCGCAGCCCCTGCGCAGGAGGATGCCAAGAGCACACCCCCAAACAGCACAAGGCTCGGTGGATGGGTGAAGACATCGGCCCATGCCGGAGGAACGACCTCCGCCGTGTTGAAGCTTCCGCCGCTGTGAACGCAGAGGGCGAGAGATGCATTCCTCCTCAACATGTCGAGTTCAATGGCCCCTGCCAGTGTGACTGCAGCCTGATTGTTTCCATCTTCCGTGAGGTGGAGAAGCAGAGCCTTGAGCGCGGCCAGATAGGCGTGGGAGCAATGATTGAAGGGACTGTTCTCGTCTTCAACACTGCCTGGCACTATGCCCCACAGGCAGTAGCTGTACTGGATGTTCGCGTAGTTCAGCAGCCGCCTGAAGGTCTCGTCGGTTATCGACTGACGCGATGCGACTGCGAGGATTGCGCTCCTGTGGTCGGCGATAACGGCCATCTGACCGTGCGTGAGATTAGGGACGGGCAGGCCGGAATGGTTCTGCGCCCCGAGGCTGTGAGCACGGGCTGAGGGCACAGAAACCATCAAGAGCAGGAGGATACTCAGCAATCCTGGTAGAAGCCGGGCCCAAGCGCCCGGCGAATTGACATCTGGCTTTCCCGCCTCCTGCATACCCTAGCGAAGGGCCGGGCGAGGGGCGTATCGGCTGCTTGAACGATCGGCCAGCGTCCGTTCCGCCAAGATGCCAAAGAGAATACCAAGGACGGTCCACAAGATCGCGTGCATGCCGATGGAAGCGAGACGAAAGCGCCAGAGCACCAAGGCGGAGAACTGCTCGGGAACTTCATTGATGTCGGGCATGGCGTACTGGACCGCTGCGATGACGGCGACAAAGAACAGGCCCCCTGCAAGGGCTGCGTTCCACGCCCCTTGCGAGGTCCAAAGGCGACGCGTAATCGTGACTGCTGCGGCCATCGTCAGCAGAGAAACTACGAGCATGATGAAGAAGAGCTGTGTCCGCGCGCCGATCGTGTCGGGGCTGCCGACGGCTGGGGGATTGGGCGCGTATTTCAGGTCTGGCACCAGGACCATGGCGATGAATGCACCCAGCGCAAGCAGCGCTGCAGTGCCCCGGGCGCTGAGAGAGCTGATCCTGCCATAAGTGAAGGCGAAGACCAGGGACAGAAGTCCGCCGACCGCCGCACCATAGATCACAAGTCCGGTAAAGAGGCCGATGCCTGCCTGCGTGGCACGGCTGACCAGCTCCGGCTCCGAAGCATCGGCTTCGGTCGCGCTCATGAGTTCTTCAAAAGCGATTGCGTGATCAATCTGGGGCTCGCCATAGAAGCGGGCGAAGCCAAAGGCAATAATTCCGGCGATTACGCCGGCTATCATGCCGCGCAGTAAAAGACTTCCAACCATGTCGGGCGCTCCTCAGTGGCAGGGAAAACCAAGGAGATGGCGACCATCGTGAAGGAATTCGTGTATGTAGCCGCCTGAGAAGAGAGCCGTTGCACCATCTTCCGCACTGATGAAATAGAGCGCGATCAGAAGAACAAGCCCGGCAAAGACAGCCCAAGGCATAATTTCGCCGACGGGCAAAGGCGCGGGACGAACATGCGGTTCAAGTGCGATATCGGCCATATAACTGCTCCTGGGATACTGCGTCCCGTCTTAGAGGCATCGACTTCGATCAGGGGTCTGACTTCCGGAGCGGAGGCGAACCGCTTAGGTTACAGTGGCGCGACCGTATCGGATTTTCACCGATTTCCCGTCTCTTAGGTAGGAGGAACAGTATCGATGGAGGGGAATCCTGTCAATCTGATCAGCTTTAGAACCATCGATCGTCATTAGCAGGGATCCGTATGTCCGCTCGTCTCACCTTTATTTGCCAGGGCACCACTGCGGCGGTGAAGAGCTCAGCCTTTCCGAATGACGAGCCGCTGGAGGTTCGCGCCATGGAGGCCGCCGGCGTCCTGGGAAAGGAGCCCCTGCGTGCCACCGTGGCCTATAGAAGCCCTGCTGTGGCGGCGCTTCAGACTTCTGAGGCTCTTTCTCTCGATGCCCTGCCGGTCGACGATCTCAGGGATTGCGATTACGGTCGCTGGGCCGGTCGCAAGCTGGCGGACCTTCATACCGAGGATCCGGTCGCCCTGGAAAAATGGCTCAGGGATATGAATGCTGCTCCGCATGGCGGGGAGTCTCTATCCGCTGTGTGCCTGCGCGTGTCAGCTTGGCTTAAGACGCTCGTGTCTCGCCGTGAGCGAATCGTGGCGATCACCCACTCCGCAGTTATGCGGGCGGCCGTTCTGGACGTGCTCAACGCGCCGAGCAAAGCCTTCTGGCACATCGATATAGAGCCCCTCGGAGTTATCGAGTTTCGGAGCGACGGGAGGCGGTGGCATTTTCGGGCTGGAAATTTGCGCTAGCGTTCCTTCTCTTATCCCCGAAAAAAGAAAGGGGACCGGCCGACGCATTCTCCACATCGTCTCAGCAAGATTATAAGTATCGTGACCTTTTGTCGGGACTGATTCACGCCCTGCCGCGTTCAGCTCCAGCCAATGATTTAGGAGCGGCTCGGTGACATTCGATCAAATCGCGGCCTTTGCCACCATCGCGATCATGATGGCTCTCATGGTTTGGGGGCGAGTTCGTTATGACCTCGTCGCGGTCATGGCGCTGCTGGCCGCCGTCGCCGTGGGTATCGTCCCGTATGACCGTGCCTTTTCAGGCTTCAGCGACGACATCGTGATCATCGTCGCCAGCGCTTTAGTCGTTAGCGCGATCATTTCGCGGACTGGAATCATGGATCTTGTTGTTCACAGGCTGTTTCCGCAGGTCCGCAGTGTTCCGACGCAGCTCTTCCTCTTGGTGACGACTGTTGCTGTGCTGTCTGCGTTCGTGAAAAACATCGGTGCTCTAGCAATCATGCTCCCGGTGGCATTCCAAATGGCGAACCGATCGAAGGTGTCGGTCTCCATCTTCTTGATGCCCATGGCATTCGGCGCCTTGCTCGGAGGCCTGATGACCTTGGTCGGCACGTCGCCCAACATCATTGTCTCGCGGCTTCGAGAGGAAATGACAGGCACGCCGTTCAGCATGTTCGATTTCACCCCCGTCGGGGCAGCCCTCACCGTCGCCGGCATCCTCTTCCTGGTCGTTGGCTACCGCCTGCTGCCCCTCCGGTCAGGCGGCGCAGGTGGTGTCGAAACTGCCATCGATATCAAGAATTACATGACTGAAGCGCTGCTGCCTTCCTCCTCAAAAATGGTGGGAAAGACGGTCGCTGAACTTCAAAAGCTCTCCGGCGGCGATGCAAGAATCAATGCCATTGTCAGAAAGGAGAAGGAGCTGCCCTCTCTGCCGGATGCCCAGTTGAGGGAAAACGACATCATCATGATCGAGGGAAAGCAGGACGCCTTGGATCGCCTGATCCTGCAAGGGGGCCTCCAGCTCTCCAGCGACCGCCTTCTCGAGGTGGATGAGGCGGAGGATGAGATCGATTCCATCGAGGCGGTGATCAGCGAAAATTCGCGGTTGGTGGGTCTGTCCGCCAAGGACATTGGCATGTTCGAGGTGTTTAGAGTCAACCTGCTAGCCATCAGTCGGCAAGGTACCAAGCTGCGAGATCGCCTGGGCTCCGCGGCCATGCGGGCCGGGGACGTCATCGTCCTGCAAGGAAATTCGCGCCTGTTGCCAGAGGTCCTCCGGGAGCTCGGTTGCTTGCCACTGGCGGAGAGATCGATTCGGCTCGGTAGCGTAAGGCGCGCCTTGATCCCCGTGGCCATTCTTGCCGTGGCCATTCTTCTGACCGCCTTCGGCATCGTCCCCGTGAGCATTGCATTCTTCGGGGCGGCCGCCTTGATGGTGCTGGCGCGCGGAATTCCTTTGCGTGATCTCTACGAAACCATCGAATGGCCAATCATCATCATGTTGGGGGCCCTGATCCCGGTGAGCGATGCGCTACGAACTACGGGCGGCACGCAACTGGTTGCCGACGCATTGTCCTCTGCGGCAATGCAGATGTCACCGATGGGCGCCCTGGCCTTGATCATGATCACCGCCATGGCCGTGACACCGTTTCTGAACAATGCGGCGACGGTGCTGGTCATGGCGCCAATCGCCGCGAGCTTTGCGACGCAGCTGCAGTTCAGACCCGACGCCTTCCTGATGGCCGTAGCGATCGGCGCAGGTTGTGATTTCCTCACACCCATTGGGCATCAGTGCAACACTTTGGTGATGGGCCCGGGTGGCTATCGCTTCGGAGATTATTGGAGGCTGGGTCTTCCGCTTTCTGTCATTGTCGTCATCGTGGGCGTCCCGCTGCTCCTCTTGTTGTGGCCGGTGAATTAGTGCGGTGCGCAGATGTCTGCGGAAGAGTGCAGGGGGGAGAATGCCTCAAATACGTGCAATGTGCGCAATCGGTTCGAGGGGACAGCTTGGCCTCAAGGGGCAACTGCCATGGGAAGGGCGCCGAGAACCTGAATTCGCTGCCGATGTCGCTCGCTTCTTCGAAGAGACTAGAGGACACGTCGTCCTCGCTGGACCGCAAACGACAAGCGCATTTCCTCCCTGGGCATTGAGCGATCGGACGGTCGTGGAATTACGGTCGTCGATGGATCCGGTCGAAACTCTGTCCAGATTTGCCGACAGGGTCGTCTATATCGGAGGGGGGCCAGCCGTATGGGACGTCTATGCTCCTTTCATCGAGCGCTGGGACATCACGAGGCTTCCCTATGACGGTGAGGCCGACCGCTGGTTCGATCCTGCATGGTTGACCCGCGGAAAGTGAGTCCCGGGGTGTCATCCAAGCCGCAAGCTTTGGAACCGCTCCCTTCGAAAAGCATTCTCAAAGGACATGGCAGCGTGAACGCCGGGAGAGGCGTTCGGCAACCGCGATTGCTCATGCATTTGCTGCCGCGGAGCCACCACCCTTTTACAGGAGACTTTCAATGGGACTGTTCACCAAAGACATCAAAACGATGGACGACCTCTTCGTGCATCAGCTGAAGGATATTTATTACGCTGAGAAGCGGATCGTATCCTCCCTGCCGAAAATGATCGAGAAGGCGACTTCCCCTGAGTTGAAGAAGGGCTTCGAGCAGCATCTCGAGGAGAGCAAAGGCCATGTTAAACGCGTAGAGCAGGTCTTCGAGATGCACGGCGTAAAGGCCGATGCGGTCACTTGCCCGGCAATCGACGGTATCCTCAAAGAGGCCGACGAGGTTGCAGGCGATGTGGCGGACAAGTCCGTCCTTGATGCGGCGCTCGTGGCGGCCGCTCAGGCGGTGGAGCATTACGAGATTACGCGCTACGGCACGTTGATCGCCTGGGCTAAGGAGCTCGGACGCGATGACTGCGCCTCCGTCCTGCAACAAAACCTCAAAGAAGAAAAGGCGACCGACCAAAAGCTTACGGAATTGGCAGAGCGCCGCGTGAACCGCGCGGCCGCCTAATCGTCGGAGGTGGAGGAGCGGTGGCGGACTCCGGTTCGCTGCCGCTTCTGTGATCATCTCGGAGCTGCATCTTTAGTCACAACAGCGATTCAAATCGCTGGCAATCTTGTTCGAGTGGCGTCTATTCTCCCGGCGTAAATTCCTTGCAGTCCCCCGTTGCACGATGAGCAGGATCTTCCTGCTGCATTGCAGAGCGAGGGATTTGTGTGTTGCGCTATGGAGAAATCGTTGATGCTAAAGACTGCGCGTGACGCAAAGGTGGGCGCCGATATCGGCGGGACGTTCACCGACATCGCGCTCGAGGTCGACGGAACGCTTCATTCCACAAAGCTTCTGACAACGCATGGCGCACCTGAACAAGCCATCATCAAGGGTGTGGTGGCCGTCGCCGAAATGGCCGGCATCGATCTCAAGCGTATCTCCATGGTCATCCATGGAACAACACTCGCCACCAATGCTCTAATCGAGCGGCGCGGAGCCAAGACGGCCTTTATCACCACCAAGGGCTTCCGCGACGTCATCGAGATGCGAACCGAAAATCGGTTCGAGCAATATGACCTCAACATCACCTTGCCCCCGCCGCTGGTGTCGCGCGATCACCGCTATGTCGTCGCCGAGCGCGTCGGAGCGGAGGGTCAGGTCCTTCTGCCGATGGATGATGGGGACGCCGAGCTTCTCGCCGATCACATCATCAAGGAGCGGTATCAGAGCGTCGCGATCGGACTGATGCATGCGTATGCGAATGGCAGCCACGAGCGGCGCATCAGGGAGATCATTCGCGCCCGGGATCCGGAGATCGCCATCTCAATTTCCTCCGAAGTCTCGCCGCAGATGCGGGAGTTCGAGCGTTTCAATACGGTCTGCGCGAATGCCTATGTGAAGCCATTGATGGCCTCTTATCTCAACCGTCTCGTGGGGGGGCTGGAAGAGGCGGGGGTCGATGCGCCGGTCTATCTGATCCATTCCGGCGGCGGCATCATCTCCGTCGAGAGTGCCGTCGAGTTCCCGGTCCGACTCCTGGAGTCCGGACCTGCGGGCGGTGCGATCTATGCCGCGGATGTCGCCGCGCGGTACGGCCTCAAACATGTGCTCTCCTATGACATGGGAGGAACGACGGCAAAGATCTGTCTGATCGAGGATCACAATCCCAAGACGGCGAAGACCTTCGAGGTTGCCCGGACCTACAGGTTCAAGAAGGGGAGCGGCATGCCGATTTCGATCCCGGTGATCGAAATGGTTGAGATCGGTGCCGGCGGCGGCTCGATCGCCCATGTCGACAGCATGCGCCAGATTCGGGTAGGACCGCAAAGCGCGGGCTCGGAGCCTGGTCCGGCCTGCTATCAGCGTGGAGGCAAGCTTCCGACGGTCACGGATGCAGACCTGCTTTTGGGCAGATTGGATCCAGATCATTTCGCCGGGGGCTCCATTCGCCTTTCCAGAGACGAATCGGTAGATGCGATCAGCAATGAGGTTGCGAACAAGCTCGGCATGACCGACGAGACGGCAGCCGTGGGCATCTGCGAGGTCGTGGACGAGAATATGGTCAATGCCGCGCGCGTCCATGCTGTGGAGAGCGGAAAGGATCTGGCGGGTTTCACCATGATCGCTTTTGGTGGCGCCGCGCCGCTGCATGCAGCCCGGCTCTGCGAGAAGCTCGGCATCGAAAGGCTGCTCGTGCCACCGGGAGCGGGTGTTGGGTCCGCGATCGGCTTTCTCCGGGCGCCCTTCGGCTTCGAGGCCGTGAGGAGTGCCTTCATGCGCCTCAGCGATTTCGATGCCGCCATAGTCAACCAGACGATCAAGGAACTGACTGAGACAGCAGAAAGCTTCGTTCGTGTGGGCGTCGAAGACGGGGCCATAAACAGGGAAGCCACTGTCTATATGAGGTATGCGGGACAGGGCTGGGAAATCCCCGTTTCCGTTCCAGATCAAAAGTTTGGGCCCGGTGACGGCGCCTTGTTCAAGTCGCTGTTCGAGGAAGCCTATACGCGACTCTTCGGCCGGCCGATCGGCGGCCTCGACGTCGACATCATCAGCTGGTCCTTGAGGGCATCATCGGTCCTTCCGCCCCCGAAGCCCGTGAGTGTCACCGATGCCAGCAAACAAGCTGAATCCGGCGCTTCCCGCCATGTCTTCGATGCCAAGACCCGAGGCTTCGTGGAGGCGCCGATCGTGGCGCGCGACGCACTTTCAGCGGGGATGTATGTTCATGGTCCCGCGGTCATCGTCGAGAATGAGACGACGACCATCGTCACGACGGATTTCGACGCCATCATGCAGTCAGACGGATGTCTTCTGCTAAGATCCAAGAGTTCCGCTGCCTCGCAAGGGAGCCTGTAATGAGCGACAGTAGCGCCTATGCCGACGTCCATATGCAGATCATGTGGAACCGGCTGATCTCCGTGGTCGAAGAGCAGGCCTTGACCCTGGTTCGTACCGCCTTCAGCACTTCCGTGCGCGAGGCGGGAGATCTGTCCGCCGGCGTTTTCGACCGCAGTGGCCGGATGCTCGCTCAGGCCGTGACCGGTACGCCTGGCCATGTGAACGCCATGGCGGAGGCGGTCGCACATTTCATCCGCATCATCGGCGAAGACAATATCTTCGAAGGCGACGTCTACATCACCAATGATCCGTGGCGGGGGACTGGGCATCTGCACGACATCACGGTCGTCAGCCCGTCATTCAAGAACGGAAAGCTCGTGGCCTACTTCGCCTGCACCGCCCATGTGGTGGATGTGGGCGGTCGCGGTTTTGGACCCGATGCGAACGAGGTCTATGAAGAAGGCATCTTCATTCCGATCATGAAATTCGCCAAACGGGGTGAGGTCAACGACGACCTTGTCAACATCGTGCGGAACAACGTGCGCGAGGCTGATCAGGTCGTGGGCGACATCTATTCGCTCGCTGCCTGTAACGAAACCGGCCACAACCGTCTCATCGACATGATGACCGAGTTCGAGCTCGAGGATTTGGAGGCGCTCCGCGACTTCATTTTCGAGAACAGCTTCAAGGCGACCATGGAGAGGATCGCAGCGCTGCCGGCGGGTTCCTACGAGAACACGATGCGCGTCGACGGATATGGTTCTCCCGTCGAGATGGTGATCCGCCTGGACGTGTCCGACAAAGGCGTGCTGGCCGACTTCGCGGGGACCTCTGCGTCGAGCCCCCTGGGCATCAACGTGCCCATGATCTACACCAAGGCCTATGCGTGTTTTGGGCTGAAATGCGCGCTAGCGCCTGACATTCCCAACAATGCAGCCTCGCTCCAGCCCTTCGAGGTGACGGCACCGGAGGGCTGCATCCTCAACGCGGTACGGCCGAGTCCCGTCGCGGCGCGTCACGTGCTGGGCCATTTCATCCCGGATGTGGTTCTCGGTGCATTGCATAAGATGCTGCCCGATCAGATCCCCGCCGAGGGTGCCAGCGCTCTGTGGAACATTCATGTCAGCGCAAGGCCGGTGATGAACGCGCCTGTCTCGTCGTCCGGGGGAAGGTTCCGCCGGGCAGAGATCCTGATGTTCAACAGCGGTGGCTCCGGCGCCCGGTCGCAGCTGGACGGACTCAGCGCCACGGCGTTTCCCAGTGGTGTTCACACCATGTCCGTGGAAGCCACAGAGAATGTCGGACCGATCGTGGTGTGGCGCAAGGAGCTCCGCGAAGGATCCGGTGGTGCTGGAGAGTATCGCGGCGGTCTCGGCCAAGTGATCGAGATCGGGGCGACAGAGGGACATGAGTTTCATTTCAATGCGATGTTCGATCGCGTCGACAATCCGGCGCGGGGGCGAGCCGGCGGGCTGCCGGGCGCTGCTGGCTCCGTCGCTCTTAATGACGGCACCAAGCTTCGCGGCAAAGGCCGGCAACATGTGCCGGCAGGAAAGCGGCTCGTCCTCCATCTGCCCGGAGGCGGCGGTCGAGGAGAGCCTGCGCGCCGGCTGCCGGAGCTTGTAGAGCGTGACATCACGCACGGGTATATTTCGGCGGACGATGCCGCCAAGCACTACAAACGCTGAGATCGAAGAGGGAAAAACGAGTGGCCAAATGTAACCGAATCCTCCTTACCGGAGCCGCAGGCGCCTTGGGAACGCTGCTGCGGAAAGAAATAGCTCACATGGCAACAACCCTCCGCGTTTCGGATAAGGCCGATCTCGGATCCGCGTCGGCCAATGAAGAGGTCGTGCAATGCGACGTCTCCGACGCGGCTGCAGTCATGGAGATGACCCGAGACGTCGACATGATCATCCACATGGGTGGTGTCAGCCGGGAAGGATCTTGGGAATCGGTCCTGCAATCCAACATCGTCGGCTTCTACAACGTCTACGAGGGAGCCCGGAAAAACGGTGTGAAGCGCGTGATCTGGGCCAGTTCCAACCACGCGATCGGGTTCTATCCGAGAGAGCAGGTGATCGACGCGTCGGTGACCCCGCGTCCTGACACGAACTACGGTGTCTCCAAGGTCTTCGGAGAGGGAATCGCTCAATATTATTGGGACAAGTATGGCGTCGAATCGGTGTCCATCCGGATCGGATCCTGCTTCCCAGAGCCCGTTGATCGCCGGATGCTGACCACTTGGCTGAGCTATCCCGACCTAGTGCATCTGACCGAGCGCTGCATCATGTCGCCTCGTGTCGCCCATACGGTCATTTACGGCGTCTCAAACAATGACGAGAAGCTCTGGGACAACTGGATGGCGGCTCACATCGGCTTTCATCCGAAAGACAATGCCGAGATTTTCCGGGCCAAGCTGGAGGCCTCGACGCCTGAGCCGGATCCCAAGAGCCCATTCATTGCTGCGCATGGCGGAGCCTTTGCCAGCATGCCGCATTTCGACGATTGAGCGGGTGGGACAGGAATGCCGCTTCGCAAGCCTTATGGTCCACCAGAGCAGTCTCGCTACGACGTGGTGATCATCGGTGGTGCCGTCATGGGCAGCGCCACCGCCTATTTCCTGTCCCACAATCCTGATTTTGCCGGTTCCATCCTGGTCGTGGAGAGGGACTCCACCTACGAGTTCGCTTCCACCTCCCGGTCGACAAGCTCGATACGGCAGCAATTCTCCAATCCCATCAACGTCAAGATCTCCCAGTTCGGGGTGGACTTCATCCGTGCATTCCCCGAAACCATGGGGCCCGAGGCGCCAGACCTCAGCTTCAAGGAGAACGGCTACCTCATCTGCTGTACCGATGCAGGTGTCGAGACCGTCCGGGAGCTCGTCGACATGCAACGGTCCCTCGGAGCCCACACGGTCTTCCTGACGCCGGGGCAGATTCTCGAGCGCTTCCCCTATGTGAATGTCGAAGACCTCGCAGGCGGCAGCTGGGGTAGCAAGGCCGAAGGCTGGTTCGATGCGAACGGGCTGATGCAAGGGTTTCGCCGGGCCGCCCGCAAAAGCGGGGCTGAGTATATCGAGAACGAAGTCGTCGGTCTGGTCCGCGAGACTAACGCGGTGACGACTGTCTTGCTATCGACGGGGGAGCGAATAGCCTGCGGGACCGTCGTCAATACGGCCGGTTCACGCGGACCCGGAATAGCTCGAATGATTGGCCTGGAGATCCCGGTCGAACCTCGGAGGCGTCACAGTTTCATCTTTTCCTGCGCCACTCCCATCCCAGGGGCGATGCCGAACGTCATCGATATCTCCGGAACTTTCGTCCGTCCGGAGGGCGACTACTTCCTGACCGGAAACACGCCACTTGTCGATGGAGAGGCAGACATCGACGATTTCGAGACGGTGCACGAGGAATTCGAAGAGCGGATCTGGCCCAGCCTCGCTCATCGCATTCCCCCATTCGAATCGATTCGGGTGACCAATTTCTGGACGGGCCATTACGACTACAACACGATGGATCACAATGCGATCGTGGGGCGCCATCCTGAGGTGACGAACTTCATCTTTGCCAATGGCTTCAGCGGTCATGGCCTGCAACAGTCGCCCGCCGTGGGCCGTGGGATCAGTGAGCTGATCACCTATGGTGGCTATCGGACCC
The DNA here is from genome assembly GCF_007474605.1 of Rhodoligotrophos appendicifer. Taxonomy (NCBI): domain Bacteria; kingdom Pseudomonadati; phylum Pseudomonadota; class Alphaproteobacteria; order Hyphomicrobiales; family Rhodoligotrophaceae; genus Rhodoligotrophos; species Rhodoligotrophos appendicifer. Next base: position 461,377 of record NZ_VHKL01000001.1, on the reverse strand, counting down.
TAGACCTCTCCCCGATGCGGTACGAGCGTGTCCCCGCCAACGAGCCGTTTCTCGAACAGGCGGTCATCTAGACGCCCCTTTGGCGGGATGTGCGAAAGCCGGCAGTCTAAACGCGGCGAGGCTTCGCCGCCGGACGACTGCCCAGAAGAATTTTCATTTCTAACCGTTCCCCATACCCTTCGTTAACGCTGGGCTTGCTATCCACTAAGGAGGTGGAAGTGGTGGCGTTGCCGCCTACAAGTCTGGTGAAAACGATGCGTTCTTCGATACGGCCTCTTGCCCCTCGGGTGTCTGATCACCAGCATTTTTCCAGGGGCGCCAGCCCAGGATCGAGCCGGCAGAGCACGCAGGATTCCATTCGCAGCAAGCTCGATGAGGTCCTGCTTGGTTCCGCCCCGGTACCCAGCTGGTTGCAGCAGTTCACCCTGGGCTCAAACGCCCGGTTCACCAGGACCCCCGATCATCTCAGGCAACCCTCGAAGGTCGAGGAGGCCACAGCTTCCGAGGCGCTGCAGGTGCCTGAGGGCGATGACCAAGAGATTGCAATTGACCTGATCACCTTTACCGAGACGCAGCCGCAGGATGAAGAGCGAGTGACGAAAGCAGGGACGTTCACCGAAGGGCTGAACCAGCAAGCCATGGTCGACCGGCTGGCAAAGCTCATTCAGCTGGAATGGGACCAAGTCCCGTCCGGGGCCAATGACCAGGACAATTTCGCTTCTGATGTGTGGGAGGAGGAGGCCTCAGTCATTGCGGAAGACCAACCGCAGCCGGTGCCCTCTCCCGATAACGAAGATGGCTGGAACAGCACCAGCTACAGCTCCTCCTTCGCTTGGGACCCCTTTCAATCCCTGGGATATTGTCTGTTCAGCGCTCGCGTGGTCGAAGGTCCAGGCGCAGTGGAATCCGACGATACTCCGCTTGCGGTGGACGATTCCGTCCTGGCTGGTCCGGACTTCGAGGAAGAGCCGGAAGCCGAAGTGGCGATCGAGGCAGAGTCCGAGGAAGAGTTCGAGGCAGAGTCGGAGGACAGAGCGTCCGAGCATTTCAGCTTCTCGAACGAATATCAGCTGCCGCCGCTGCGGCTCCTGTCCGAGCCGCCCCCCGCAGAGCCTTGTTATGAATTGTCGGAGCAATATCTGGATCAGAATTCCGACAAGCTGCAGCAGACGTTGCGGGATTTCGGCGTCAAAGGCGAGATCATGGATGCCAATCCAGGTCCCGTGGTGACGCTGTACGAGCTGGAACCCGCACCGGGGACGAAGCTCAGTCGGGTCATATCGGTCTCCAGCGATATCGCGCGCTCCATGAGCGCCGTATCAGCCCGCGTGGCTGTTGTCGAAGGCCGCAACATCATCGGCATAGAATTGCCGAACCCGCGGCGCGAAACCGTATGGCTGCGAGAACTTTTGGCCAGCCCGCATTTCGCGGAGGCGAAGGCGAAGCTTGCACTTTGTCTCGGCAAGACAATCGGTGGCGAGCCGGTAATCGCAGATCTCGCCCGGATGCCGCATCTGCTGGTGGCAGGCACCACGGGCTCAGGCAAGTCGGTTGCCATCAACACCATGATTCTGTCGCTGCTGTTCCGTCACAAGCCGGAGGATTGCCGCCTCATCATGATCGACCCGAAGATGCTGGAGCTCTCGGTCTATGACGGCATTCCGCATCTTCTGACGCCCGTCGTAACGGACCCGAAAAAGGCGATCGTTGCCTTGAAATGGGCGGTCCGGGAGATGGAAGAGCGTTATCGGAAGATGTCTCACCTCGGAGTGCGCAACATCGACGGTTACAATGCGCGCATGGAGGAGGCCAGGGATACGGGCGAGGTCATCACCCGCACCGTAGAAACCGGGTTCGACCGCGAGACGGGAGAGATGGTCCTGGAGACCCAGGAAATGGATCTCACAGCCCTGCCATACATCGTCGTCATCGTTGATGAGATGGCCGACCTGATGATGGTAGCAGGCAAGGAGATCGAAAGTACGATCCAGCGTCTGGCGCAGATGGCTCGAGCAGCGGGCATCCACATCATCATGGCCACGCAGCGGCCGAGCGTCGATGTCATCACCGGCACGATCAAGGCGAACTTTCCGACCCGGATCTCCTTCCAAGTCACCTCGAAGATCGACAGCCGAACCATTCTCGGCGAGATGGGCGCCGAGCAGCTGCTTGGCCAGGGGGACATGCTTTACATGGCAGGGGGCGGCCGAATCACGCGCGTCCATGGTCCCTTCGTTTCCGACCTCGAAGTCGAGCAGGTGGTTGATCACCTCAAGATGCAGGGGCGGCCCGAATATCTCGACGCGGTCGTATCCGACGAGGATGACGAGGAGCCTAGCGCATCGAATGAGGACGAGCCGGTCTTCGATGCCGGCGCGTTTGGTGAGGAGGGTGGAGACCACTACGAACAGGCCATCGCTATCGTGTTGCGCGACCGCAAGGCTTCCACATCCTATATCCAGCGTCGTCTGAAGATCGGCTACAATCGCGCCGCTTCCATTATGGAGCGGATGGAAACCGAGGGCATCGTTGGTGCTGCAAACCATGCCGGCAAGCGCGACATCCTCATGAGCGGCCGTAGCGGATGAGCGATGGAACTTATCTTCTGCGGTCGGTTTCCTGTACTCGGGCCGGTGGGGCCATGAGGAGCGTGCAATGAACAAAGGTGTCCTGTATGGGATCATCCTGGTGCTGGTTGTGGTCGGTGGCTACTTTGCCTATCAAGCTTATGAGCGGGACCAGAACTCCTTCCAGGTGGAAATCGGCCCCAATGGTGTGAAGGTCGACCCGCCATCGTCTGACTAAATCTAAAATGGGGACATCATGGACAAAGAGCTTTTCGACAAGGGCCTGGCAAAGCGCAAGTCGACCTTGGGACCTGAATATGTCGAGAAGGCGTTAGCCAATGCCACCCCGTTCTCGGCGGAGTTCCAGCAGTTTATTACCGAGTATTGCTGGGGCGCTGCCTGGGGCGACGAAACGCTCAATCCCAAGACCCGAAGCATTATCAATCTCTCCATGATCGCGGCCCTGAACCGGATGCACGAATGGGAGCTGCATTTTCGCGGTGCCATCCGGAACGGCGTCACCATTGACGAGCTGAAGGCCGTCATCAAACAGGTGACGATCTATTGCGGCGTGCCGGTCGGCGTGGAGTGCCACCGCATTGCCAACCGCGTGCTCGCCGAGCTCGAACAGCAGGGCTGATCGTGAGCCTCGAGTCGGTTCGCGCCTTCCTGGCGGAGCACGCTCCGGATATCGACATCATGCAGTCGAGCGAAAGCACGGCGACCGTAACACTCGCCGCCATGCATTATGGCGTCGAGCCTGGACAGATCGCGAAGACACTCTCCTTGCGCGTGGGTGATCGAGCCTTCCTCGTCGTCACAAGAGGCGACGCTAGGCTCGACAACAAGAAGTCGAAGGCCGTCTTCGGAGGCAAGATCCGCATGCTCGAGCCCGATGAGGTCGTGACGCTCACGGGCCATCCTGTCGGGGGAGTGTGCCCCTTCGGGCTCACCACACCGCTGAAGGTCTATTGCGATGTGTCGCTGAAGGCCTTCGCCGAAGTCGTCCCTGCCGCCGGCTCCATGAACAGCGCCTTGCGTATCAACACACTGCGCCTCGCAGAGTTGGCGGATGCCCAGTGGGTTGACGTGTGCCAGGATTGCTAGAGGTCAGAACTTCTCCACCCAGGGGCGAAGTTCGATTTCTTGAGACCACGCGCTCCGCGGCTGGCGCAGCACCGAAAGATAGGTCTCAGCGATTGCGTCGGGATCGAGGGTGCTATCCGGATGTTCGGCAGATTCTGGTCGCCTCTCACTCCGAACGGCACCATCAATGATGAAATGGGCCACATGAATGCCCTGTGGCCCCAACTCGCGAGCCATGCTTTGGGCGAGGCCTCTGAGGGCAAATTTTCCCATGGCGAATGCTCCGGAGTTGGGGAACCCCTTGATGCTGGCGGTGGCGCCTGTGAACAAGATGGCGCCGTTGCGCTTCGGCAGCATACGCTTGGCGGCTTGCTGACCCGCAAGAAATCCGCCGAAAGCCGTCGTGGCGAAGGCGGCCTGCACTGCGGCAGGGTCAAGCTCAACCACACTGCCTCTCACTCGCGCGCTTGCATTGTAGACAACGATGTCCGGCTCGCCCATTTCGCGGTCAACCTCGGTGAAGAGAGCGAGGACCGACGCTGGGTCCGACGCGTCCACCGGCACAGCGAGAGCGTTCGTGGCCTCAGCCAAGGGCTTCAGCTTTTCTGTGTCGCGCGCTGCAAGTGCCACGTTTATGCCGGCGGAGTGTAGAGCTCGCGCCAGCGACGCGCTGATACCCGAACCCGCACCTATGATCAGGGCGGACTTGTACGGAATGGACATTGGTGTCAGCTCCAGAGTTTGGTGGATACATCGCGCGAGACTTCATAGAGACATTATATGATAGTCGTCATCATTCAATGATCCGAGATCTCTTTCGGGGCCATAGCGCTACGTCGGCCGGAGGATGAAATGAAGGTGACGCGGGAGAAGTTTGCTGAAAATCGCGAGAAGATCATCGAGGTCGCCGGTGCTTTGTTCCGCGAGAAGGGCTTTGATGGCGTCAGTGTCGCGGAGATCATGAAGGCGGCCGGGCTGACGCATGGCGGCTTTTACGGACACTTCACCTCCAAAGACGATCTGGCCGCGCAGGCCAGCGCCGCTGCATTGTCTCAGTCGGCGCAAAGATGGCGGGAGTTGGCGAGATCCGGCGGCGAGAACCCCCTGTCCGTTCTCGTGAGGAGGTACCTCTCCGAACGCCATCGTGACGATTCCGCGCAGGGTTGTGCACTGGCTGGGCTTGGCGGGGAAACGGCCAGGCAGAGCACAAAGGTGCGTGACAGTTTCACTGACGGCTTGAAGCGGATGATCGATTCGCTCATGGAGATGGTGCCTTCGGGATCGGATGCCGAGCGTCGGCGGGCCGCCCTTGCGACGGCTAGCGCCTTGGTGGGCGCCATCATCCTGGCCAGGGCGGTTGAGGACCGAGAGTTGTCAAACGAGATCCTTTCTGCGGTCTCCGATGATCTTCTCGGTGGGGCGAAGCAGGTTGACGGGGAGCAGTGACGCCGAGTTCTTCCGTTCCTCAATGAGTGCCGTTGATAACCGTGCTGAGAAAGCTTGCCGACATCAAAGAAATGACCATTCTGTTCCCCCGAGCTATAGCTCAGTGCGAGTTCGGCCTCTACTCGGACGGAATGTTTCTGACGCAAGGCCCTGCTGCACGAACGAGGAACAGCGAGAGACCTCGCTAGACCATAAATATCGTCGAGCGCCTGCCGGCCTCGGCCTGCTGACCTGAGGAATTCTATGGCCTTCAAGCGCATCAACGACATTCTCATTCATCATCAGTCCATCGGTCCTGTCGATGGGCCGGCATTGGTTTTCATCAATTCTCTCGGGACCGACTTCCGCATCTGGGACACCGTCGTTCCCGCTTTCTCAGACCGGTTCCGCGTAGTTCTCTACGACAAGCGCGGTCATGGGCTTTCCGATGCGCCTGGTGGAGATTATACGATCGAGGATCATGCCAATGACGTCATTGGTCTCCTCGATCACTTGGGCATCGAGAAATTCAGCGTTGTTGGGCTGTCGGTGGGCGGCTTCATTGCTCAGCAGCTCGCTCTCTCCGTACCGGACCGCATCGAAGCCGTCGTGTTGTGCGACACAGCCGTCAAGATCGGGGACGCCGCCGCCTGGAACGGTCGTATCGATGCGGTGCGTGCAGGGGGCATCGAGAGCATCGCACCCATGATTCTGGAGCGGTGGTTCACCGAACCGTTCCGGGCTACGGAAGAATGCGAAGGCTACAGTCACATGCTCGTCCGGACGCCTGTCAACGGCTATATCGGAACCTGTGCAGCATTACGCGACGGGGACTTCCGCACTGAGGCTTCGCGCATAAAGGCACCCGTCCTCTGCGTCGTCGGGGACAAGGATGGTTCAACTCCACCCGACCTGGTGCGGGCAATGGCGGACCTCATCCCCGGAGCCCGGTTCGAGATCATCAAGGATGCGGGTCACCTGCCGAACATCGAGCAACCCGAGGCGCTGATCCGATTGATGGCTGATCATCTGAAGGCGTCCGGCCTTGCCTGATGTGGACGAGACGCGACCGCTGTCCCCGAGGAGAAGGAGGTGAGCCAAGAATGATACGCTTCATCCACACCTTCACCGACGACCTGCAAGGCGCAAGCAGAACCTTCGTTCCCAAAATCTGAGAGATCATGGCCAAGTTTCAATCCCTGCGCGACGCTGTCGCCGAGAACCTCTTCGACGGCGACGTCGTCGCATTCGAGGGTTTCACACATCTCATTCCCCATGCGGCTGCCCATGAGGCCATTCGCCAAGGAAAGCGCGACCTGACGCTGATCAGGATGACGCCGGACATCGTCGGCGACCAGATGATCGGCATGGGGATGGTGAAGAAGGTCATCTTCTCCTACGCCGGAAATCCCGGCGTGGGTCTGCTACGGCGGATGCGGGACGCGATCGAGAATGCGTGGCCCCGGGCGATTGAGACGGTCGAGTACAGCCACGCCTCCATGGCCAATGCCTATGAAGCCGGAGCGGCAGGCCTGCCCTGTGCGGTCTTCCGGGGCTACAAGGGGGCGGGGCTCAAGCATGTGAACCCGCAGATCAAGAGCATCATCTGTCCCTTTACCGGCGAGGAACTCGCAGCGGTGCCGGCACACCATCCAGACGTCGCCTTCGTGCATGCTCAAAAGGCCAGCCGTCGTGGCGATGTCCTGTTCGAAGGCATCGTCGGCGTGCAGAAGGAGGCCGTTCTGTCGGCAAAAAGATCTGTGGTCACAGTGGAGGAGATCGTCGATGATTTCGAGGGACTCCACCCCAATCTCTGTGTGCTGCCTCACTGGACAGTGTCAGCTATCGTCCAAGTCAAGGGCGGCGCCCATCCTTCGTATACGCATGGATATTACGGTCGGGACAATGCTGCCTATCTGGAGTGGGACAAGATCTCAGCCGATCGAGACTTGTTCACGGATTGGATGAAGACCCATGTGCTGGACGTCGGGCCAGATGTCTTTGCCGGCCGTGTGAAGGAGCTTGAGCGATGAGCAGTTTCACTTCGACGGAAATGATGACCATCGCCGCCGCTCGGGCTTTGAGCAATGAGGATGTCTGCTTCGTGGGCATCGGTGCGCCATCGGCAGCATGCAACGTCGCACGCCTTACCCATGCCCCCGACATCACCTTGATCTATGAAAGCGGAACCATCGGGACACGGCCGAACACGTTACCCTTGTCGATCGGTGATGGGGAACTCTGTGAGACGGCGCTGACCACCGTGTCTGTGCCTGAGATGTTTCGGTACTGGCTGCAAGGGGGGCGGATCACGGTCGGGTTTTTGGGTGCCGCTCAACTCGACAGGTTCGGCAATATCAACACCACGGTGATCGGTCCCTATGACCAGCCCAAGGTGCGTCTTCCCGGCGGCGGCGGTGCCCCGGAGATCGCGACGTCCTGCCAGAAGATCTTTATCACGATGAAGCAAAGCCTGCGCGGAATGGTGGAGACGATCGACTTCTTCACGTCGTTCGGTCACGGCAGGGGCGGAGACGATCGCCAGAAGCATGGCATAACTACAGCCGGTCCGAGCCTGCTGGTCACAGATCTTGCGGTGTGGCTTCCGGATCCTGAAACAAAAGAGTTCACAGTCGTGTCGCTTCATGAAGGCGTTACGCGCGACGCGGTGCAGGGCGCTTGCGGCTGGAAAGTTCGCTTTGCTGATGACCTCTCGGTGACACCTCCTCCCACTCCTGTGGAGCTTGAAACATTGCGGAATCTCAACGAACGCACTGCCCGTGCGCATGGCAGACCGAAGCAGAAGGTGGCCTGATCCATGACCGAAGCCTATATCTGCGCCTATGTCCGTACGCCGATCGGCCGATTCGCTGGATCTCTTTCAAGCGTGCGTACTGATGATCTGGGTGCCGTTCCTTTAAAGGCCCTCATCGACATGCAGAGGCAGGTCGACTGGGAGGCCGTGGACGACGTGATTTTCGGCTGCGCCAATCAAGCGGGCGAAGACAATCGCAACGTCGCACGCATGTCTCTGCTCTTAGCCGGATTGCCCACATCAGTGGCGGGATCCACGATCAATCGGTTGTGCGGTTCGGGCATGGATGCAGTCATCACCGCCGCCCGCGCCATCAAGGCCGGAGAAGGCGAGCTGTACATCGCCGGCGGTGTCGAATCCATGTCGCGTGCCCCCTTCGTTCAACCCAAGGCTGACACTGCTTTTTCGCGGACGGCGGAAATCTATGACACGACGATCGGTTGGCGTTTCGTCAATCCGCTCATGAAGGAGCAGTATGGCGTCGATTCGATGCCCGAGACCGGGGAGAACGTTGCCGAGCAGTTCCAGGTGTCTCGCGAAAGCCAGGATGCGTTCGCCTTGCGATCTCAGCAGAAGGCCGTGGCGGCACAAAACAACGGCAGGCTCGCCCGCGAGATCGTGCCGGTGAGCATTGCGCGTCGCAAAGGTGACCCGATCGTGGTGGACCAGGACGAGCATCCCCGGGGCGATACCACATTGGATGGATTGAGAAAGCTGGGGACCCCGTTCAAGAAGATCGGCGGCACTGTCACTGCGGGGAACGCATCAGGCGTCAATGACGGTGCTGCGGCGCTCATCATTACCTCAGAGGAGGGTGCTCGGCGGCACGGCCTCGTCCCCATCGCCCGCATCCTCGGGGGTGCTTCAGCCGGAATTGCTCCGCGCATCATGGGCATGGGACCTGTGCCGGCGACCGTGAAGCTCTGCGCGCGACTGGGCCTTCAACCTCGGGATTTCGACGTGCTGGAGCTCAACGAAGCCTTTGCGAGCCAGGGCATCGCGGTGTTGCGGGAGCTGGGCATCGAGGAGGACAGCGATCATGTGAATCCCAATGGCGGCGCGATTGCCCTTGGCCACCCGCTCGGGATGTCGGGAGCCCGCATAACGGGAACGGCAGCCATGGAGCTGTCCATTAAAAAGGGCAAGCGTGCATTGGCGACAATGTGCGTCGGCGTCGGCCAAGGCATCGCGGTGGCACTCGAGGCGGTCTGATGGTCTTGGCGCGATAATTTTCAGCTGTCGGGAGATCTCCGCATGACTTCTGTTCCGGCCCACCAGAGCTCCATCGCAATGCGCGGTGCAGGTTACTACAGCAGCAACACGGTCGGCGCCAAAGCCGTCATCGACGCGGCTGCCGACCTGGTGGTGGGGGCGATTGACCAGATGGATCTGTCAGCGTTGTCGTGCCCGTTTACCGTCGCCGACTTCGGAGCTGCTGACGGCGGCACCTCAATGGACCTGATGCGCCGCGTCGTCGGCAGGGTCCACCTCCAGGTGCCGAACAAGCCCGTATCCATCACCTACACCGATCTGCCGACAAATGACTTCTCGGCTCTTTTCGGTCAGCTTCACGACAATGAAAACTCGCTGGGCCGGCTGCCAAACGTCTTCACTTTTGGCAGCGGCACAAGTTTCTACCGTCAAGTTCTTCCGGACTCGTCGCTTACCCTCGGATTTTCGGCGACCGCCATGCATTGGCTTAGTCGCCGGCCCGGCCTCATTGAGGATCACACCCATGCCGTGGGGGGATCCCCGGCCGAGAAATCGATTTTCAGATCCCAATCCCTGCAGGATTGGGAAACCATTCTCCTGGCGCGTGCCGCCGAGCTGATGCCGGGGGGCGTTCTCGTCCTGGCGAACTTCTCGGAGAACGAAAACGGGCACTATCTCGGTTGGACGGGTGGTGCCAACATGCATGATAGTTTTGCACGCCATTGGCGAGGCTTGTTCGAAGCGGGCGCTCTTTCCCGGGAGGAATATCGGGCAGCTGCCTTCCAGCAATATTACAAGACGATGGACGAATTCGCCGCTCCGTTTCGAGATCCCGGCTCGGCCGTCAGCCGTGCCGGACTTGTCCTGACGCACCTGTCATCGCGGGTTACCGCCTGCCCCTATGCGGCCGATTACGCCCGGCATGGTGAGGCCAGGCGATTTGCGAAGGCGTATATTCCGACACTTCGATCCTGGTCGGAGAGCACATTTCTTGGCGCCCTGGACGTCTCCCGCCCCATGGCCGAGAAGCAGGCACTGATCGACCAATTCTACGATGCTTATGAAGCCGACGTCGCCGCACATCCGGAGGGGCACGGCATGGATTATGTCCACTGCTTCATGGTGATCGAGAAATGCTGATGGAGAGGAATCGTCATCTGAAGCTTCCGGGCCTGATGGCCATCGATGCGCCATACAGCCATGCGGTTACCGCAGGGGAACTCGTTTTCGTGGCCGGTCAGCTGGCGCAGGATGACCCGGCTTGGCAAGGTCCGAACACGATCGAAGGTGAGACGGCGGCGAGCCTTGATCTCTGTTCCAGAATTTTGGGTGAGGCGGGGCTCTCGATGGCCGATGTCGTCCGAGTCACGGTCTACATGACCGACCTCTCTGAGTTCAAGAGAATGAACCAGGTCTATGCCCGCTACTTCCCGGCCGATCGGCAGCCGGCCCGAACGTGCGTCGGCGTCGCCTCCTTGCTTGCAGGTGCACGCATTGAGATCGATTGCATTGCGTTCCGAGATCCTAACCTACTTGCCGAAACGGGACTGTGAAACAATCGGACGGTGGTATAATCCAACGAGCACACTCGGCTCGTTAACGGCCGTGAAGGAGGCTTCGGTGATGAGAAAGCTAATCGGTCTTTCTGGCTTGCTCCTGGTCCTCACGAGCTTGAGCGCCTCAGCTCAGCTCATGGATGATCAAAAATTCGCGTTGCAAAGCTATTGCGGCGAGGGCATCAAAAAGTATTGTCCTCAGGTCGATGTCGATGATCTCGACGCGTTGTGGGACTGTCTGTCTCCGCACTGGGATCAAATGGATCCGATGTGCAAAGCAACGGTCCAGGAGATTCAGGAAAACTAAATAACCTGGCAACTTTGACGGTGTCCCGGCGTTGTTATGAGAGACAATGTTGGAGACTGTCATGGACTGGAATCGTGTTGAAGGTAATTGGAAGCAGGTCAAGGGTAAGGTCAAGGAACAGTGGGGAAAGCTCACTGATGACGATCTTGACGTGATTGCTGGCCGTCGTGATCAGCTCGAAGGAAAGATCCAGGAGCGTTACGGCGTCGAGAAAGACAAAGTTCGCACCGACGTGGATAGCTGGTACAGCCGCCAAAGCTGGTAAGTGGAAGGGCGCCTCAGGCGCCCTTTTCCATATGGCGCCTCATTATGGCGTCCCCTTTTCCGGATAACCGCCCACTGTCGGAAATAAACAAGCTGACTTCGACTTTATCGACTTTACCTGCCCCCGAACCCTGATCAAAGTGAGGGCAAATCATCAGGAGGCTTTGGGATGGGGACACGTGAGCTCATGACAATTCCTGCCCGGAAGGGCAGGGCGGCGCGGCTGACCAAGGGTCAAGCCATCAAGATCATCAACACCCATGGTCTTCAGGTCGTCGACACTTGGTGCTTCAGCTCCGAGGAGCTGACCGAATTCATGTCCATGGAGCATATACGGCCGACCCTGGGCAAAATTTTCCCCACCAAGGGTGACGAGCTTTATACGAACCGCCGCCGTCCGATCCTGTTCTTCGAGGAGGATACCTCCCCAGGGATCCACGATACGATCATGGCAGCGTGCGACGATTACCGTTACGGACTGCTCGGCTGCAAAGAGTATCACGACAACTGCACCGACAATCTACACGCCGCGATGCGCCAGATCGGCCTTCGGGCTCCAGAGACCCCCAGTCCGCTCAATCTGTGGATGAACATTCCTGTCGACCCCAAGGGGAAGACAAGTTGGGGCGAGCCTTTGTCCAAGCCTGGGGACTATGTCGTGCTGCGCGCTCATATGGACTGCGTCGTCGCAATGTCATGCTGTCCGCAGGATATCCTGCCGATCAATGGCAAGGAGGGAAAGCCTACCGAGGCCCATTACGAGCTGGTCGACTGAGCGGCCGCCGTGGACTCGCAAACGGGGCAGCAGCCTATTGACGCCAGTATGGTGCCGCGTTTCGCCGGCATCGCCAGTTTCATGCGCTTACCCGTCGTCGCCTCTCCAGACGGTCTCGACATCGCGCTCTTTGGCATCCCGTGGGATGGCGGTACGACAAACAGGGCCGGTGCGCGGCATGGCCCGCGGGAGATTCGCAGCCAATCCACCCTCATGCGCCGGGTCCATCATGTCTCGGGCACGGAGCCGTTCTCGATCGCCAGGATTGCGGATATCGGTGATCTTGCCGTTAACCCCATCGATCTGATGGATGGTCTGCGCCTGATTGAGGAGGGTGTGGCTCGGATCGTGAAAGCCGGTGCAATCCCGCTCGCTGCCGGGGGTGACCACCTGACAACGCTGCCCGTCATGCGGGCCGTCGCAAAGTCGCGGCCGGTAGGGATGATCCATTTCGACGCTCATTCAGATACGAATGACCGTTATTTCGGCGATAATCTCTATACGCACGGCACGCCGTTTCGACGCGCCATCGAGGAAGGTTTGCTGGACCCAAGGCGGACCGTGCAGATCGGGATCCGCGGTTCTATTTACGAGCCTGGCGAACACGATTGGGCCCGTCAGCAAGGGCTCCGGATCATCTACATGGAAGAGTTCGTCCGCCGCGGTCCAGAGGACGTCATGGCGGAAGCGAGATCGATCGTCGGCAGTGATGCGACCTATGTCTCATTCGATATCGACTGCCTAGATCCATCCATGGCACCCGGCACGGGAACTCCGGAGATCGGGGGTTTCACCACGCGAGAAGCACAACACATGCTGCGTCTCCTGGAGGGAGTGAACATCGTCGGTGCCGATGTCGTCGAGGTTGCGCCGCCTTTCGATGTCGGGGGCATGACTGCTCTTGCGGGAGCCACCATGATGTTCGAATTGCTGACCGTCATCGCAGCGCGGCGGAAGTGAATCAGGAAGTCTTGCCCCGGCGTCGCGGAGTCCAGACACGGCAGTTTTGGCCAGCTAAAGGCTGAGCAGCCGAGTTACGACGTCCTCGCTAGCGTCTAACTGAGCAGAGTTGCCCGACCATACGATTCTGCCGCTGTCCAAGATTATGAACCGGTGAGCGAGCATCTTAGGGATCTTGAAGTTCTGCTCGACCAGGATGAGCCCGATCCCGCTTTCAATGATCCCTTTGATGGCATCGACCAGGATCTGCACGACGGTGGGCGCCAAACCCTCAGTCGGTTCGTCAAGCAGCAAGATACGGGGATTGCAGACCAGAGCCCGCCCGATGGCCAGCATCTGCTGTTCACCTCCCGATAGAGCCTGGCCGAGCGCGGTGCGGCGCTCATACAGTCTTGGAAAGGTCTCGTAGACACGTGCGACGGTCCAATCCCCGGGACGATGCGCAATTTGGGCGATGAGCAGGTTCTCCTCCACCGTCAGCGTGGGAAAGACCTGCCGGTCCTCCGGTACGAAGGCGATGCCGGCTCGACTGATGCGTTCGGGGGTCGGATGGTCGAGTTGCAATCCTTCGAGCAGCAGCTTGCCGGAGCGGCATCGAAGCTGGCCCGCCAGCGTCTTCAGCGTTGTGCTTTTGCCGGCGCCATTCCTTCCGGCGAGAGCGAGCGATTCTCCAGGCGCAATCGCCATGGAGATCTCATGCAGAACCTGGGCACCACCATAGAAAACCGAGGCATCCTCAAGTGACAGCATCATCAATGTCCCAGATAGGCGTCACGGACACGAGGGTCGGCACGGATGGTTTCCGCAGAGCCCCGGGCCAGCACGCTGCCGCCGACGAGCACGATGATCTCATCAGCCATGGCCATGACGACATCCATGTTGTGCTCGACCAGGAGGGTCGTCCGGCCAGCCACGATTTCGCTGATCAGGCGCGTGAATTTCGGCAGTTCAGTCTGGCCGACTCCCGCCAACGGCTCGTCCAGGAGCAGTACCTGCGGATCCGTGCCAAGGGTCAGAGCGAGCTCCAGCGCTCTTTGCTGGCCGTGCGACAATGATCCGGCAAGCTCATCCCGGAGCCGGTCCAAACCAAAGAGGGCAAGGCGCCTTGCCGCCTCCTCCGAGAGCGCGGAATAGGAGGCGACCGTCCGCCATGGGACAGAGAAGCGCATGTGGCGACGCTGCAGCGTGAGCCGGAGATTCTCGAAAACCGTCATTTGCGGAAAGACATTGACGATCTGGAAGGACCGAGCAATCCCCGCGCGAGCCCTCCCGTAGGGCGGAAGGTTCGAGATGTCCTGTCCGTCCATCGTGACGGTCCCAGTGGTTGCCTTCTGCAGCCCCGCCAGCACATTGAGGAGCGTGGTCTTGCCTGCTCCATTCGGACCGATCAGGGCGGTTGTCTTGCCAGCCAGAAAGTTGAGGCTGACGCCCGACAGAGCCTGAAAGCTGCCGAAGCGCACCGCTACATCGTGGCAGCCCAGCGATGCCGCTTTCATGGTGTCGTCTCTCCAGGTTTCGGGAGGGGAGGGGCAGCCAGTCTTCTGCGCGTCAGCATGGAAGCCCTCAAACGCAGCGCCATGCCGGAGATCCCTCCGGGCATGTAAAGGGTCACCAGGATGAAGATGGTGCCCAGGAGGCCATACCAGCGATCCGTGTAGGCGCTGATGCCTTCCTTGAGGGTCTCGAACACGGCAACGCCGACGACCGGCCCGAGGAACAGTCCGCGCCCCCCGAGGACAGTCATGATCAAGACATCGCCGGACGTGTTCCACCGGGTCATGTCGGGGCCCACGAACATGACGAGGCAGCCAAGCAGAGCGCCAGCTAATCCGGAATAGGCTCCCGAGATGGCGAAAGCGCCAAGTTTGTATCGCCGTGTGTCATAGCCAAGCTGACTGGTCCGAGTCTCGTTCTGACGAATGGCGGCCAGGACCTGTCCGAAGGGTGAAGCCCGCAGAAGTGCGTTCAGTGCCATCAGAAGAAAGAAGAGGATGGCCACGAGGTAGGCGAAATTGCCATCGTCGTAGAAATCGATGCCAAGGAACTCGGGCCGCGGAACCCCAGCCATGCCGTCAGTCCCGCCAGTCAGGTTCTTCAGCTTGACCTCAGCCAGGATATGCACGAGCTGCGCAAGAGCCAGGGTCGTGAGAGCGAGATAGATGCCCGACTGCCGCAGCGTTACTGCCGCAAAGGCCAAGCCTATGATCGTGCCTACGGCGACTGCTGCAAAGAGCGCCACGATCGTGCTGGTTCCATAGCTCAGGGTGAGAATGGCATAGGCATAGGCGCCCGTCCCGAAAAAGGCTGCGTGGCCAAAGGAGATGATGCCGGAGACGCCGAACACCAAGTCAAAGCCGATCGCGAAGATTGCCCAAACAAGAACCAGGGCGATCACGTATCTCAGCCCGTCATCACCCGTCAGGGCAAGGACGCTCGCCGCTGCCGCAACGATGAAGGCGACGACAATGTTGCGGAGAAAAGGGCTCATGCCTTGCGTCCCGGGGCGAGACTGAACAGTCCCTGTGGGCGAACAAGGAGGACCAGGATCAGTACCATGTAGGTGGCAACATCGATCCACGCCGGGATGAAAGTCTGTCCGAAGGCCTGGACCAAGCCCAGCAACGCGGCTGCAGCGACCGCCCCCCTAATGTTGCCCAGGCCACCGAGGATCACCACGATGAAGCAGTCGATGATGATGGTGAAGCCCATGCCCACCTGCACCGGCAGGAGCGGGGCGGCGATCGCTCCTCCCAGGGCGGCGAGGCCGGCGCCGAGAGCGAAGACGAGGGTGCGCACCTTGTCGACGCCGATGCCGAGGGACCGCACCATCGTCGGATGGGACATGGCAGCCCTGAGCACCATGCCCAGCCGCGTCTTCTCGATCAGCAGGAAGAGGCCGATGCCGACCACCAGACCCGCCCCCAGAAGGAAGAGCCTGTACACGGCCACGTCGTCGCCCAGGATCGGCACCGCCCCGGAAAGGGAGTGCGGCAGCGGCACGTCGCGATATCCAAAGCCCCAGATCATGCGGACGGCTTCCTCTATGACCAGGATCGCGCCGAACGTCATCAGCAGCTGTTCGACGTGGTCGCGTTCATAAAGTGGGCGCAAGAGGAGCCCCTCGATCACCGCGCCGACGAGGGCGACGGCCACTGGGGCCAGAACCAAGGCGATCCAGAAGCTTCCGGTTCGGGTGGCGACCTCATAGGCGATGAAGGCGCCGAGCATGTAGAGTGCGCCATGGGCAAAGTTGATGACGCCCAGCATGCCGAAAATGAGCGTGAGCCCAGCCGCCAGAAGGAACAGCAGGGTCGCGATGCTCAGACCGATCAGCGCCGTCGCGACCATGACCTAACGGGTGCGTTCGTAGATCGCCACGGCGGCAACCGCCTCTTCCATGCCGATGATGCCGCCGCCATTCTCCTGAAGGGCCAGCGTGGCGCCCTCAACCTGGCGCTCGCCGGCCTCGCCGCGCAACTGCGTCACGAGTTCGTAGCACATGGACAGTCCCGTCGCGCCGATGGGATGGCCCTTGGAGACGAGCCCACCGGAGGTGTTGATGGGGAGCGCACCGCCGATCTTGGTCGCGCCGCTGCCGACATAGGCGCCGCCCTCGCCGATCTCACAGAAGCGCATCATCTCCGACTGGTAGACCTCGCAGAAGGAGGTCGCATCGTGGACCTCGGCCAAGTCGATGTCGCGGGGTCCGATGCCGGCTTGGGCATAGGCCCGATCGGCGGCGGCACGGGTCAGGCTCGGCTCGTCCAGACGACGATATTTGCCGCCAGACAAGGCAAGAGCGGAGAGCTTGATGGCTCGGTCGCGTACCCGCGGTGACACCGTCTTGAGGTAGGCTTCCGAGCAGAGCAATGCGGCTGCGGCGCCATCTCCCATGGGCGCGCACATGGACCGTGTCAGCGGCGCGCTCACGGGACGGTCGGCGAGGACCTGTTCCGGCGTCATCTCGAAGCGATACTGGGCCTTCGGATTGCGTGCGCCGTTGCAGTGATTCTTGGCGGCGCCGACTGCGATTTGCTCGGCCGTCGTGCCGTATGTCTTCATGTGATAGTTCGCCTGCATGGCATAGGTGTCCATGGCGATGGTTCGGTCCGGTCCGGGCGCGAAGGGGATGCCGATCTGCTCGCCGACCCGGCGGTATTCCTCCTCCCATTCGTGCTGATCCAACATGTCCATGCCGCCGGAGAAATGGGCGAAGATCCGCCGCGGATCTTCCGCGTCGTAAAGTTTCTCCGCACCCAGCGCGAGCGTCAGTTCCGCATCGCCCGCGCGGATCTCCTTGGCGGCGCCGGCGAGAGCGAGGCTCCCTGTGGCACAGCCCCCTTCGACGTTGACGATCGGAGCGCGGTCGGGAAACAGTCCATCGCGGACAAGAGGAATGAAGGAGACGTTGCCGCGCGTCAGGGCCTGTCCCCAGTAATGCATCAGGCAATTCCCGAACCAGGCTCCCTCAATGTCGCGTCCATCCTCCAGATCCGCATCCGCCAAGGCGCCCAGATAGGCGTCGCGGGCCAGATCCTTGAAGCTTTTCTCGGGCTGCTTCTTGAACTCGGTCGTATGCACGCCGAGAACGTAGACATCATTCGCCATGGTTCATTCCTCTGTTAAACGGCGCGCTCGCGGCCGCTCCAGAATGTGTCGCGCACATCACGCTTCAAGACCTTGCCATTGCCGCTGCGGGGCAGCTCATCCCAGAAGTCGACCGATTTGGGCGCATGCACTCCGCCCAGCTCCCGCTTGACGAGATCGATGAGGTCCTGGGGGTCGACGTCTGCATTCGCCTTGAGCTCGATGACCGCCTTGATTGCTTCACCCCATTTCGCATCGGGAACGCCGACCACGGCGCAATCGCGCACCGCGGGATGCGAAAGCAAGACCTGCTCGACCTCTGCCGAGAAGACGTTGAAGCCGCCAGTGACGATCATGTCCTTCTTGCGGTCGACGATGTAGATGAAACCCTGCTCGTCGCGGTAGCCTATGTCCCCCGTATGATGCCAGCCATGGGTGGACGCCGCGGCAGTGGCTTCGGGGTTGCGGTAATAGCCGGGAAAGACGAGGCTGCCTTTGGCGACAATCTCGCCGCGCTCTCCCGGCGGCAGGATGGTCCCGGCATCATCCATGATCTCGACCCGTACATTGAGCGTGGGCCTGCCGCAGCTCGCGTACAGGCGTCCGTCGCCATCAGCGGCCAGGAGATCGGCGGTGGTCAGAAAGGTGAGGAACATAGGCGCCTCGGCCTGGCCGAAGGATTGGCACATGACGGGCCCGAACACGTCCATCGCTTCGCGCAGCTTCTCCGGTGCTATGGGAGCGGCCGCCAGCACGAAGTATTTCAGCGAGGAGTAGTCGTAGCGGCGCACTTCCGGATGGGCGAGCATCATGTAGAGGACGGTCGGCGGCAGGTAGAGATGGGTGATCCGGTGCCGGTCGATCGCCTGCATGATCAGCAAGGGATCGGCGCGGGGAAGAACGACGTTGCAGGCGCCGCCGGGCATCATCATCAGTGCCAATCCACCGGCGGCATGGGTCATGGGACCCGCCACCAGATGGACGGGAGGCGTCGTCGAGGGCATGCAATGCCAGTATGCGCCAATCAACGCTTCCCAGGTCCGATGAGTCCAGGGCGCGCCTTTCGAGAGGCCCGTCGTTCCGCCGGTGGGAAAGATGGTGGCGAGCCGCTCCGGATCATCCGGCACCTCCGGCAAGCTGCCGTCGCCTCGCTGGAGGAAATCGTCCAGGGACAGGGCCGAGCCTGCGCCGTCGCCATCTATACAGATCAGCAGACGGATTGTCGGAACGGCCGCTTTCAGCTCAACGGCTTCCCGCGCCAGGCTGCCATGATAAAAAAGCACCTCCACACTGGTCATGGAGAGGAAGTGGGCATTCACCGCTACCGTGTTTCGCGCATTGCACGGAACCCAGATGCCGCCAGCGTACAGGATCCCGATGATGCAGGCGAAAGCCTGGGGATCATTGGGACTGAAGACTGCGATGGGTGGGCAGGTGGATAGGCCGCTTGCCTGGAGCGACGAGGCCATTCGCCGTGCCCTGTGATCGACCTCGCCATAGGTGAGCGTCACGCGGTCGTCGACGAAGGCCGGCCGGTCGGCTCCGCGGGCAAGCCCCTTCTGAAAATAGTCGATCAACCGCATGTGCTGAGTCGCCTTATTTGCAGGCGTCGAACAACACGCCGGGCTCGAAGGTGTAGGTCACCTCCATGGTCACCGGAGGGAGGGGATCGCTTCCTTTGATCGCCTTGCCGAACAGGCCGATCTGCTCCGCCTGATTGTCACACGCCCGCATCTTCTTGGTGCCCTCGACGGAGTCCGTGTAGGTGCTGTTGCGGAATGCTTCGAGCCAAGCTTCCTTGTCCCAGCCGCCGGTCTCGTCGACGACTTTCAGGAACCAGGACACCCCATCGAAGGCTTCGCCCGCGAACTGTGTGGGAAGCTCGCCATACTTCGCCTTGAAGGCTGCCACGAATTTTTCGTTGGCGGGGCTCTTCTCCGAGAAATGATAGCGGAGGGTAGAATTGACGCCATAGCTCTGCTCGCCCACGGCCTTGCCCATGAGCTCGTCCATCACCATGGTGCCGAAAACTGTTTTCTTATCCTTCAGGCCGATCTGGCCGGACTGCTTAAGAAAGGTGATCGCGTCGCTGCCCGTCATGATCATCGCCACGCCGTCAGCATCGGATTTCGCAACTTTGTCGGCGATCAGCGAATAGTCCTTGTTGCCAAGCGCTGGGTAATCCTCGCCCGCAATCGTCACGCCCTTGGCTTCAAGCTTCTTCTTCAGGCTGTCCCACATTTCGCGACCGACAGCGTAATCAGCCACCACTCCATAGACGCGCTTGACGCCATCCTTCGCGGCGAACTCGGCCATCATCCGGTTCTCCATGTCGACCGGATTGGACGTCCTGAACGTATAGGGGTTCTTGTCCTTTCCGGTGATCTCGTCGCTGGCGGAAATGGTGACCAGCAGCGGGATCTTGCGGCGTTCGGCGAGCTTCATCAATGCGATGGTGGCGCCGGAACTCACCTCGCCGAACAAGAGGTCGACGCCGTCGGATGCAAGTCGCGTGGCCTTCTGAACCGTCACCTGAGGCTTGGTCTCGCTGTCTTCCCACTCAAAGACAATAGGGGCACCCAGAACTTTTCCGCCCCGCATTTCCACGGCCAACTCGGCGCCTTTGCGCATGGCCTCGCCTATCACCCCATAGGGGCCACTGAGCGCCACGACGCCACCGATCTTGAATTCATCTTTTGCCGCTGCTGGACTGCAGAGCGCCGCAATACCGATCGCCGCGCCCAAGGCCGTGCACATGCTGAAACGCATGAAGCTTCCTCCCAATGTTGAGCCCCTTCTGGCGAGGGGTGGCAAACAATAACAAAGGGTCGAAAAATATGTCAATCGATTTGTACTATCTTGTTTTGATCAATATCTGCATCGAGAGAATATGACTTTCTCGGCGTCATCGTCACAGGTATGAGCAGGGGGAGCAGCTGACGAAGGTTTTATGACGATCATTTCTGAACAGAAGAAAAGCCAAGAGGATGTGGAGGAGACCCGCTCCGAGAGCGCGTCGCCATCGCGCGCGGATCTGCAACTCGGCCTCGAGCTGCATTTCTTCGCTCACCTCAATCTCGCCGAGGACGCCAATCGTCAGCTCGCATCATTGGACATGGGGCGGACTCACCATCGGATCCTTTACTTCACGGTGAGAACCCCCGGCATTACGGTAGGGGAAATGACGTCGCTGTTGCGCGTGACACACCAGAATGTGCAGCGCGCCATGGGAGATCTCCTGCGCGAAGGCTACATCGAGCAGCAGATGTCCAATGTCGACCGTCGCCAGCGACGGCTCTTCTCGACGTCCAAAGGGCTCGAGCTGTTCGAACAGCTTTCGCAAAGACAGTTCGAACGCTTGGCGCGGGCATATTCCGAGGCAGGCCCCGCAGCTGTTCAGGGGTTTTGGGCCGTCTTGACGGCCCTGGTGGAGCCCTCCGACCTGCAGTGGATGCGGCGAGGAGAAGAGGCGCGAGAGGCGGCCCTGTGTGAGACCAAGACGGACATCTAGGCCGTCACCGGGCCGTCCCTTGTTAAGCCACCTTTGAAGTCGCCGCCCGGGCGGGAAGACGCCAATTCGGCCGGATAAAATGGCAGGTGTAGCCGTTCGGATAGTTCTCCAGATAGTCCTGGTGCTCCGGTTCGGCTTCCCAGAACGGACCGGCGGCCTCAATCTCGGTGACGACCTTCCCGGGCCAAATGCCGGACGCATCGACATCCGCAATGGTGTCCTCGGCGACGCGCTTCTGTTCGGGGCTGGTGTAGTAGATCGCCGAACGATAGCTCAGTCCGCGGTCGTTGCCCTGCCGGTTGAGGGTCGTAGGATCATGGATCTGAAAGAAGAACTCCAGGAGCTGGCGATAGCTGATCCGCGCCGGGTCGAAGACAATCTCGATGGCTTCGGCATGAGTGCCGTGATTGCGATAGGTGGCATTGGGAACATCGCCGCCGGTGTAGCCGACGCGGGTGGTGATCACCCCGTCATAGCGCCGGATCAGATCCTGCATGCCCCAGAAGCAGCCACCGGCGAGAACCGCGCGTTCCTGTGTCATCGAACATCCTCCACCTGGTTGAGATAGGCTCCATACCCCTCCGCTTCCATCCGGTCGCGAGGGATGAACCGGAGTGAAGCCGAGTTGATGCAATAGCGTAAGCCGCCTCGATCCCGGGGGCCATCATTGAAAACATGGCCGAGATGGCTGTCGCCGAATTTCGAGCGGACTTCGATGCGTACCATGCCGTGGGAACTGTCGCTCAGTTCCTTCACATGCTCATGCTCGATCGGCTTGGTGAAACTCGGCCACCCGCATCCAGACTCGAACTTGTCAGAAGATGCGAAGAGCGGCTCGCCAGAGACGATATCCACATAGATACCGGGTTCCTTATTGTCGAGAAGCGGCCCTGTCCCGGGGCGCTCCGTGCCGCTTTGCTGAGTGACGCGATATTGCTCGGGCGTCAGCGCGGCAATGGCTTCAGGGGTCTTCCGGTATTCCGGCATGAGCCACTCCATTCATTCTTGTTGTCTCGGTTCCAGGATGTGGGGGGTTTCCCTGGATCATGCAAGCATCCGTCGCCAGATACCGAGATTGCAATGATGATGCTCTAAGGCCGCGCTCAACGGGAATAGGATTTACACGCCGCTCGCGAAGAGCGATCAGGCTGTAACATCTTTCACCTCACTTTCGGTGAAAGGACCTTGTTGCGGGGAGAGGAGCAAAGGCCCTCTCCCCCTTTTGTTTCAGACCTCTGAGGATTTGTTCCCCAAGATCGCTTCCAGGCAACGAGCCCAGTAGAGGAACGAAGCATCCTCGTTCACGAAGCCGATCGCCTGGACGCCGATGGGCAGGCCGTGCGGCCCACGCGCCACCGGCAGGGTCAGCGCCGGATTGTGCAGGATCGTCCAAAGCCGGATGAAGGCATTGCTGCCGGTATAGCTGGCATCAGGCGCCTCATTGAGGGTCGCGGGGCTGACGAGCACGTCGACGTCGCGGGCGACATCGTAGAAAGCGCGGCGCGCTTGGTCGGCGCCGCTCAGCGCGCGTGCATAATCGGCGTCGCCATAGGTGTCGCCGAGATCCAGGTACTCGAGGAGTTCAGGATCGCACTTTTCCGGATGATCGCGCCGGATCTCCTTGAAGGAGCGGGCGAGATCATAGGCCATGATGACGTCGTGGTCCTCGACCATGGTTTCGAAGATCTTCGGCATCTCAAGCACAGTGACGTTGACCCCGGCAGAGGACAGGGTTTTGACGGACTCGTCGAACACGTCCCGAACGCTCTGCTCGGCTTCGTTCCAGGCGAGCGGCCGCCAGACTCCGACCTTGAAGTCGCGACGCACGGGGATTTTGGCATCGAACCGCGGGTCGCCAAGGACCTCGCGCATCACCATGGTCGTGTCTTCAACAGAGCGGCTAAGAACGCCGACCGTGTCGAGCGGCCGCGAATAGCGGCGCAGACCGGCATAGGGGAAAGTATCGATGGTGGGCTTGAAACCGACGACGCCGCAAAAGGTCGAGGGGCGCACGATCGACCCCCCGGTCTGAGTTCCCAGGGAAAGAGGTGTCATGAAATCGGCTACGGCAGCCGCGGATCCGGCCGAGGATGCGCCGGGGGTGCGGGACAGGTCATGAGGATTGCGGGCAGGTCCGGGCAGCATGATCGAGTGGCGCGAGACAGTGTTCTTGCCGAGAATAGTGAAGCCAAGTTCGCGCATCATGGTGACGGTGGCGGCATCCTTGGTCGGCTGACGGCCCGGGAAGATCTCGGGGTCACCCAGCTCGGTCGGCATATCCGCGGTATCCATGATGTCCTTGATGCCCAAGGGCACGCCGGCCAAGGGCGAGGGGCGGGGGCCGCGATCCATGGCTCGGGCATGGTCGAGGGCCTTCGGGTTGAAGTGGACCCAGGCCTTGACGTCACCATTGCGTTGCTCGATGCGGTCGAGGCAGGCGCGCGCCCATGCCTCAAAAGTCAGCTCACCGGCCTCTACGGCGCGTAGGCCTTGGGCAGCGGTCATGGCAGCCACCTTTGAGGGGGCCGGGCGCTTCGGGGCCACTTTCGTCTTGGTCTGTTCGTCGAGGCTCATGGTTGGACACTCCTTATTTCGTTTGATTGGCTTGGGCAGCGGCTGCGCGGTTACCCAAATAGAGTTCGGCCATCTTCTCATTCCGCAGCAGCGCCTCGCCGGTGTCGGTCAGGACAATGCGCCCTGAATCGAGGATGTAGCCGCGATCGCTAAAGGCGAGAGCCTGGCGGGCCCGCTGTTCGACCATCAGCACCGCAGCGCCAGTGGCAGGCAGCTTGCGAACCTCTGAAAACACCAGTTCGGTGAGCGAGGGCGACAGGGCCGCGGAGGGCTCGTCCAGCAGGATCAGTCGCGGCATCGACATCAACGCCCGCGCAAAGGCGAGTTGCTGGCGCTCGCCGCCCGAGAGATTGCCGGCCTGCGTTCGGCGCCGCTCGGCAAGAGCCGGAAACATTTCATACATGAGCGCAATGCGGTCCTGCCGGTTCTGCACCTGCTCAACGACCTGCAAGTTTTCCTGGACGGTCAGCGCGCCGAATATGTTGCGGACCTGGGGAACATAGGAGATGCCGGCCCCGACCCGCTTCTCCGTAGCGATCTTGGTGAGATCATTGCCGTCGAAGACAATAGAGCCGGACAGACGCTTGAGCATGCCCATGATCGCCTTGACCAAGGTCGACTTGCCCGCGCCATTTGTGCCAGCGATGGTGACGATTTCGCGGGCCTCGATGCTCATGTCGATGCCGGTGATGATGTCCACGTCGCCGTAGCCGCCGGCAACGTTGCGGATGTCGAGGAGGCTCATATCACGCCTCCCATATAGGCTTCGCGGACCTTGTCGTTGGCCAGAACCTTGGCTGGGCTGCCCTCGGCGATGATGCGGCCTCGGTCCATGGCATAGAGCCGTGGAACCAAGCGGGAAAGGCCCGCCAGATCATGCTCGATGATCAGCAGCGTGATGCCCCGCTGGTTCAGCTCCACGATGCGCTGGGACAGCTCTTCGATCAGGACCGCGTTCACACCAGCAAAGGGCTCGTCCAGGAGGATGCAGCGCGGTTCCAGCATCAGCAGGCGTCCAAGCTCCAAAAGTTTCTTCTGACCGCCCGACAGGCTGCCCGCCGGCGTATCGGCGACCTTGGCCAGGTTGAGGAAGCGGAGCATCTCGCTGGTGCGGTCGCCCAGGTCTCGCTCCTGGCGGGCCACTTTTCCGGCGGCGAAGATCAGCCCGAAAAGCTTTTCCCCAATTTGGTGCGGCGCAGCCGCCATGAGGTTGTCGAAGACGCTGAGGCGAGTGAACTCCCGAGGCACCTGGAAGGTGCGGCCCAATCCGCGTTGGACCCGCTTTTCGATGGAGAGGCTCAGCATATCTTCGTCGGCGAAGCGGACGCTGCCGGCATTCGGGGTGATATAGCCCGTTATCGCGGAGAATAGTGTGCTCTTTCCGGCTCCATTGGTGCCGATGAGACCGGTGAGGGACCCGGGCTCCAGTTCGATCGAGACATCCTCGAAGGCAACGAAAGCCCCGAAGCGCGCCGTGAGATTCCTAACTGAAAGAAGCGACATGTCAGCCTCGCTTCTTTGTCTTGTCGGGGAACAAGCCTTGCGGCCGGTAGATGATGGTGCAGATCAGGGCCATGCCGATGATCCAGAAGCGGACACTGGCGAGCTGGACTTCGGACACACCGCCCACGAAATCGCGCAAGAATCGGGAGCCCTCGAGGAAGGTGAGCAGGATGATCGTGCCCACGATTATTCCGCTGATACGGCCCGCACCACCGAGTATGATGGCGATCCACACATAGAAGGTGATCAGAGGAACGAACTGCTCGGGGCTGATGAAAGTCACGTAATGTGCCTGGAAGGCGCCCGCTAGACCGCCAAGTGCGGAGCCAAGCATTAAGGACCGGGTTTTGAAGCTTGCGGGGTTCTTGCCCAGCGCGCTGACCGCGACCTCATTGTCGCGGATCGAGGCGATGACGCGTCCGAACGGGCTGGTGATCAGGTGGCGCATGAGGACGAAGACGCCGATATTGACGATCAGAAGCAGGCCGAGCAAGGTCAAGTCACCGGAAACCGGGCCGGCCCAATTGTCGAAGACCCGTGGAATGCCAGGGATTCCATGCACGCCTCGCGTGAGCCACTCCTCCTTCTGGAGGACCATGCGCAAGGATTCCGAGAAGCCCAGGGTGATGATCGCCAGATAGTCACCGCTGAGGCGAAGGGTGATGATTCCTAGAGGATAGGCTACGACCGCCGCCAGAAGCGTTGCCGCCAAGAAGGTGAGGGGGAGGGGAACCCCCTGCATCGAGAGGATCGCGGAGGTATAGGCTCCGATGGCGAAGAAGCCGACATAACCAAAATTGATCAGTCCCGTGAAGCCGTATTGCAGCGCAAGTCCGCTGGCCATCAGCATGTAGATGAGGACAGTGATCGAGATGGCGATGAGATAAAATTCCATGGGATCACCTCACCGCGATGATCTTGCCGAACATTCCCTGCGGCCGGACCAGAAGCACGCAGAGAATGACGAAGAACGCGAGAACGATCTTATAGGCCGTGCCCACATAGAGAGAGGCAACCTCCTGTGAGATGCCGAACAGGAGCATTCCGCACACTGCCCCGATCGGGCTGCCGAGACCGCCGAGGATGACGGAAGCGAAGATCGTCAGCAGCAGCTCCCAGCCCAATTCGGGCATGACAACGGCCTTGATCCCGAGAAGGACGCCGCCGAGGCCGCTGAACAGGCCGACGATCGACCACAGAGTGAGCATTACGCGCCGGATGCTGATGCCGCTGGCACTTGCAAGCTCCGGGTTGTCGGCAACAGCACGCATGCGCCGACCGAGAGAGGTGAAGTGAAGCAGGCCGAACACCGCCGCCAAGGCCACGGCAGCAGTGGCGGCGATGTAGAGATCCGTAGGCAGGACCCGGATGCCGCTGAAATTCCAGGCTCGCACCAGGGGAGCCTGGATGTTGTAAGGCGACTGGCCAGCAAAGAACGTTATGGAGCTGCGGACAACGAAGGCAATACCGATCGAGGCGATCAGACTTGCCACGGGCGAGCGGTTGGCCAGCGACCGGAAGACCCAGCCGTAGAAGAACAGAGCCAGCAGGCCAGTCGCCAGCGAGGCAAGAAGTGCGGTCACGACCAGCGAGGTCGAGACGAACATCTGAGTCATTACGGCTGCATAAGCGCCGAAGGTCATGTAATCGCCAGTGGCGGCGTTGGGAAAGCGGGCGATGCCGAAGACGAGCGTGACTGCCAGCGCCGGAAGCGCCAGCAGCAGCCCAACAACCGCACCGTTTATGACGGCATTGACGATCGTGACCCAGTCCATCTTCTCGTCCGATCAAGCTATGATGGCAGGGTCATTACTTCCTTGAGGGCCAGCTTGTTGTCGTCGAAGCCATAGACGCCGAAGGCTGGCGTCGTATTGCCGAACTCGCCGAATTCAAGGGAAGATGAAGCCCCTTCGTAATCTATTTCCTCGCCCTTTTTGAGCAGGTCCCGGCCTTCGATGAAGGTGCTTACCTTGGTTCCGGGGGCGTTGGTCACGGAGCGGATCTTGGAAGCGATCTCCTTCGGCGTCGCTGTCGGACCCGCCAGTTCAATGGCGAGCGCCAGGACAATCACCATGTCGTAAGCGCAGGCTGCGAACATCTCGGGCTCGGTGCCCGTCACCTTCTTGAAGGCGTCAACGAACTTTGCGTAGGCGTCGTTGTTGCTGGCCGGCACGTTCGATATCGTCGTGATCTGAGAGGAGATCTCAGGACCGAGAATGTCGGCGACTTTCTGTGTCACCGCCCAGCCGGGGGTGATGAACTTGTTCTCGGCACCAGACTGGTACCATTCCTTCAAGAGGATCGTGACGTCGGGGGTATAGGAGCTTAGGACGACGATGTCTGGCTTTGTCGCCAAGGCACGGTCGAGCTCGGTGCGGTAGCTGGTCTGATTGGGCTCGTAGACGATGAACTCGCCAACCTTGCCGCCGCCTTCTTCCCAAGTCTTGCGGAAATATTCCGCCTGAGCGACCATTGTCGAGTTGTTATAGGCCAGCACTGCCGGGTTCTTGAAGCCGCGCGCCTTTGCCACTTCAGCGAAGACACGGCCGATCATCTTGTTGGATGCATAGAACTGCCAAACAAGATCCTCCTTGTCGACCATCTCGATTTCGGGGGCACCGCACGTGTTGAAGGACGTGATGCCAGCGGCGTTGGTAATCGGAAGGGTGGCGAGTTGAACCGATGAGGGCCAGATGCCGACGACGGCCTCGACCCTGTTGATCTCAACGAGCTTCTTAACCGCGAGCACAGCGGCGTCAGGCTTGGTCTGATCATCCTCCGCGAACAATTCGAACTTGCGGCCCGCGGCTCCTCCGGCATCGTTCACCTGGGTCATGGCGATCTTGATCGCCTCCAGCATGCCCGGCCCATAGGCTCCGCCCGCGCCAGTAATGGAGTTCAGGGCGCCGAGCCTGAAGGGCTGCGCTCCT
Organism: Rhodoligotrophos appendicifer; assembly: GCF_007474605.1. Classification (NCBI taxonomy): domain Bacteria; kingdom Pseudomonadati; phylum Pseudomonadota; class Alphaproteobacteria; order Hyphomicrobiales; family Rhodoligotrophaceae; genus Rhodoligotrophos; species Rhodoligotrophos appendicifer. Next base: position 433,305 of record NZ_VHKL01000001.1, on the reverse strand, counting down.
TGAGCGAAAGCGGCCCCAGAGCCGGCCAGAGCTGCGGCAAGCCCTGCCGCGAGCTGACCGAATTGACGTCTGTTTGCAACGAGTGACCTCACCATCTTGTTCTCCTGCAACGCTGCGATTGATCAATGCATTTATTCAACGCTCTTAGAACTTGCGGTAAACTTCGCGGTCGAGATCCAGTGCAGACTCCACGGCCTCGATGTCGGCCGTCATGAAAGCTGGGAATATTCCTTCCCGACCACTTGTTGAATCTTGGTGTCGTCCATTCCGCGGCACCCCTGCCGCCACCCCCAGACTCAATAAGAATTATATAATTATGAATTGTCAATCTGCTTTAGTGGGCTCGACGTGTGCCGTGTGCCACATCCTCGACGGGCGAAGCACGAGCGCCGACGGCGTTTTCAGCCAAAAAGTCACCTTCAACAGCTCAAAAAAATCATAGAATTCATTATACTTGTCAGACAACAAAAATGTCTGCTAGCTTTCGAGGCGATGAAGTTGGCCGCCATGCACGGGCGCGGAACGGCTGATAAGGGGTGGCTGGTGTCGACGATCGGATTGGTGCGTGAGCTGGAGACGCTCGTCGGGGACGATCATGTGATCGCTTCGCCAAGTGCGGGCTCTTCGTACCTTTCGGATTTTCGTGGTCTCTTCGCAGGGCGCGCCGCCGCGGTAGTCAAACCTGCTACGGTCGAGCAGGTCGCAGACGTGGTCCGGCTGTGCCAGAGCCGGGGCCATGCCATCATTCCTCATGGTGGCAATACCGGTCTGTGCGGCGGGACGGCGCCGTCGTCGGCCGGGGGCGACGTCATCCTCTGCCTGGAGCGAATGACCCGAGTCCGGGCCCAGGACGTTGTCAATAATACAATCACCGTCGAGGCAGGCTGCATCCTTCATTCGCTGCAAGAACACGTTAGCGGGCTTGATCGATATTTCCCCCTTAGCCTGGGGGCGGAAGGTTCCTGCCAGATTGGTGGCAACATCGCCACCAATGCCGGCGGTCATTCCGTATTGCGCTACGGCAATATGCGAGACCTCGTGCTGGGCCTCGAAGCCGTCTTGCCGGATGGCTCGATTTTCAACGACCTTCGTGGCCTTCGCAAGAACAATACCGGTTACGACCTGAAGCAGCTTTTCATCGGTTCGGAAGGGACGCTGGGAATCGTGACGGCGGCGACCCTGAAGCTCTTTCCGGCGCGTCGCCAGATTGAGACAGCCTTCGTCGCGCTGCGCAGCCTCGATGACCTGATGGAGGTCTACCAGCGTGCCCAGAAGCATGCGGATGAATTTCTCTCAGCCTTCGAAATGGTGCCGCGCATCGGGCTTCAGATGGCCATCGATCATGTGCCGGAGGTGCAGGATCCGCTGGACGAGGCCTATCCCTTCTATGCCCTCATCGAACTCTCCTCCAGTCAGATCGCCTGGCCGCTCCGGCCGGTGCTCGACGGCTTTCTAGAGGCCCTGCTCGTCTCGGGTGCCATCCGCGACGGGATCATCAGCTCGAGTCTGCGCGAGGCGCAGAGCTTCTGGCGGATCCGAGAAGCGTGCGTCGAGGCGCAACGCCTGGCCGGTCCCAGCTTCAAGCATGACGTGTCGATGCCGATTGACAGAATTCCGGCCTTCATCCGGGATGCGACGTGGGCGATCGAGCGTCGGTTCCCCGCCGTGCAGGTGGTCGCCTTCGGCCATATCGGCGATGGCAACATCCACTTCAATGTCTGTTGCGGCAGGGAGCAGGAGGAGACCTTCCTCACCCTCGCCGGACCCGTCGAGGACATCGTCTATGAGGCAGTCGCCTCAGTCGGAGGAAGTTTCAGTGCCGAGCACGGAATCGGCCTGCTGAAGCGCGACGCGCTGCTGCGTTATACATCGCCCGACGCGCTCCGGATGATGGTCGATATCAAGGGACTGATCGATCCGAATAACATCCTGAATCCCGGCAAGGTTCTGTCCCCCGCCACTGTCAACATGGCGCGCGATAGAAAGGTCTTCGCATGATCGAGGGCCTGAGGGTGAAACGGCTTCTTGCCGACCAGATCGCAGAAGTCTTGAGGCGCGAGATCGTCGAGGGCGTCCGCAGCCCGGGAAGCCGGCTGCCAACCGAGCAGCAACTCGCGGAGATGTTCGATGTGGGTCGGGCCGCTATCCGTGAAGCGATTTCGCGGCTCAAGCAGGACGGGCTGGTGCAAAGCCGCCAGGGCCTTGGCGCCTTCGTCACCGAGACCGGCATCAGCACGGCGTTTCGAATCGAGCCGGCGCGACTCGACCGTCGCGAGCTGGCCCTGATGTTCGAGTTCCGCAGGCCGCTTGAGGTGGATGCGGCGGGACTTGCCGCGGCGCACCGGACCAAAGCGCAGATCGGGCGGCTCAGAGAGGCCAAGGAGCAAATGGCGCAGGCCATCGAGATGGGTGAAGACGGGACGACGGCGGATGCCTTCTTTCACCGTTGCATCGCCGAGGCTTCTGGCAATCATTATTTCATTGAATTCATGAGCTTTCTGGAGAGCAGCGTGCGTGGTGCGATCATGACTGCACGTCAGAACACGGCGCAGTTCCCTGGGCTCGGAAGGATGGTCGAGGCGGAGCACGAGACGGTCTATCGCAGTGTAGAGGCGGGCGATGTTGACGGCGCGCGCGCGGCCATGCTGACGCATCTCACCAACGCGGCCTCGCGTCTGAGACTCACCCGGCCGGCTGGCCCATCCGCCAAGAGGCGCAAGACATGATTCCAACCCTTCTCAAGTTGCCCAATGCACGGAAGGTCGTACAGCTTCTCGGCGGCTGCGAGCCCGAGACTGAGTTACTGATCCTCTACGACGCGATGACGGCGGGCAATGTTGAAGCCCTCATGATCGCCGCCACAGAAGTCGGGGCGAGCCCGGTGACCATGCAGATGATGCCATCGACCTTTCATGGGACGGAGCTGCCCAAGTCGGTTGCCGCTGCCATGGCCGCCAGCCAACTCGTCATTGGGGCGACGGTTCGTAATATCGCCCATACGGATGCGCGCCGCGGTGCCCAGGCCAAGGGTGCGAAGGTGATCGTGTTGCCGGAGTCCGACGACGAGCGGTTCTTCCTCGCGAAAGGCTGGAGCGTCGATTTTGAGACGGTGAGACAGCAGATCGACACGCTTGCGCAAGCGCTGACCGAGGCCTCCACCGCCCGGGTGACCTCCGATCTCGGCACCGACGTCACCATGAGCATTGCCGGCCGGACAGGGCGGTCTCTCAACGGCTTTGCCAATAGCGTGGACATCTCGGCCGGCTATTGCCTGGAGGCCAGCCTTGCACCCGTCGAAGGCACCGCCAATGGACGGATCGTAGTCAATGCAAGCATTCCCGGCGTAGCACTGATCAAGGATGCGCCGGTCGAAATCGAATTTCGCGATGGTTTCGCCGTGTCGATCCGTGGGGGTGCCGAGGCCCGGCAGTTCCGGGAGCTGCTCGAAGGGTTCAACGACCCCAATGTCTACAATCTCGGAGAGCTCGGCATCGGCATGAATCCGATGTGCACGCTCGACGGCACCATGCTGAGCGACGAGAGCGTGTGGGGTGGGTTCCAGCTAGCGCTCGGGACCAGCGCCTATATCGGCGGGACTTGCAAGGCTGCCGCCCACTACGACACCGTGCTTACCAACGCTGCCTTGGAACTGGATGGCCGGCTGGTCTTCGCCGGCAACAGGCTGCTGATCTAATTCGGAATTTTCACCGAAAGTGGCCGTAGCGATGCGGCCCCGCTCACGACGGAGCATTACGCAGATGAGTTGGATAGGAATTGATGTCGGCGGCACCTTCACGGATGCGGTCGCCTATGACGCGGCCCGAGGGGAGTTGCGCTCCGAGAAGGCCCCGACGACGCCGCACGCGCCGCAGCAAGGTGTCTTGGATGCGCTCGCGCGGCTCGGGATCGATCTCAATCAAGCGGAGCGCCTGATCCACGGGCTGACGCTCGCCACCAATACAGTGCTGGAGCGCAAGGGTGCCGATGTCTGGGTGATCACCAATCGCGGTTTCCGCGACACGCTCGAGATCGCCCGCACCAACCGTCCCGTGCTGTATAACATCAAGACCTTAAAAGCCGCACCGCTGGTGCCGCGTAGCCGGATCCTGGAGATCGGGGAGCGCACCCTTCGCGACGGCTCCATCCTTCATGATGTGCCCGCGGACGAGCTGGACACGATCATCTCTACGCTTCGACGCGCGGAAGCAAAAGCGGTTGCGGTGTGCCTGCTCCATTCCTACGCGAACCCGGCGAGCGAGCGCCAGATCGCCCGGAGGCTGGAGGCCGCGATGCCCGACTGCTTCGTCACGACGTCCGCCGATGTTCTGCCGGAGTTTCGTGAATATGAGCGCTTCTCGACCGCAGTCCTGAACGCCTATACCGGCCCGCGCGTCAGCCGTTACCTGTCGTCTCTCGACGGCGCTCTAAGCGAGCGTGGCTACGGCAAGCCAGTGTTCATCATGACGTCGAATGGCGGGGTCTTCACCGGCGAGCGCGCCGGACGGTTTCCCGTCAATACGATCCTCTCCGGTCCCGCGGGAGGTGTCGCCGCCTCCGCTTCGCTGGGCGAGGCGATCGGAGTGCGCAATCTCATCACCTACGACATGGGAGGGACCAGCACCGATGTCTGCCTTCTGGACGACCTGCAGGTGCCGTTGACCAACGAGCAGTTCATCTCGGATTTCCCCAACCGGACCCCACAGATCGAGATTAACACCGTGGGTGCCGGCGGGGGGTCGATCGCTTGGCTCGACAGCGGCCCGATCCTGAAGGTCGGCCCGCAAAGCGCCGGCGCTCAGCCGGGACCGGCCTGCTATGATCGTGGCGGTGCCGAACCTACGGTGACCGACGCCAACATCGTCATGGCCCGCATCGACCCACAAGGAAAACTCGCCGGTACGGTGCAGATGCGCCCGGATCTCGCGGAGGCCGCCATAGACAGCGTCGTCGCCAAAATGGCCGGCGTGACGCGGCTCACCCTTGCCGAAGGCATCGTGCGCATCGCTGTTGCGCGCATGGTCAGCGCGATCAAGGAAATTTCCATCGGCATGGGCTACGACCCGCGCGACTTCGCTCTCCTTGCTTATGGCGGTGCGGGCCCGCTTCATGCAGCGGCGATCGCCGAGGAGCTGGAGATCCCGAAGGTGGTCATCCCACCAAACCCCGGGAATTTCTCCGCCTATGGGGCGATCTTGTCAGACGTCCGGCACGACTATGTGCGCACTCATCCGATGGCCGTGGCAGCCGAGAACGTGGCCGAGATGGAAACGATCTTCCGGGACATGGAGGCCGACGGGAAGGCCGGTCTCGCCAAGGAGGCGGTCACGACCGGTTCCGTCGAGATGCGCCGATCCTGCGGCATCCGCTATGTGGGGCAGTCTTGGGAACTGGCGGTCGACCTGCCGACAGGCCCCATCGATCTCGACGCCTATAGCCAGGCGTTTCATCAGGCGCATAACCAGCGCTACGGCCATTCCGCGGAGGGAGATCCGCTGGAAATCGTGAATTTTCGCCTCGCTGTCATCGGCGTCATGTCGAAACCCTCGCTGCCGGAGTGGACCGTCGAGGGGAGCCTGGACAAGGCGCTGATCGTCACGCGCGACGTCCTGTTCGACGGCGCCTTCTCGCCAACGCCCGTCTATGATCGGATGAAGCTTCCCAAGGATGCCGCCATTCCGGGTCCCGCCATCGTGGAGGAATCCGGTTCCGTCACCATCGTGCCCCCCGGCTGGCGTTGCACGCTCGAGCGCTTTGGCGTTCTCATCCTGACCAAGGGACACTGAGCCATGGACCAGAACATCATGCACAAGGTCGATCCCATCACCCTGGAAGTGGTCACGGAAGGCCTCATCGCCATCGTACGAGAGATGCGCGCCAATGTGGTGCGCACCTCGTACTCGGCCGCCGTCTATGAATTGGACGATTTCTCCTGCGCGCTGTTCAGCACCGATGCGGAGTTGGTGGCGCAGTACAACGACCTCCCCAGCCATATCATCCCCATGCCGTGGGGCGTGCGCTGCGTTATGGAGGATCTCGGCGACGACCTCGCGCCGGGCGATGTGATCCTGTTCAACGACAGCTATCGGGGCGGCACCCATCTCAACGACGTGACGGTCCTGATCCCGATGTTCGTAGATGGCGAGTTGTTCATGTTTCCCGGCGTGCGGACCCATTGGGCCGATGTCGGCGGCATGGTGCCCGGGAGTTACTCAGGTGCGGCCAAGAGCATCTTCCAAGAGGGCGTCCGCATCCCGCCGCTAAAGCTCTACGACCGGGGCAAGCTGAACAAGGGCGTGCAGGATCTGGTCCTCTGCAACATGCGCATTCCGCAAGAGCGGCTGGGCGATTTGAACTCCCAGATCGGTGCGTGCCGCATCGCCGAAAACCGCATCAAGAAGATGATCGAAAAATACGGGAAAGAGACGGTGCTCACCTGCATCGATCTCAACCTCGACAGAGCGGAGCGGCGCATGCGCGAGCAAATCGCGCAGCTGCCCGACGGCGATTATGTCTATGAAGATTATCTCGAATACTTCGATGACGGCGTCTTCGATCCCGTGCTGATGAAGCTGAAACTGTCCATCCGAGGCGACGAGATCGTCGCCGATTTTGCCGGCTCCAACCCGCAGGTTCCGGGGCCGGTGAACTCCTCGCTTGCGGTCGCAGGTGCGGGCGTGTTCGTGGCGCTGAAGTCGACGCTTGATCCCGGTGGCGCGGTCAATGGCGGCTCATTCCGGCCTATTCGATTCACAGCACCGGAGGCTTCCATCGTGGATGTGAAGCCGGATGCTCCTGCGGGGGCCCATGCGGAGGTGCGCAAGCGCTCTCTGTCGGTCATGCTCGGCGCTTTGTCCCAGGTGGCGTTCGATCGTGTTTCAGGTGATCTCTGCGGGACCTCGTTTCCCAACAATATGGGTGGGTATCACAGCGCTCACAGGCGCAATTACGTCTCTATCGAGGTGCCGGCCGGCGGCAATGGTGGCTTCCTGGAGCATGACGGTTCCAGCGCCTTCGTTAATGTGGACCATGGCAATGTGCGCTCCATCGAAACGGCGGAAAACCTCGAGGCGACCATTCCGTTCCTGGTTGAACGCTGCGAACTGCGCACGGATTCGGGCGGCGAGGGCATGAGCCGCGGGGGTCTCGGCATGCATCGCGAACTTCGACTGCTCGACGAAGAAGCCGAATATTCGGTCCTCAGCGACAGGGCGGTGATCCCGCCCTACGGGATGGCACGGGCGCATGCCTCACACCAGGTTCGGGCGACCATCATGCGCGAGGGCGAGGAACGGCCGCTGGCGACGCCGGGAAAGACCACCGGCTTGAAGCTGCTCCAGGGTGACACAGTCATCATGCAGTCTGCCGGCGGCGGCGGCTATGGCGACCCCCTGACTCGCGATCCGGAAAAGGTGCGCATCGACGTCGCGGGCGGCTACGTGTCCATGCAACGGGCATCGGAGCGTTATGGTGTTATCTTCAGCGCGGATGGCGAGGTGGATTCTGAAGCCACCACCGTGCGCCGGCGGGAGATTGCTGGCCAGCGCATCAGGATCACGGTCCGCAGCGACGAAAGCGATCCGTATGAAGGTCGTAAGGGTCGCCACCGGACTTTGGCATTGTCTGCGACCCAGAGCGCTTTGTTAGGTGCGCCTGGGGGGACGCTCGTCGAACTGCATGGCCGCAATCCCGCGCCGCTGCGCGCCTGGGTGAAGTTGGTCGGCGAGACGGGGCACGACATCGGCCTCGACGACTTCGGCCTCCGTGTCCTGGGTGTCGCCCCAGGCGACGAGGTGGAGCTGAGGATACTCTCAATGCCGCATATTCCCGGCGGGCTGTCGGTGGCCAAACCGCAATGAGTCCCTCAAGCGGCCGCAGCCTGTGGCTCGACGAGGCCTTGGCGGAGGAGAACGATCCTCCCCAGATTCTGCGGGAAAACATCAAGACTGACATCTGCATCGTCGGTGGTGGATTCACCGGTCTGTGGGCTGCGCTGGGGATCAAGGCGATGGACCCGTCAGCGGATGTTGTCCTGGTCGAGGCCGACATCTGTGGCGGCGGTGCCAGCGGCCGCAATGGCGGCTTTATGCTGACCTGGGCCGCGAAGTTCCTGACCCTTGCCAAGCTTTACGGGGGACAGGATGCCCGCCGGATCGTCGAAATGGGCGAAGCCTCCATCGGAGAGATCGGGCGCTTCTGCGAGACGCACGGGATCGATGCGCATTTCCGCCGTGACGGATGGTTGTGGACTGCCAGCAACGAGGTGCAGATCGGCTCCTGGCGCTCGACGACGGAGGCGTTGGAGAAATACGGCCTCGGTCTTTTTCAGGAGCTTTCTCTGGACGAGGTCCAGCATCGCAGCGGCTCGCGTCGACATATCGGCGGCGTATTCGGGGCCAATTCCGCCACCGTGCAGCCCGCCCGCCTAGCGCGGGGACTGCGCCGGGTGGCGATCGAGAACGGCGTGCGCATCTTCGAGTGTTCGCCGATGACGGCGCTGGTGCGGGGTCGGACGCCACGGGTCATTACGCGCGATGGATCGGTAGATGCACAGCGCGTTGGCTTGGCCATGAACGCTTGGAGCGGTCTGATCCCTGAACTCGCACGTCTGATGGTGGTGGTGGGCAGCGACCTCGTCGCGACCCAGCCTTGTCCCGAACTGCTGGAATCACTCAATCTCCGCTCGGGGATCGCGATCTCGGATTCCCGCCTCTTCACCAACTATTACCGGCGAACGCTGGATGGACGGATGGTGTTCGGCAAGGGCGGCGGCTCTTTCGCCTTCGGGGCGAAGTTCGGGTCGCTGTTCGAGGGCGCGTCGCCGTTCCGCAATCAGGTGCGCGGCACGATGGAGTGGTTCTATCCGCAGCTCAAGGGTGTATCCGATGCCAAGAGCTGGGGCGGCCCGATTGATCGCACCATGACGGGGCTGCCGCTTTTCGGCCATCTGAATGGAGCGGAGAACATTGTCTACGCCTTCGGCTATTCCGGAAACGGGGTCGGCCCCACCCATCTCGGCGGGCGCATACTCGCCTCGCTGAGCCTTGGAGTGGATGACGATTATGCGCGCCTACCGATGGTCGGCCAGATACCTGAGCGGTTTCCGCCTGAGCCGTTCCGTTATGTCGGCGCGCGCGTTATACGCGCCGCCCTGGCCCGCAAGGAAGCGGCAGAAGATGTAGGGCGAACGCCTGCCAAACTGGATGTGGCGCTGGCCGCAATGATGCCGGGGGGACTCGTTCCGGTGAAAGAGAAGGCATCACCGGGAAAACAAGTCGGGTGAACGCTCGGTGAGGATTTCAGAGGGCCTGGTCGAGGGAGGTCTGCTCTTCGCTCTCCGCCAGAAGCACCGCTTCGACCATCGGCCAGATGCCGGCAACATGGGCGGTCACCAAGCTGCGCGCTCGTTCGGCGTCGCGGTCCACAAGGGCGGCGAGGATCTCTTCATGCTCCTGAACGGAGCTGCGCCACTGCTTGGGGGTCGGCGTTCCGAGGTAACGGACGCGCCGCAGCCGTCCGGTATAGGCCCGGTGCGTATCCGCGAGATAATCGTTGCGGCTGCAATCAATGATCTTCGCGTGAATCCGCTGGTTAAGATTGAAATATTCCAGCTTGTTCTTCTTCCTGAAGGCAGAGACCATATCCTCGTGCAGCCTGCGCAGGACCAGTAGATCTTCATCCGTCAGACGCTGGCAAGCGAGATAAGCGGAGAAGCCTTCCAGCTCCGCCAGGACCTCGATCAGGGCTTCGGCATCCTGGGGCGCGAGCCGGGCGACATAGCTGCCACGGTTCGGGAAGATTGTGACCAAGCCCTCGAAGGCCAAGACCTTCAGGGCCTCGCGAATCGGGGTGCGCGAGACGCCCAGGGACTGGACCAGTGTCGCCTCGTCGATAAAGGAGCCAGGAGGCATTTTGCCTTCCACGATGCGGTCGCGCAGCAGGTCGGCAATGTCGTCATGAAGGGAGCGGCGCGAGAGCTGTGCGGCTGGGGGGCTACTCGGAACGCCGCCGGGCCAAGGACGCCGGCGTGCCTTTCGTCCCACAGGCTGGTCCTGATCAACTGCGCTGGTTCGCGTTGGCATGGGGGTTCAACGAGCCTCGTTCGCGGTCATATACAGGCACGGCCTGTCTTTAGGCCATACCTCTTTCCGGCTGAAATGTCCGCAATTTTCAACCTGGACCATTCTTACAGCTTGCGCTCCCCGAAATCAAAAAGTTATATAATTATAGAATTAGGAACGTAGCCCTTGGTGGTGGGTTCCTAAGTTTTGTCAGGAGCTCGGATGCCAGACCTCATCACCGTCCATCGGGACGCGGGGATCGCAACGGTCACCATGAACCGACCAGAGAAGATGAACGCCTTCACGGTGTCGATGTATCAGGATTTCGGTGAGGCGTTGCGGGAGCTTTCGGAGGCCGATGACATTCGCTGCATCCTGATCCAGGGAGCGGGCGGCAAGGCATTTTGCGCCGGCAGCGATATCGGAGGCTTCGACGAGGACCGGCTGGGCTCGACGCAGGCGAAGCAGTATGCAGAGTTGACGGCGGGGACGATTGTCCATCTGCGATCCTGCCGACATCCCACTGTGGCCAAGATCCGCGGCGTCTGCATCGGCGGCGGCCTCGAGATCGCCGCCATGTGCGATATCCGGATCAGCGCCTCCGACGGCCGCTTCGGCATTCCCCCGAATCGGCTGGGCCTCACCCTTGATTATGACGAACTCGATATTTTGATCGATCTCGTCGGGCGCAGGGTTGCTCTGGAAATGCTGCTGGAAGGCCGGATTTTCGGTGCCGAGGAAGCCTATCATTTGGGGTTGGTGAGCCGGGTCGTGGCACCCGAGGCGCTGGACGAGGAGGTCGACCGCAGCGTCGCGAGGATCGCACAGGCCGCGCCGTTGTCGAACCGTTGGCACAAAGCCTTCATCAAGCGCCTCAGCGATGACCGGCCCTTGTCGAGCGAGGAACGGGACGAGCCGTATCTTTGCTACGACACCGAAGATTATCGCGAGGGTACGACTGCCTTCAATGAGAAGCGCAGGCCTGTTTTCAAGGGCCGATGAGCGCCCGATATCCAAGATTTCCGGAGGACGACGAGAGCATGAAGGACAAGCTGACAGGCCCGTTGCAGGGCGTGACCGTCATCGAGCTGGCCCATGTCATGGCCGGGCCAACCTGCGGACGTATGCTCGCGGATATGGGGGCCGATGTGATCAAGGTGGAGCGGGTGCCGGGCGGCGACGATACGCGCCGGGACACCATGCCGAATGAGGCCGGCGATCCCGACAGCCATGCCTTCATGATGATGAACCGCAACAAGCGCGGGATAGCCCTCAATCTTAAAACGGAGGACGGGCGCGCCATTCTGCGCCGGCTGCTGGCGCGGGCGGATGTGCTCATCGAAAATTATCGCCATGACACGATGTCCAAGCTCGGGTTGGGGTGGGAAACACTGCGCGAGGAATTCCCGCAACTCGTTTATTGTTCAGTGTCCGGTTTTGGACGGACCGGGCCCTATGCCACACGCGGAGGCTTCGATCTCATCGCGCAAGGCATCAGTGGGTTAATGAGTATCACCGGCGAAGGTGAAGGACGGCCGCCAGTGAAAGTCGGGCCTCCGATCACCGATATCACGGCCGGCATTCTCGCCGCCATGGGCGTATCCGCGGCCCTCTTTGCCAGGCAAAGTACGGGGCGCGGACAATTGGTGGACACCTCTCTGCTCGAAGCCGGCGTGACCTTCACCTATTGGCATTCCGCCATCACATTCGCCACGGGCGACAGCCCCGGCGCCTTGGGATCGGCGCATCCCCTCAGCGCGCCATACCAGGCTTATGAAACAGCCGACGGCTGGATCAATGTCGGTGCGGCAAGCCAACCGAACTGGCTGCGGCTGACCAAAATTCTAAACGCACCCGAACTGGCTGACGACCCTCGCTTCAAACAAAACACCGACCGCATGGCCAATAAGGCTGCACTTGATGAAATCCTCGTGGCGCTGTTCAAGCTCCGAACTGCACAAGAATGGCTGGCCGATTTCGAGGCGACCGGCATCCCGGCTGGCCCAATCCTGACTGTGCCGGCAATGCATGATGATCCACAAGTCATTGCCCGCGACATGGTGCCCATCGTCGAACATCCGCGACGCGGCCGGGTGAAAACCATCGGCTTTCCCGTGAAATTTTCAGGGACGCCTGTCAACACCCCCCGTGCGGCGCCAGGCCTGGGCGAGCACACCGTCGAAGTATTAAAAGAAGTGGGTTGCTCAGATTTTGATATCGAAAAGCTTAGAGCGAATGATTCCATCATAAGTGCAGGGTAAATTCCGTTCCTCAACAGAATGTTGCTCCTGATACCGATGCAGCTGAAGCGCGGCGCAGGTCGATCGTCGACATATAAACAAATTTAGGGCTGCTGAATGTTGTGCGTTTCCGGAAAAAATCCAGCGTTTTATAGAATTCCTGAACGGTAATGGCCGTAAGCGGACTATCCGTTTTCGGTCGTTCCCATCGAGATCGCGGGGAGCACACTCGCATGACTTGCAGACGGCTAATCATCAATCCGCCTGGTGACACGCCGCCAATTCTGAAGCGAGACGCGCCCTTGCCCCCTCCATTCTTAAGATGAGACCTCTATCGGAAGTGCAAAACCGGCCTTCACCCGGTCCATCACCACAAGCGTCTTGAAGCCCTTTATGTCGGGATTCTCGTAAAAAAACCGACGCGTGAACGCTTCGTAGCCCGCCATATCCTTGGCCGAGATGATCAATATGAAATCGGAATCCCCGGTGACGTAGTAGCCGGTCATCACTTCTGGTGTTTCGCGAATGGCTCGCTTGAAGCGATCGATAATGTCGGCGCGCTCGCGTTCGAGAGAGACTGCCACAATCATGCTTATAGGCCGCCCAACTGCATCGGGCGAAACGATTGATACGTCACCTTCGATGATGCCTTCTTCACGAAGCCGCTTCACGCGTCTTTGACAGGCGGTGGGGGACAACCCTGCGATCTCTGCCATCGCTTCCGACGTGAGGCGGTTATCCCGTTGAAGAGCGTTCAAAAGGGCGACGTCAGCGCGATTTATCGATTTCATTCAGGATTCCTGCAGAAAATAGAGAATTTCACCGATATTATGCAGAAATACGGTTTCTTTTGCAGAAATACACCACGCTTTCTGGGTTATTTTTGTTTGAACTGTTTCGAGCGGGTTTCGAGCTCGCAGGTGCCGCTTCTTAAGAGGAGACTTCGTTGAAAACGGCCTTCGCTGCCACAGATGCGGACATACTGACAGCCTGTTTGGCTGACCACAGCCTGTTGCGCGAGCAAGCCTATGTGGACGGGCGCTGGACCTCAGGTGGGCGTGCGCTGAGCTTCGAGGTGGCGGATCCCGCATCGGGTGCCGTACTCGCCCGAGTTGCCTCGCTGGAAGGCGCCGAGGTGACCGCCGCGATCGATGCCGCATCCCGTGCGTTCAAGCATTGGAAGAAGCGCCTGCCACAGGAGCGATCGGTCATTCTGCGCCGCTGGTTCGACCTGATCGTGGCGGCGCGCGACGACCTCGCTTTGATCTTGACCCACGAACAAGGCAAGCCCCTCTCGGAGTCGCTCGGCGAGATCGACTACGCAGCCTCCTTCGTGGAATGGTATGCAGAGGAAGCCAAGCGCTCAAACGTGGAGGGCGTGACCAGCCACCTGCCGGGCGCCGAGATGGCGGTGCGGCGGGAGCCGGTCGGCGTGGTCGGTGTTGCGACCCCGTGGAACTTCCCCTCCGCGATGCTGACGCGCAAGGCCGCGGCCGCTCTCGCGGCCGGCTGTACGGTGGTGGCTCATCCTTCGACCGAAACCCCGCTTTCGGCTCTGGCACTGGCCGAGCTCGGTGCGCGGGCGGGAATTCCAGCCGGCGTCCTCAACATCGTCACCGGCGACGCCGCGACCATCGTCGGGACCTTCTGTGCCGATCTGCGCGTGCGTGCCCTGTCATTCACCGGCTCGACCGAGATCGGCCGCCTGATCGCAGCACAATGCGCCCCCACCATTAAGCGCCTCGTCATGGAACTCGGGGGCCATGCGCCGCTGATCGTCTTTGCCGATTCAGACCTGACGAAAGCCGTCGACATCGCCGTCCAGGCCAAGTTTGCGACATCGGGCCAGGATTGCCTCGCCGCCAACCGCATCTATGTCGAACGCTCTATCTATGACGCCTTTTGCCAGGCGTTTGCGAAGCGGGTCTCAAGGCTTAAAGTCGGCCCAGGCCTGCAGCCGGGCGTCGAGATCGGGCCGCTGATGCACGAACGCGCCATTGCAAAATCCGAGGCGCATATCAGCGATGCGCTCGCCCGGGGCGCTCGACTTCTTGCCGGAGGCCGGCGCCATGACGCGGGACACCTCTTCATGCAGCCGACCCTGCTGGCCGACGTGCCGGACGCCGCCGCGATTATGCGCGAGGAGACTTTTGGCCCGGTAGCGGCGGTAACTCCCTTCGATGCGGAGGAGGAGGTCGTCACCCGCGCGAACGAGACCGAATATGGATTGGTCGCCTATGTCGTGACCGAAAACGGCGCGCGCCAGCGCCGCATGGCTGCAGCCCTCGAATATGGCATGGTCGCCATCAACCGGGTGAAGATCACCGGCGCGCCAGTCCCCTTTGGCGGCGTCAAGCAGTCCGGTCTCGATTGCGAGGGATCGCGGCGCGGGATGGAAGCCTTTACCGACCTGAAATATGTCTGCCTGAATCTCGCCTGAGACCGGGTCTCGCAACCTGAAATAAAAGGAGCTGTCATGCTCGACCGATCAAACGAACTCGCCGCCTGGGACCGCGACCACTTCTTTCACCCGTCGACCCCTATGGGCACCCATGCGCGCGGCGAGAGCCCGGCGCGCGTCATCACCGGCGGCGAGGGCGTGCGCATCCGCGATTCCGCGGGAAAAGTGAGCATCGATGCCTTCGCCGGCCTCTATTGTGTGAATGTCGGCTACGGACGCACCGAAATCAGCGATGCCATTGCAGAGCAGGCCCGCCAACTGGCCTACTACCATGCCTATGCAGGACACGGCACGGAAGTGTCGATCCGGCTTGCCAAAATGATCATCGATCGCGCGCCGGATGGCATGAGCCGCGTCTATTTCGGTCTTGGCGGTTCGGACGCGAACGAGACCAACATCAAGTTGATCTGGTACTACAACAATGTGCTCGGGCGGCCCGAGAAGAAGAAGATCATCTCCCGCTGGCGCGGCTATCACGGATCAGGAGTGATGACCGGATCCTTGACCGGACTGGAACTCTTCCACAACGCCTTCGACCTCCCGCGCGCTCCGATCCTGCATACCGAGGCCCCCTATTATTTCCGGCGCGAGGATCGCTCGATGAGCGAGGAGCAATTCTCGCAGCATTGCGCCGACAAGCTCGAGGAAATGATTCTTGCCGAGGGGCCGGATACGGTTGCAGCTTTCATCGGCGAACCCGTCCTCGGCACCGGAGGCATCGTCCCGCCGCCCATGGGCTACTGGCAGAAGATCCAGGCTGTGCTCAAGAAATATGATGTTCTGCTGGTCGCCGATGAGGTCGTCACCGGTTTCGGCCGGCTCGGTACGATGTTCGGCTCCGATCACTATGGCATGACGCCCGATCTCATCACCATCGCCAAAGGGCTGACCTCTGCCTATGCGCCGCTGTCGGGCGTGATTGTCGCTGAAGGCATGTGGAAGGTCCTGGTTCAGGGATCGGACAGGATGGGCGCGCTCGGCCATGGCTGGACCTATTCGGCGCACCCGATTTGCGCCGCTGCCGGCGTCGCCAATTTGGAGTTGATCGACACCCTGGGACTTGTTGAGAACGCCGGCACGGTCGGCGCCTATTTCCGCAAGCAGCTCGCCGAAGCACTCGGCGGCCACGCACATGTCGGCGATGTACGCGGCGATGGGATGCTTGCGGCGGTAGAATTCGTCGAGGATAAGCCCGACCGCAGGTTTTTCGATGCGTCGCGGAAAGTCGGACCTCAGATTGCGTCCGCCCTTGCCGAGCGCGGCGTCATCGGTCGTGCCATGCCGCAAGGTGACATCCTCGGCTTCGCGCCGCCGCTCTGTCTTACGAGAGAAGATGCCGACATCATCGTCAAGGCTGCAGCAGACGCAGTCGAGTCAACCTTCAAGCAGCTTTAGTTTCCGATCGATGCTTTTGCGATGCAGTGCGACTGGAATTGTCAACTCGGAGGTCCAGCCAGTGATCGGCATACGCAACAGCCAGCTTCTCGAGGTTTGAAAGTACATCATGTCGATCATCATGCGAGCGCATCCTTTGACGCGTCGCAGAAAAATGCGTTGGTAGTCTTCGCGCGAAGAACTGAAAGTCCGATTTCGGCGCGGCGTGGAGAGGATCCTGGACAGCTTCGGGGAGCTTGATAGAGTGCTCTGCAGCGCCGGGGTCTTCAGTTCGGCGACTTCATGAAGATCGCCGAAGACGAATGGGACCGGACCGTCGACGTCACCCTGAAGAGGACCGATCTCACCTGCCAGGCTGGCATGCCCAGCGTCAGGGAGAGCGGCTGCGGACGGGTGGTCACGGCCCCAGCCATTATCGTTGAATGGAAAATGTTTCCATGAGACAGCCCCGCATTGCCGTCATCGGCGGGGGGATCAGCGGCATCGCCACCGCCTACCATCTGAGGCGAAGAGGGCTTTCGGAGTTCACGATTTTCGAGGCGTCCGAGAGTCTGGGGGGAACGTGGTACGACAATCGCTATCCCGGGGCCGAGGTCGACACGCCCTCGCACCTCTACAGCTTCACCTTCAGCGATTTCGACTGGAGCCAGCGCTATGCCGCCCATGATGAGATCCTTTCCTATCTGGAAAGGACGGTGGACCGGTTCGACCTGAGACGGCACTTTCAGTTCAATGCGGCTGTCCGTTCTGCAGCCTGGTCCGATGAGCGCAGTTCCTACACGCTTACCTTCGCCGATGGCGGGACGCGGGAATTCGATGTCGTCGTCTCCTGCGTCGGCTTCCTCAACGTACCGCTCCTTCCCGACTGGGTGGATCAGAAGGCATCATCCGTTAAGATCGTCCACACGGCGCAATGGCCAAAGGATCTGCGGTTTGACGGCCTGAAGGTTGGTGTCGTGGGTACGGGGTCATCGGCCGTTCAGGTGGTGGCAGAGGCGACGAAGGCGGCTGACAGCGTTACGGTCTTCCAGCGTTCGCCCAATTGGGCCATGCCCAAGGGCAATCGCACATATACTCCCGAGGAGAGGCGGCGCCAAAGCCGGCCGCTTAGATACCGGATGAAATTCCTCCATGAGTACTACAAGTACGAGAAGGTCAAGATCTTGGGGAAGCAGGATCAGCCGGGCTCCCGCACCAACATACGGATGCGCAAGATCGCCGAAAATCACCTCAGGCAGGCGCTGGATGGTCGACCCGACCTGATCGAGACGCTGACGCCGGACTTCCCGTTCTACGGCAAGCGTCCGATCGTGAACGACCTCTACTATAAAGCGATCGCGCAGCCCAATGTGAGCATCGCACCGGCCGTGAGGGAAATCGGCGCTGATGGCGTCGTCGACGTTCAGGGTCATTCCCATCACCTCGACCTCGTCGTCCTAGCGACCGGCTTCCACGCGGCGCGCTATCTCTCGCGGCTTGAGGTCAAAGGGTCAGCGAACGCCGATCTTCAGGAGGTGTGGGCCGGCGAACCCGCGGCGTATCTCGGGACGTGCATGCCCGGGTTTCCCAACTTCTTCATGCTGTATGGCCCAAACACCAATGCTGGCCCCGTGATCTTCATGCTGGAATGCCAAGCGAAATTCGCAGCGAACACCATTGCCGATATGATGCGCCAAGGGGCTCGCCGCGCTGAAGTCAGACGGGACGTGTTCGACCGCTACAATTCATGGCTCCAGCAACGGCTTGAGACCTCCGTCTACAAATCGACGACGAATTATTTTTCCGCCCCCAGTGGGAAGATCGTCACGCAGTGGCCGTTTTCGGCGACAAAGTTCTGGTGGCTCTGCGCAACGCAGCGGCGGCGGGCCATGGTGCTGAAGGTGTAGGCCAAACGTCGCCCGTGTACGTCGAAAGATGTCGGACTGAAGCATCGCGTCGTTCAGTTTGTCATCAAGAGGGGTGTGGAGCGTGTTGTCGAGCTATCGTCCACCTTTCCACGGACCCGTATTTGGTTCGCGCTTGCCGCGGCGTCTCACCTTCGAGAAGCACCATAGAAGATCTTCTGCGGTTATCACGGAAAGCGACATGTCGCGAAGACGCTCGGATCCAGATGAGAGTTTCAGCTTCTCTTTCAAAGAGTGAAAGCGATACTCCGATCACTTGTTTTCTCGATAAGCTCCGCATCGTGGCTGACGATCAGGAGAGCGCAGCCGCTCTCCTTGGCGATCTCGATCAAGAGCTCGATCGTCTCACGCTGGGTGATGAGGTCGAGGCGCGACGTGGGTTCATCCGCGAACAGGAACACTGGATCCAGCAAGAGCACCCGCAGCAAGGCCAGCCGTTGCAGTTCCCCGCCCGAAACCTCGGAGGGCAATCGGTCGAGCAGGGATGCCGGCAGGCGCAGGCGGTGCAACAGCGGCGCGATGCGTTTTTCGTCGAGACGATGCAGCGCCACCAGGTCGTCCAGCGCACAGCGGAGGGTGACCCGCTGCGGAAAGGCGGAGGGCGGATCCTGGTACAGCTTCTGGAAGCGGATCGGAGCGAAATCGGGGGAGCGAGAGACGATGCCTTCATCGGGCTGCAACAGACCGAGAAGGATGTCGCCGAATGTACTCTTGCCGCAACCGCTGGGACCGGTGATGCCAACAATTTCGCCCGCACCGACGGCGAAGTCGCGGCCCTTGAACAGCTGCTGCCCGCCACGGCGTTTGGCAAGCCCTTCCGCGACCAGAATGCTCCGACCGGCCGGCGCCGTCTTCTCCCGCATCGGCCATGACGCGGGATCGGCCGCGATGAGCCGCCGGGTATATTCATGCGAAGGGGCCCGGAAGACAGCTTCGGCCGCTCCCTGTTCGATCACTTTGCCCTCCAGCATGATCGCGACGTCACCCCCAAGGCGCCGTGCCAGCTCGAGGTCGTGGGTGATGGTGAGCAGCCCACCCCCGGATGCGACCTCCTTCGCCAGAAGCGCGATCACATCGTCGCGGCGGGCCACGTCGAGCCCCTTGGTCGGCTCATCGGCGATGATGATGGCAGCCCCTCCAGCGCGTGCTGCAGCGAAGGCAACGCGTTGCGCCATGCCGCCGGACAGCTGTGACGGCAGCTTTTCGCTGGCCGTTTCGAGGGCGATTTCGGCCAGGTCTGTGTTGGCGGACCGTCGCGCGGTGTCGCGGTCGGCGCCCCGCACATACAGATACCCCTCCTCGACCTGGCGGACCGCTCGCATCGTCGGGTCGAGTGCCATCCAAGGCTCCTGCGGCAGCACACCGATCACCGTTCCCCACAGGCTGCGATGGTTGCCGTCCTGGGAAAGATCCAGTATGCGATCGCCGATGGTCACGGAGCCGGAAGCGCACAGGCCTTTGGGCAAGGTCCCCATGATGGCCTGAGCGAGCAGGCTCTTTCCGGACCCTGTTTCGCCCAGAATGGTGAATGGGCGGCCTTTGTGAAGCACGAGCGAGGCAGGCTTTAGCAGCGTATCGCCGGCGGTGACGGCCACGTCCTTCGCAGTGAGGAGCACCGTCATCTCTGCTTGCTTCCGCCGATGAGGTTGAGACTGAGGACCAGCAGGAAGAGCACCAAGATCGGCTGCAGGAGTGCATGCGGTGCTTCCTGATAATACGGGAGCAGCTCGATCATCATGAGACCGAGCTCGGGCGTCGGGGGGCGCACACCCACGCTGACGAAGCCCAGGGCTGCGATCGCCATGATAGCGGTCGCCGCTCCGAAAGCGCCGACCGTCAGCAGCAAAGGACCGATTTCCGGCCAGAGGTGCCGGCGGAAGATATAAAACCGGCCGAAACCGAGAAGGCGCGATGCCTGCACGGCCGGAGCGGTAACGAGCGTGCGAGTCAGGGCGCGGGTGAGGCGGAAATACTCGATCCACAGAACCAGAGAGATGCCGACATA
The DNA here is from genome assembly GCF_007474605.1 of Rhodoligotrophos appendicifer. Classification (NCBI taxonomy): domain Bacteria; kingdom Pseudomonadati; phylum Pseudomonadota; class Alphaproteobacteria; order Hyphomicrobiales; family Rhodoligotrophaceae; genus Rhodoligotrophos; species Rhodoligotrophos appendicifer. The sequence continues at coordinate 413,242 of NZ_VHKL01000001.1, read as the reverse complement.
GAGCATGGCGGGGGAGTTGGGGACGATCGCAGACAGCATCAGCACCAGAAGCAGTCCGGGAAGTGCCAGAAAGACATCCGCCAGCAACGACACAGCGCGGTCGACGAGACCGCCTTTCCAGGCTGCCAGGATGCCGAGCGCGACCCCTGGCACAGCGGCAGTGAAGACGCTGAGAAAAGCCAGGCCCAGCGACAGCCTCAGGGCCGCCGACAGGCGTGCGAGCATCGACCTGCCGAGATGGTCATAACCGAGAGGTTCTGCCCAATTCGGGCCCACCAGGACATTCCTCAAGCTCTGACGGGTGGGATCGACGGGCCAGAACAGGGGGGTGAGAAAGGCGAAGGCGAAGATCGCCGTCATCAGCGTCACACCGACGATGCGATGGACGGGCCAGCGCGCGCCCAGGGTCAGCGAGAGGCCCGGCGACATCATGCCGGCTGCCTGCGCGGATCGAGCCAGTAACAGGCGAGATCGATCAAGGCATTCAGCGTGACGAACATCAGCCCCATCACCAGCGCTGTCCCCTGAATCATGGGAACATCGCGGGCGAAGATGGCGTGGACCAGGGCATGGCCGATGCCCGGCCAAGCGAAGAGCGTTTCCACCACCACTACGCCCTCGACAAGATAGACGAACTGAATGCCGAGATAGGTCACGATTGGCACGCTGACATTGCGCAGCCCATGCCGACGGAACATCTGGGCCTCGGAGAGCCCTTTGGTTCGGCCGAAGCTATAATAGGCAGAGCCCGCCACCCCGACCATCGCGTCGCGAGCCACACGGCTCGACACCGAGGCTAGGCCGAGGGCCAGTGTCAGTGCGGGAAGGATCATGTGCTCCTGCCGTCCGTGCCCCGCTGCGGGAAGCAGGCCGAGATGCGCGGCGAAGAGGATGATGAGCAACAATCCGACAACGAAATGCGGCAGGGCCCGAATGCCCGTCGAGACCAGCAGCAATCCACGGTCGAGCACGCTGTCCGGCTTCAGTCCGGCGAGAATGCCGGGCGGCGGGCCATAAGCATCGAGAGGACGATGGCCGCAAGTGCCAGGCCGAGGGTATGGCCAAGCTGATGCGTAACTTCGCCGATCACCGGCTGGCTCGAGACCAGCGAGGTGCCCAGATCGAACCGAAGCAAGTCCCAGAACCAGGAGAGGAGCGCTTCAAGGCCCAACCCGCTGCTCAGAGAGAGCTCCTGGCGCACCCTCTCTGCGGCTGCCGTGTCGACCATGTCGTAGCCGTACCGCCCGGCAGCGATACGATAGGCCATGTCACCCGGCAGGGAGCGGACGAGAATGAAGGTCAGGAGGCCGACCAGCACAGCCACCAAGACGGCCTGGAACAGACGATAACCAAGCGTCCTGATCACTCTGCCCATCGCATCTTGGAAATCCCGAAGCTGCGCTCGAAAGGATCGATCGCCGCCCCTTTCACCGATTTCGAGACGCCAGCCGTCTGCTGATACCAGGCGATCGGAATGACCGGGAGCTCATCCTGAAGAATAGCCACCGCCTTGTCGCGCAGCGTCTGGCCGTCCTCCGTGCTCGATGCCGTCGCAAGAGCCGCGATCAGCGTCTCGAATTCCGGGTTCGACCAATTCATGGCACCCCAGTCGCCGCCCTTCGGCGGATAGTCCTGCAACACGGTCGCAATTGGATCCGGCGCCAGGGCGAAGTTCCGGGCCACAAGCCCGATTTCCAGGGAACCATCCTGATGCTTGGCGGGGATCTCGCTGGAATTGGTCGAGTTGATCGTCACCTCGACTCCGATTTCTCGGAATTGCTCCTGCAGCACCGCGGCGATCAGGGGAAGTTCTGGGCGATCGGGATAGGTGGTGAGGGTCAGCGAGAATCGCTTGCCGTCGCGTTCGAGCACGGCATCGGCGCCCGGCTTCCAGCCGAGTTCAGCAAGCAACGCCTTCGCCTTTTCCACATCATGGGCAAGCGGTGCGATCGACGCGTTATGCCAGGTGCCGACGCTTGGCGGGAAGAGCTGGTCAGCAGCTGCAGGGTATCGCAAGATCGCTGCGGCGATGCCCTCGCGGTCGATTGCGAGGCTGAGGGCCTGACGTGCTTTCACATCGTCGAGAAAAGGATGACCGGCATTAACCTTGAGGAGCACCGAGCGGGGAATAGAGACCGCTAGGACATCGACTTTATCGCTCGCCGCCAACCGCGTGCGACTTGCCGGATCAAGGTTCAAGACATAGTCGGCGTCGCCACTTTCGGCCATCAGGGCGCGGGTCTCGGCGCGCCCGACTGCGAGATATGTCGTGCCGCCGATGACGGGCTTGTCGCCCCAATAGTCTGGGAAGACTTCCGTGGTCAACTTCTGGGGCGCCTGCAGGGAGGTCAACCGATAGGCGCCCGTTCCGATCACGCTGGTGACCTCGTCGGTGGCAGAGAAGCTGCCGAGACTCAGAATTTGCGCCCGGTTTTCGGCAAGAAAAGCCAGCAGGGGAGCAAAGGGCTTGGACAGCCGGATGACAACATCGTCGCCATCGGCCTCGATCCTTGTAATGGGCGCCTTGTCGAGAATGCCGGGTTTGCTCCTGGCCACGGTCAACGACTTGACGACACTATCAGCCGAGAGCATCGAACCGTCGTGAAAGCGCACGCCCGGCCGCAGTTTGAAGCGCCAAACGGTGGCGTCCTCCGACCTCTCCCAGCTCTCGGCCAAAGCCGGGGTCGGATTGCCGTCGCGGTCGGCGTCCACCAGCGTCTCGACGATGCCCATCTTCAGGAAAATGTCGCCGGACAGCGAAGGATCCGTCCCTTTGATTTCGAAGGGTGCCACGACGTCCAGCACCTGGTCATTCTCCGCCAAGGCAGGAGAAAGACCAACAAATATCAAGGTGGCGAGCACCGTGATAAACCTGTGCAGCATGAGAAATCCCCAAAGAAAGCGTACTTGCAATATTATAACATTACATTTGTTGTAACATCTACTCGCCTCGCCTGTCCACATTCACCAGCGGGATCTGGCTCTCGAATGGCATCTCCTGAGATGAGGCGGACTCCGTGGCGAGCCGTGGTCAGGCTCAAGCTTCGTTTGTCACACAGCTGCGCAGCTGCTCCAAATGAGAACGGAATGCACTGCTCAAGCACTTGGCTTCACTGATCATGGCTCTTCTCCTGTGTCGAATGATCGTGGTCTGCCGCATCATCGATCGCCAAGAACAAGCGCACGATGTTGCTTCCTTCTATGGGCGGTGAACGATGCAGCAGGCTCGGGCGCTCGGGCGTCTCTCCCTTGCTGCCGCGGAGAATGGCCACCGTTCCGCGGTCGAGCTGACGGATCGCCTCTCTGGAGACAGGGCTTGCTGGAGCCCGTCCGCACAGCGCGCGGGGTGAAATCCACTGGGTGCCGGGGCCGCGATAAGTGGTCACCAGCCGAAAGTGGACCGCGTCGGCGTGGAAACGCCTGCAGCCATCATCGTCGACCGCTTCGAGCCGCACTTGGACCGTCTGGGCGCCCGTCAAGTCTTGAAACAGATGCGCAAGGAAGGCGATATCATCAGACATCCAGTCGGCCAGCCAATCGGGCGCGAATTCGCTGGCGATGAAGGCCCCATGCAGCGCGGCCTTCATGCTGAAGCCAGTGCCCTCCAGACGCAGGCAAGGCAGCGCTGCAACAGGAATCGAGTCGATGGCGTGAAGGATGAAGGGCTCCAACGTCCTCGGCAGGAGACTGATCGGGCCGGCTTCCAGACTTGTTCGCGAAAGCCTCTGAGCTCCCGGATGCAGATCTGCAGCGATCAGGCGAGCCACACCAACAGACCGTTCAGGCTGCATGAACGCGCTCCCAGGAGGCAAAGGGATCGTGCAGATGGCGATAGGCTTGGGGATCGAAGCTTGGGTTCGTTCCTGATCCGACAAGGCACTCGTCAAGCGCTGTTCGTATCGCCAGCTCGTCCATGCCGGTGCCGATGAACACCAGCTCCTGTCTCCGATCGCCCCAGACCCTGTCCCAGTTGCGATTCAGAATCGACCGCCACTCGGCATCGTCGGGCCAACGCTCCTTCGGGACGGCCGCCCACCAGAAGCCCATGCCGCTGACATGACCGATGGCGCCTGCCAGCGAAAACTCGCCCACCCAGTTGGGCCGGGTGGCCAGCCAGAAATGGCCTTTTGCCCTGATGAGCCCTGGCCAGGTCGCGTTGATGACCGAACTGAACTTCTCTGGATGGAACGGTCGGCGTGCGCGGTAGACGAAGCTCGTGATGCCATATTCTTCCGTCTCTGGCACATGCTCTCCGAACCCGTAGAGTTCCTTGAACCAGAGCGGATGCTGCTGGGCCTTGCCCTCGTCGAACAGGCCGGTATCGAGAACATCGCCCAGGAGCACTCTCCCGTAATCGGTTTCGACGATACGGGCATCCGGATTTAGTGCGACGACCACTTTGCGCACGAGCCAGAGCTGCTCGGGGGACACGGCGGAAGTTTTGTTGATGACGACGACATCTGCAAACTCGATCTGTTCAACCAGAAGGTCGACCAAAGTCCGCTCGTCCTCTTCGCCCGCCGTCTCTCCACGATCGCGCAGGAAATCTCGCGAACCATAGTCCTGAAGCAGGTTGGCGGCATCGACCACGGTGACCATTGTATCGAGTCGCGCGATGTCGGACAGGCTTTGGCCATCCTCGTCACGAAACGAGAAGGTGCTGGCGATAGGCAGGGGCTCGGCGATGCCAGTGCCCTCGATCAGCAGGTAGTCGAAGCGACCATCCTCGCTGAGACGGCGGACCTCGGCGAGCAAGTCGTCCCGCAGCGTGCAGCAGATGCATCCATTGGTCATTTCAATCAACTTCTCGTCCGTGCGAGACAGGTTTGCGCCTCCCTCCCGCAACAGGTCGGCATCGATGTTGACTTCGCTCATGTCGTTGACGATGACGGCGACCCGACGTCCTTCGCGGTTGTTCAGAACGTGATTGAGCAGTGTCGTCTTTCCGGCTCCGAGAAAGCCTGAGAGAACGGTGACAGGCAGAAGTGAGGGCATTCGGACCTCTGTGATTGATATGTTATAACATAACAGTTTATGGTGGACAGAAAGCGGGATTGCTCCGCCTTGTCGCCTTTCGCGCTGGTCAGTCCCCGAGCACGGCGCCCCTGATCGTTTTGATGTTGTGGCGCATCATCTCGATATAGGTGGCGGCTGGACCGCTCTCCTCTGAGAGTGCGTCTGAAAAAAGCTCGCCGCCCACCTTCAAGTTTGTCTCCTGGCCGATCCGCTCTATCGGCTTTGGATTGCTGATATTTTCGACGAAGATCGCGGAAGCCTTGTCTTCTCTAATCTGTCTGATCAGAGCAGCGACGTCGGCGGCAGAGGCTTCGGTATCCGTCGAAATGCCCTCGGGGGCGAGCAAGATGATCTGATATTCGTGCTCAAAATAGCCGAAGGCGTCGTGCGAGGTGATGACGGTGCGCTTGTTCTCAGGGATCTCCGCTACGGCCGCCTTGATTTCGGTATCCAACGCCTTGAGCGCATTGGTGTAGATCTTGGCATTTGCCGTGTAGGTGTCGCATCCCGCCTTATCCGCGGCGCAGAAGGCGTCAGCAATGTTCTTTACGTAGACTTCTGCATTGTGGACCGATTGCCACGCATGCGGATCAAATTCTCCATGATGGTGATGGCCCTCCTCATGGTCGTGGTCCTCAGCCTTTTCATGCTGATGCTCGCCGGCCTCCGCATGCGCGTGAGGTTCCTCCTCGACCTTCAGGATCTCGGCGCCTTTCGTCAGTTCCACCATCGGCGCTTTCGCGCCCGAAGCCTTGATTAGGCGCGGCAAGAAGCCCTCAAACTGAAGACCGTTGGTGAGCACCACGTCAGCTGCGGCAAGAGCAGCGGCGTCAGAGGGCTTCGGATCATAGACATGCGCATCGCCATTCGGTCCGACCAGGGTGACGATCTCTACCCTGTCGCCACCGACATTTTTCGCGAAATCTGCAATGATGGAGAAGCTGGCGACGACCTTGAGCGGCTCGGCAGATGCAGCGACGTTCCCCAGCAGCAGCAAACTCGTTGCACCCAATGCGCCAGCCAGTGTTCTGATCATCTCACCATTTCCTTACCATGGACGGTCGAGGGCTCGTTGCCTCCCTCTACTCGTCTCATCGATATGTTATGTTATAACGTAAGTCAACGGAGGGGCAGGTGATCATCTTGAGTGCGCATTCGGTCCGTAACAGACGCATCCGCTGATCGGACCGTGGACAATTAAACACTGCTGAAAATCCTATTCCACGGACCGTATCCAATCGCAGGCTACGCTGCAGCGGAGTCTCCATCTTCAGGTGCACAAGCAATCTAGGGCAGAGTCTGTGGGAGATCAGCGTGGTGGCCATCGGACAGGGAGCTCTAAACCACTGGAGCAAAAGTTTGGCTGGAACCTGTCGCTTTTTTTCACGTTGGCTTGGGTATGCAGCACAAGTTTCTCGCATCGCTTCTTTTTTCTGTTATCGGCCTCGGCCTTGCCTTGGCCGCATATGCTGCGCCGCTTGGTAACACGGGTGTCGACGGGTCACTGGGAGCTCTGCTGGCATTGATCGGCGCGGGGGTAACAGCGGCAGGCACCGGGCTTCTGGTTCTGGGGGTGATGCCGAATCGGGGTGTACTCGTCTTTGTTTTTGTCTTGCTCTTGGCTGCAGGGCTTACCGCAGTCGCTGCCTGGTTCCTCATGCAGTTCGTCTTTGCTGCTGCGATGGGGGCCGCATTCCTGAGCTTCATCTTTGCCTTTTTCTCAAGCGTTCGCAGGACCGCCTCATGATTTCCAGCGCTCGCTGTGCCGCCATTTCTCTCGCTCTTCTGTTCGCAACGGTTGGTCCTGCCCCTGCGCAGCAATCCGAATGGACGGCGTTTCACGGCGACCTGGCCTCCACAAAATTCTCGAAGGCCCAGAGTTTCACTCCCGACACAGTCGGCAGCCTTGAGCGGGTTTGGGATTATCGTACGGGTGACGTGTCCGACGGCTCGGGCGAACTCCCGGAGACGGTCTGGTCTGCCACACCGGTCTACGCCAATAAGACGCTTTACGTTGGAACGCCATTTTATCGGATCATCGCGCTCGATCCCGCGACCGGCGAGGAGCGCTGGGCCTACAACAGCGACTCCACCCTCGAGGCGCTGACGCAGCCCGCACTCAAAAATCGCGGCGTTGCTTACTGGCAGAGCGGCCAAGCCGGCGCCTGTGAAAAGCGGGTATTCATCGGGACGATGGACGCAGAGTTGCACGCCGTGGACGCCGACACCGGCAAGCGATGCGCCATGTTTGGCGACAGCGGCGTGCTGAACGTCAACCAATGGAACACCGTCAACGACGTTTTCCCTTTCTCGCTGCTCCAGCCGCCGCTCGTGGTGGGCGACACTCTTCTCCTTGGCTGGGCCGGTAAGGATTGGGAGTATCGTGTCGCGCCTCCAGGAAATCTTCTGGCAATCGATGCGCGCACCGGCAAACTTTTATGGGAAGCCAATTTCATTCCCGAAGAGCTGATCTCGAAAACGGGCACAGCCAATATCTGGACGGCGATGACAGCGGATCCGGAGCTTGGCCTGGTCTACGCGCCGGTTTCTTCGCCAAGCCCCAACTATTGGGGCGGTGATCGGACCGATCCGATCCCATTGGCAACATCAGTGACCGCCGTCAACATTGAAAGCGGCGAGATCGCCTGGAGTTTCCAGCATGTGCGCCACGACATCTGGGACTATGACACTCCGTCCGCGCCAACCCTCGTCGATATCGAACGAAACGGGACGACAATTCCGGCGCTTGTGCAGGCAACCAAGCAGGGCTTCCTCTTCGTGCTCGACCGCCGGACCGGCGAGCCGCTGTTCAAGGTTGAAGATCGCCCGACACCGCAAAGCACTGCCGATGGCGAGGTGACAGCCCCCACGCAACCCTTCGCCCTGACCCCGCGCCCGGTCGGAAATCCACTCGAACTTCCTGATGTTTGGTGGCTCGCCGATCTGGTGAGCTTCGGCCAGTGCTCCCGTGATCGGGAAAACTATCTCTATGAGGGCATCTTCACGCCACCCTCTGAACAGGGGACCCTCTTCTTCCCCGGCACAGCCGGAGCGACGAACTGGGGCGGCGTTGCCGTAGACCCGCGCAGCGCCACGCTCTATGTGAACGCCTCGCGCATCGTTCAGGTGATCCGCCTGATTCCGCGTGACAAGTACGAGCAGATACAGGACGCAGAAGGCGGAAACGAAGAAGGTCACTCTCCCCAGAAAGGTTCGCCCTACGGCATTCATCTCACCGATTGGAGCAACTGGGCAGGTATGCCGTGCTGGGAGCCGCCGTTTGGTACCTTTTCGGCCTATGATCTGAGCACCGGCGAACTGCTCTACGAAACGCCGTTCGGACGCGCGCAGCTCAAGGGATTTTACGGCTTAAGATCATGGGGGTCACCAACCTTGGGCGGGCCTGTGGCCACTGCGGGTGGCGTTGTTTTCCTCGGGGCATCCGTCGATTCCCGCGTGCGTGCACTCGATGCACGAACGGGACGCGAGCTCTGGTCCGATCTGGTTGAAGCTCCCGCCGTCTCCATACCGGCAGTGTTCACTCATGAAGGCGTGGACTATGTCGTGTTCGCGGTCGGCGGCAATTCCATTTTAAAGCCGGAAGTCTCGGATCAGGTCGTCGCCTACCGTCTTCCGCAGTGAATCCTCCAGTCCAGATTTAGGCTGTCAGTCCACAGTCCGTTCGCATGAACAAGGGGTGATTGCTCAGCTGGCGGTTATCGACACATCGTGTTCATCATCGGCTCGCCCATCCAATCGGAGCGTCTTTAGCTATTCTGTTCTTGCTGACAGGTTTCGCGCACTTCTGGAAATGCTGCCCTGGCGATATGTTCTTAGTTGACCTGAGGCTTCATCAGGTAGCGGGCCATGGTCACGTTGATGAGCCATTGGAAAATGCGATCGGTGACGAAGCCGAGCAGGCAGATGACCGCGAGTGCCACGAAGATGCGATTTGTCTGCATCAGCACCCCGGACTGCTGCAAGAGATACCCGATGCCCGAATTCGCGGCGAGCATCTCTGCGGGAATGATCGCCATGAAGGCCGAGGCCATGGCAACACGCATGCCGGTGACGATGTACGGCACAGCCGACGGTATGATGATCAGCAGGAAGATCTGCAGCTGGCTCGCCCCTAAACACTGGGCGGCACGCTGCCTCGGTATCGGTGTCCCGATGACGCCCGCAATCGTGTTGATCAGAACAAAAAAGAACGTTGCCCAAAAAATCAGGAAGTACTTCGACATCTCACCGATGCCGAACCAGATGATCGCGATCGGGATCATCGCCGTGGGCGACAGGTAGCGCAGCACCTCTATTATGGGTTCGAGCGCTTCGTTGATGATGCGAAGCTTACCCATGAGGACGCCGATCACAATTGCCGCTATGGACCCGGTGGCAAAGCCGAGGGCGATCCTCCACAAGCTTATGCCCGCGTGTCTGAAGAGCTCTCCGCTCTTAATCATAGGAATAGCGGTTTCGAACACCGACAGCGGCGGGGGGACCAGCCTTGGATTCACGAAATAGGTGGATACGATGTGCCACAGAAAAAGTGCCGCGATGAGCGAAAGTGTAGTGGCAATAAGGGGGCGGAAAGCTCGAAATGTCGGTGACATAAAAGCGTTTCTGCGCACTGAATTTGAGCGTTCCAAGCGCATCTTCCGGCTCTTTAGCACTTTCTCCACCATCAGGCCACGAGCTCACTCAATCCTGGATAGGGTTGACTCGATTGTCTTATAGAGTTCGCCGAACACTGCTGAACCAGGATCACGGGGCCGGGGCATATCGATATTCATTATTTCAACGATGTGCGACTTTGGACCGACTGACATTATCGCGATACGATCAGAAAGCAGGATCGCCTCCGGAATGTCATGGGTGACCAGCACCACCGTCTTGCGCGTGCTTTCCCAGATCCGGAGCAGCTCCAAGTTCATCTTGCGCCGCGTCAGCGCATCAAGGGCGGCAAACGGCTCGTCCATGAGCACGATTTCCGGATCCATGACGAGTGCGCGCGCAATCTGCACACGTTGGCGCATCCCCCCGGACAGTTCTGAAGGCAGCTTGTCCTTGTGCTGAGACAAACCGACCATCGAGAGATAATGTTCCGCAGGCTCCCGGCGTTGTGCGGCGGGAATGCCTTTGATGCGCAACCCGAATTCGACGTTTTCCGAAACCGTCAGCCAGGGAAAAAGAGCTTCATTCGCATCTTGAAAGAACATGATCCGCGAGCTGTCGGGTCCGGTGATGGGCTTGCCATTCAGGGTCAGACTGCCCCTCGAAACGGGCTCGAAGCCGGCGAGCATGTTAAGCAGCGTGGTCTTGCCACACCCGCTGGCTCCTAGAAGGCAGAAGAATTCGCCATCTCTGATCTCAAGATTAATTGCCTCAAGTGCATGGTATCCAGTCTCAGGATCGCCATAGATTTTCTCGACATTTTCGGCAACGATAAGCAAATTCTTCGCCCTACTTCGATTAACAGGGAGGCGGCGGAGCTGTAACTCTCGAAGGATCGACCTCTTCAAGTCCTTTCGTCCAGACGAACTCTTTGAGATCGAAGGGACCCTCCATCAGCTTCTCGTCGCGCATCCATTCAGCAAGTTTGCAATAATCGGCATAGACGCCGTCATCGAGAGCGATGATGCGGTTTTTCACAGGCCACTGGGCCTCGACGATCGCACGCGGCATGCTCAGGTTCTTGTCGGCGTAAGCGATGACCGCTTCCTTGTCTTTCTCGGCAATCTCCTTGCCCTGAAGCATTCCGCGCAGGAACGCTTTGGCGATCTCCGGATGCTTTTCCAGCCATTCCGGGCGCGCGGCGGCAATGGAGAACCCAGGGATATAACCTTTGGCATCCGACAGATTATGCGCAATGTCCGGGCAGGTTTCGATGGCGGTATTGTTGTAGGGCTGCCAGAAGAAGAAGGCGTCAATGTCACCGTTGCAGAGAGCGGCCGGCATCACTTGACCATCCAAATTGATGACCTCGATGTCATCCTTTGTCATGCCATGTGCCTTGAGATAGGCCGATAGGAACCAGTCGACCGTCGATCCCACTCTTGTGGCGACCCGTTTGCCGCGAAGATCCTCCGCTTTCGTAATGTCCTTCTTTGCCGTCACAACATAGCTTGAGGGATCCCGATCAATCACGGCGATCAAACGATAATCCTTATTGTTCTGCACCCAGTACTGAACACCAGGAAAATCGCCGCCAAGCAGGATATCGCCTTCGCCGACGCGAAACGACTGGAGCGCCGTGGTCCCCGATGGGAACAGCCGGTAAGTGATATTCAGTCCTTCTTTCTCGAATATTCCTTTTTCATCGGCCATCCATATGGAGTCGTAGGGAACGATGGGCTGCAGAAAAACGGTAACGTCTTCCGCCGCCTGTGCTGAACTGGCCAAGTAACCGGAAAATAGAATGCTGGCGCAAAACGCTCCGGCTGCCACAAATTTCGAGCGCAAAAACATAATCTCCCTCCTGTCCCAAGGTCGACGCAGCGCGATTGTAGCGCCCCTCTTCTGGCGAACCTTGCGGTTCCTTATCGCGAGCGTGAAGTTATTTAACTGCGAGCGGCATGGCCCTCATGAACCTTGATCCGCCAACGGGAGCATGATAGGCAATCGGATACAATATGCAAGGCGCTAGATGAAGTTCACGACACGCAATAATGCCTCTCGTTTCGAGAGCGGCGCGGAAGTGCCGACATTGCCCGAATTCGTCTATGCAAAAGTCCGGGACATGATTTTTTCTGGCGAATTTGAACAGGGCATGCCCTTGCGACAAGAGAAGATCGCCAACCTTCTCGGTGTCAGCAGACTGCCGGTGCGCGAGGCACTTACCCGTCTTGAGGTCGAGGGGCTCGTTCATTTGCGGCCGCGCCAGGGCTTCGTGGTCGCCTCGCTGAGCTTAGAAGATATCGACGAGATCTTTGAGCTGCGGGCGATTGTTGAACAGCACGCTGTTTACGTCGCCACAGCGAAGCGCACCGATGAGGATATCGCCGAAATTCGCCCAATTATTGAAGAGATGGAAAAGATCCGGCCGCGCTCGAACCGGGATCTTGTCAACTTCGCGACGTTAAATCGCGCGTTTCATGAGCGCCTGTTCACAATCTCCCGAAGAGAGATGATGTGCAACCTGCTCGGTACGCTCCATGACAATTCCGAACGATACGTCCGCATGGGCGCACGGCTCGTTTCACAGCTGAAGGACGCTCACCGAGAGCATCGGACGATCTTTGAAGCCTTCGTCAGGGGTGACGCGGACGAAGCGGCTATCAGCTCGCGCTCGCACGTCCGCAATACCGGGAGGCGGTTGCTTGACATTCTCAGGAAGGAACGCGGCCAAGGCAGTTGATGCCCGAAGCGTCGCGCTGGAGGCTGCAAAGTGGTGTTACCTGAAAAACATATTGGCGTCTGCTTGCTGACAACGACACCCGCGAAGGAGATGATTGATCTCGCGGTTCTTGCAGACCAAAAAGGTCTGGATGGTTTCTGGATCGCCGAGGGATATCACTATTTTCGAAATCTCGGGGAACCCTCGAGCTCTACATCTTTAGCGGCGGCAATGGCGATGGTTACGTCGCGCATCACCATCGGCTTGGGCATTGTCCCGCCCTACACCCGTCACCCCGGTCTTCTGGCGATGGAATGTCATACAACCAGCCGATTGTCCGACGGTCGTTTCATCATGGGGCTCGGTGCGGCCAAGGCCGCTGCCCTCCATATGGGATGGACGGAAAAGACCATGCGGGCGGCACCGACGATCCGCGAAAGCATTGGCCTGGTGAGGGAATTGCTCGACGGACGACCCGTTGATTATCATGGCGAGATTTACAAGCTTGACGCGCCGGCCACACCAGACAAACAGCTGGGTCAGGTCCCGATAGCAATTGGTGCGACGGGTCCTCTGATGATAAAGCTTGGCGGCGAGATCGCGGATATCGTCTTGTTGCCAACTTTTACCAGTCCCGGGTTCGTGACCCTAGCGCGCGAACTCATTGCACAAGGTGCGGCCAAGTCCCAGCGGTCAGCCGACACAATCCCGGTGGGTGGTACGCTCCCCTTTTCCGTTGCTGAAGACGAAGCTTCCGCGCGGGCAGCCATACGGCGCCTCACGGTGGTGTATGTGGCGAATAAAGTTCAGAACATAAAGAACGACACGCTGCTCAAAGCTGCTGGCGTCGACGAGGATGAGGTCAAGAAGATCGCAGCCTGCGTGAAGAATGAGGGACCGGATTCCGCGGCAAAAATGCTGTCGGACGATCTTATGGATAAGGTTGCGATCGCCGGCACCCCGACGCAGGTGACCGATCGCCTCCTTGAATTTGCCGACGCCGGTCTGCGATGGCCCCTCCTTTATGGAGTGCTTGGTCCCGATCGACGCGAGGCAATCAAGCTGATCGCGGAAAGGGTACGGCCGGCATTCATGGCCAACTGAAAGTCTTTCAGCATCGGATGAAGGTCAACGCCGTTTGCGTATCTCTACCGCAACAATTCCCAAAACCACACAGGCGAGGGAGATCGCATGATAGGCGTGAGGGACTTCTCCGAGAAGCAGTATTGCCAAGCCTGAGCCAAAGACCGGCGTCAAATTGACAAAGAAGCCGGTGCGACCTGGCCCGATGCATGCAATGGCGCGAATAAAGAAAATTTGCGCGAGTGTGGATGGGAAAACAGCGACATAGGCCAAGATCCCCAGTCCCTCCAACGTGGGTATCTGGGTTTTTCCTGCGATGATTTCGGCCACCAGCATGGGGACAGACGTCACGAAGGCAGATATCGCCAGACCACAGAAAAGCACTTCATTGCTGAGGGGCGGTTTGCGCGCGATTGAAATTGTGTAGGCTGCTTGGATGAGGCAGGCCAGCATGATCAGGAGATCACCCTTGTTTATGCCCATGTCCAGCATCAGCGCCGGCTGTCCCCTTGTGGCGAGATAGATGACGCCGAAGATCACAAGGGCCATTCCAATCATTTGATTGATGGTAATTGCCTGCCGATACATTATTGCAGAAGCAATCAGCACCGGTAAAGGCAACGCACCTTGAATGATGAGGATGTTCATTGCCTCTGTGTAATACGCAGAATAATAGAATAGAAAATTAAATACTGTGAAACCTAGCGAGCCGGTGAGGAGAAGGCCCCATTTGTGCTGGCGTATCGTCGGCAGAGCTTCGATCACCTCGCGAGAATAGAATGTCAGCAAACCAACAGCGACCACGAGCCATCTCAGACAGGTGAGAGCCATGGGAGAGATCTCGCCAATGGCGAGTTGTCCGGCAACGGCGTTACCGCCCCAGAAGAGGCTCGCGAGGGTGAGCAGGACATAGGGTGTCAACGGCTGCTTGCCGCTGCGAGGGATGTGAATTGTCAAGGCGTTGTTCTTTGCGGGGCCAATTAAGTGTCCATAGCCGCGCTGCGAATGGATTCAGGCGTGAATGGCATCCGACTCAGTCGCAAGCCAGTGGCATTATAGACCGCGTTCGCGATGGCGGCACCCGTTGGAGACAATGAACATTCCGAGGGTCCCAGATAGCGCTTGCCGGGGCGGTCGAGCAGCACCACCTCAATGTGGGGAATGTTATCGCACCGAAGGATGGGATAAGTCTCCCAATCGCGACTGGCGATCCCATCCTGATCGTAGTGAACTTCCTCGTATCGCATCCAACTTGCTGCTTGCAGGACGCCACCCTCGATTTGCAGGCGAAGCCCGTCGTGATCGATGATCTCTCCGGCGTCTACAGCGATTGTGATCCGTTTAAAGCGTAAGTCCGCATCGTCGCCAAGCACGATGTCGGCAATGACGGCGGCATAGGCTTTTCGATTGTTGTAGCGTGCGAAAGCAAAGCCACGCCCGTGCGAATCCTCGTTGCTGCCGGGCCAATTTGCCGTGTCCGCCGCTGCACGGATCACGGATTTGGCCCGCTCGTCGCGGAGATGGGACAGGCGGAAGTCTATTGGATCCTTTCCTGCCGCCTCGGCCAGCCGATCCATCATCGTCTCGATCGCGAAGACGTTTGTGAAACTTCCCAGCGTGCGCAGGGTCGACGTCCGCAGCGGTAAATCATGGACCAGGTGCTTGACGACGCGAGGCGATGGGACATCGTAGTAAGGAAACGCCCCGCGGTGAATGCCCGCCATTGGGCCGGAAAGCGCTGGTTCAGGGACAAACGGGGCCACTGGAGTACTCAGATGGTGGGTCGCCAGCATGCGCCTCGGACCCGCCTTATCCGGCCCCGGTCGGGGGCGTGTCCTGTGTGTTCCGCTGTATGTCTCGTGTGACCAATCGACGATCATCCCGTCAGCATCGAGGCTTGCCCTGATATCGACGACCATTGCCGGCCCATAGGGCTCCCAGCAATGTTCATCGGATCGCGTCCATTTCAGGAGGATCGGCCTTCCTGGAACCGCCAGAGCAACGAGTGCCGCGTCTAAAGCTGCATCGTCCGCACCATTGTGGCCATAGGTTCCCGGACCCCGCATCTGGATGAGACGCAAGGCTTGCGGATCCAGATTGAGCACTTCTGCAAGGGTCATTTTCAGGGGGAAGACACCCTGCGAATGGGTCCAGATTGTAAGCCGTTCATCTTTATAGAGCGCCATCGCAGCCGATGGTCCGATCGAGCCATGCATGAGGTAGGGGCGCATGATTCTCGCTTCGATGGTCGCGACTGCAGACAGCGGAGGATCTTGCAATGGCTGCACCGGATCAAAGGTAGCACCCTCACTGCTCACCGGCAGGCTTTCGCGTCGATTGCAAATGAGCTGCTGATAAATGTTGCTGTCGTCCATGGGTTTTTCACAGGTCCAGCGCGTGCCGGCCCGGATCTTCTCAGCAAGGCGGATCGTCCTGTATTCGTCGGATGAAGCGACAGCGAGAAAGCTTCCATCTTGAACAAGAACAGCATCCTCCGCTTCCGACAGCCCTGTCAGCCCTTCCAGTCGGGCGTGGTAATGCGGCGGGCGAATGACCCGGGCATGCAACATGTCAGGCATGCTCAGGTCCTGAACAAATAACGCTTTCCCGCTAATCAAATCCGGAAGTGATTTCGGGACGACTTTCTTTCTCCCGATGAGCTTGTAGTCTTCGGGCCGCTTTGTCGAAATTTCCTTGTCTACAGGGATGTTAAAGCCATCTGCTTGAATGAGATCCCAATAGCTGACGGTGTAATTGCTGTCCCGGCTTTTAACCAGACCGTCTGTGACCTCAAGTTTACTGATCTCCGCCCCCAGCGCTGTGCTGGCGAGCGTCATGAGATGCCGCCGCGCAGTGGCCACGGCGAGCCGGATCGACTGCCCGGAGCGCTCGATGGAGTTGCTTGCCGAGGTATATTCTTCATCCAGCGAGACATCCGTATCGACGCTCTCAATATCGATGCGGTCGTAGCCGACATCGAATTCTTCAGCGGCGATGAGCGCCAACGCCGTACTGATACGCTGACCGATATCGACCTTACCGGTTCTGATCGTCAGGCGGCCGTCCTCGCGGAACCGGACCCAGTCGTCGACATGAGGATAGGCTGCCAAGCTGGCGTTGATGTCGGTGTGATCAGCCATTGGCCAATTCCTTGACCGCCTGAAAAACGCGCTGCTGCGATCCGCAACGGCAGAGATGCTGTTGAAGAGCGTCGCGAATTTCGCCATCGTCAGGATGTTTGGTGGCGTGAAGCAAGGCTGCCGCGGCAATCACCATCCCAGGGATACAGTATCCGCATTGTGCCGCGCCGGCTTCGAGAAAGGCGTTGCGCACGATCTCGAGCATGTTGTCGTCAGCACTCTCCGGCGTGACAATATTCTTACCCGTAAACTGTGCCACCGGCGCATTGCAGCTGAGCGCCTTCTTACCGTCAACAAGCACGGCGCATGCCCCGCACTGCTCAAGGCCGCAGCCCAGCTTTGCACCTGTCAATCCTAGAGAATTTCTGAGAACGAACAGGAGCGGAGTTGCCGGGTCAACTCTTACCGTGGCTTCCTCGCCATTGACACGCAGGATCACCTCTTCGACGGCGCTGTTTGTGGTGCCCAACATTGAACCTGCATCCGGTATGGAAGATCGACACTGACGATCTTGGCAGGATTGGATACATTTTACAATTAGCGAAGCTGGGATCATATATGCTATGGCGCGTGAGCGTAGCTCGGCGGGCGGCAGACTTACTGAGGTCAGGACATGAAGCTTGTAACATGCGAACCCAAAACTTCGGATCAGAGCTCCCGCTTTCTGGCTGCGGCTGTCAGTGAGGATGTCTTTATCGATCTTCGCTCCGTCGATTCGATCATTCACAAAGACGCTTCGGGTGATCGGATTCCCAATGATATCATCGAGATGATCTCCAACCCTGGCCGGTATTATCCCTTGGCGGAGGAGGTGATCCGATTTGCCAAGGGCAGTCCAGACGAGATCAATGCCCGTGCGGCAAGCAAGGTTGCCTGGCGGAAAAGCGAGTTGCGTTTTTTGCCGACAATTCCGCGGCCGGGCAAGATCCTCCACACTTCAGTGAATTTTTCTGATCACAAGAAGGAGGTGGCCTCCGCTTTCAAGGGCGATGCCTGGAAAGCGCAGGATTGGGGCTCCTTCCATTATCAGCATCCCACCGGCTTCCTCCAGGCTCCATCCTCAACAGTCGGAACCGAAGAGGCGATCTATATTCCCTCTTTCACGGAGCAGCTGGATTACGAAATCGAGCTGGCGATCGTCATTGGCAAGAAGGCCAAAAACGTCTCCAAGGAAAACGCATTGGACTATGTCGCCGGGTATTGTGTCTTCAACGACGTGTCCGCGCGCGACATTCAAAGCCGCGAACACGCGAACAAAGTTATCCTTCTGGGAAAGAGCTTCGATACGTCCTGTCCCCTGGGGCCGTGGCTAACCACCATTGACGAGATCGCAGATCCGCAGGATCTGAAGATGACCCTTCGGCTTAATGGCGAAATCCGGCAGGACTCGAGCACAAAAAACATGGTTTTCGGTGTTGCCGACCTTGTTTCGTGGTGGTCCAACATCACCCTGGAGCCTGGCGATGTGATAACCTCGGGCAGCCCGTCCGGAGTGATTGCCGGGCACGCCAATCCCGTTTGGCTCGCGCCCGGCGACAGGATCGAGGCCACGATTGCCGGCCTCGGACAGCTGGTCAACACGGTAGCCGCCCTGCCGGCGTAGGATCGGAACATGACTGAATTCAGCCCCCTTGGCCTGACGATGGATTCGGAGGAGATGCTCGGCAGGCTGAAGAGCTGGGTCGAGTGTGAAAGCCCAAGCTGGGACGCGAGTGCAGTTAACCGAATGGCTGACATCGCCAGCGACGAGTTGAGCCTTCTCGACGCGCGCATAGACCGGATTCCAATCCCCGGCTTTGGTGACGCGTTGCGGGCTCGATTGCCCCACCCCGCCGCTGGTTCACCTGGCATCCTCTTATTGGGCCATCTCGATACGGTGCACCCGATCGGCTCAATGGCGTTCAGGCGTGATGGCGAGCGCTGTTACGGCCCAGGAATTCTCGACATGAAGGCCGGAAACTTTCTGGCTGTCGATGCCTTGAGGGCTCTCCTGCTCCAGAACATTCAAACGCCGCTGCCGGTGACGATCCTGTTCACCAGCGATGAAGAGGTTGGGAGCAAGGGGAGCCGCGCTCTGATCGAGGCGGAAGCTCAGCGCAACAAATATGTCCTTGTTCCCGAACCGGCCCGCCCAGACGGCAGCCTTGTTTGCGGAAGACATACGGTCGCGAGATATATTCTCCGAACTGAAGGCAAGTCGGGTCATGCAGGCCACATGAGTGCGATGGGCGTTTCAGCGATCCGGGAAATGGCTGAGAAGGTTGTCGAGCTTGAAGGCTTATCCAATCAAGACGCATTTTGCCGGGTGGGAGTGATAAAAGGCGGCAAGTGGGTCAATTGCATTCCAATGACCTGTGAGGCGGAACTTCTTATCGTTGCCAAGACACAATCGGCGTTCCTCGACTTGCAAAACGCGGTTGAAAGTGCCGTCGCCAATTATGCGGGTGCCACCTTTCATTTCGAACGCGGACCAGTGCGGCCATTTTGGCACGAGGACAAGGTTTCGAACCCGATTTTTCAGGAGGCGAAGGTAATCGCTCGCGAGTTGGGCTTCTCGGTGGATGCGGTGACGTCCGGCGGTGGATCGGACGGCAACTTTACAGGGCATATGGGCGTCCCGACCTTAGATGGTCTGGGTGCCCAGGGGGATCATCTGCATACGGCCGATGAACATATCATCGTCGAAAGCCTTGCTCAGCGAGGGAAACTCATGGCCGGGCTCTTTGCGCGGTTGCAATAGCGCCGATGATGATGTCCTCCATAGAGAAGAGGCTATGACCACCCCACTGGTTCGACTTGAGGCTCAGGGCTGCAGAGATCGGCCAGCTCGTTATCGCGGCGACGCGATCGGCAAGAGTCGCTCGGTATCGACGCTTCGTGTTGCGCATCGCACGACTGCAGGTGAACGACGCTTAGGAAAAGTGAGATTAGCGGTAGGCCGTCAACCCATTGATCGCGAAAAGAAATTTGGAGCGGGCGATCGGGATCGAACCGACGACATTCAGCTTGGGAAGCTGACGTTCTACCACTGAACTACGCCCGCGAAAAACGCCGTTGATTTTGTACGGCTTTTTCCCCTTTGTCCCAGTGGATGCCACTCCAGGGGAAAAGTGAGACTCCTTTTACTTGGTTTGTCCCTTCAGGAGCAAGCCAATTCCCCGTCGGATCGTGCTCATCCAGGCATCTCCCTGATCGGCTCTCATCGGCTCCATCATGTCTGCTGCCCCGGCCGTCTTTTCATCAACCCCCACGCTAGAGTAGTCTGTTCAGGGGCTCTCCCAGCGGCGCAGTGGCCCTGTTCTGGGCATGCGTCCGTGTTGAACTTCACGGATCGAAACTATTTCGGGTGCTACCGTTCATCCTATGACGGCGGGTCTCGGCGTGGCCGGACTGCTCGATGCGGTAGTCCATGGTCATAAGGGCGCGCCGCTGACTGCCCCCGAGCAACATTCTTGAGAGAAGCGGATGGTCTATCTCACACTTCTTTTCGCCGCATCCTTTGCACTGGTCCATCTCTTCATCAGTAGGCTGCGCTTCCTCCATGTGGTGCCGCGCAGCCGCTGGCTGTCCGCAGCGGGTGGGATCGCCGTTGCCTATGTCTTCCTGCACATCCTTCCTGAACTGAGTAGCCACCAGAAGACATTCGCCGAAGGCCTGGGACTTAGCGGACGGGCTGCCGAAGGATGGGTTTACCTGCTCGCACTGACCGGGTTGATCACCTTCTATGGCTTGGAACAGGCTGCCAAATCATCCCGCAAGCAGATCTCCGGCGTCACAGAGAATGGGCGGGCTGAAATGAAAATATTCTGGCTCCATATAGGTTCATTCGGTCTTTACAACGTCATCATTGGATATCTCCTCCTGCATCGGGAGGAGGCCGGCCTGGGGTCCCTCGTCTTCTACTTCGTAGCCATGGCCCTCCACTTCATGGCGAGCGACTTCGGGCTTCGCCAATATCACAGGCACCGGTATGACCGTTCCGGTCGCTGGATGCTTGCCGGGGCCATTATGGCAGGATGGACCCTTGGGATGTTCGTCGAGCTTCCACAGATCGTCATCGGATTTCTGTTTGCCTTCCTGGCGGGAAGTGTCGTCCTCAACGTCCTCAAAGAGGAGTTACCGGAGGAACGGGAAAGCCGCTTCTGGCCCTTTGCGATAGGGAGCAGTGCCTATGCGGCCCTTCTCGTCGCGGTGGGGTGATGCAGATGCCTTTTATCGCGCTTAAATCCAGGGCTCTGACTTCTTCAGGCTCAGAGGCCTACTCCTAAGCTCCGCCTACAAGGCTGCAGAGGCGCAGATGCTTTCAAAGTGAAAGCATCTGCTGATGAGGCTCAGGGCAGGCGGAAATGCTTCGAGAGCTTCAGACCCTGTTTTTGATAGTGAGAGCCAATGCCGGAACCATAGACGTGCTCGGGGGGCTCCGTCAGGGTTTCGTAGATCAGTCGGCCAACGGTCTGGCCATCCTCGAGAATGAAGGGGACCTCGTGGCTGCGAACCTCGAGGACAGCACGACTGCCCTCGCCAGAGCCTGAGGAGTGGCCGAAGCCGGGGTCGAAAAAGCCTGCATAGTGGACGCGGAATTCCCCCACCAAAGGGTTGAACGGGACCATCTCGGCGGCATGGGTGGGCGGCACCCTGACAGCCTCCTTCGAGGCGAGGATGTAGAACTCGTTCGGGTCGAGGATCAGGCTCGTGCAACGGGCAATGGGCTCCCAGTAGTCGAGCACGTCGAGGGAGGCTTTCTGGTCTACGTCGATCAGGGCGGAGTGGCGCTTGGCGCGGTAGCCCGCGGGACCTCCATCGCCACTCCCCGCCAGGTCGACGGACAGCGCTACGCCGTTGTCGATATCGATGTGGCGCGATGAGACCAGATGTTCGCGTTCATTGAGGCTTGCGGTCTCTGCATCTGAAAATGTGGCGGGGCCGCGCCGGAACCTCATCTGAGCCAGCCGCGAGCCGGTGCGCACCAGAATCGGGAAGGTGCGCGGCGAGATCTCGGCATAGAGAGGGCCCGTGTAATCTGGAGCGATCTTGTCGAACTCGCGCGCATGATCTGCGATCACCCGGGTGAAGACGTCGATGCGTCCCGTGGAACTCTTCGGATTGGCCAGTGCATGGATGCCGGTGGGCAGGGCAAGCCGCTCCAGCAAGGGCACGATGTACACGCAGCCGGTCTCGAGCACCGCGCTGTTGTCGAGGGGCATGCGATGCAGGGCCAGATCTTCCAATCGCTCGGCAACCGTCGCCTGGGTCCCGGGAAGAAAGCTCGCTCGCACGCGATAGGCTGTGTCCCCGAGCCTCAGATCGAGGCTCGCCGGCTGCACCTGATCGGCATCGAGAGGATGAGATGTGCTCAGGGAGCCGTCTTCCAGCATCCCCCGTATGGCGTGAGCCGGCAGAATCCCAGGTGTCATCTTCGATGCGCTGCTTGAGGACACTCATCCGCTCCTGTTGGATGCGCCTGTAAAATCGACTCCTTCGTAGCGGAAACGCCGAAAGGCGCAATGGTTTTGCCGTATAATCCGCGCGGCTCTTGACCTGCTGCCGGCCAGGGCGACAGAGTGGCTGCCGCTTGGCTTCTTTCAGCGTAGGGTGCGATGTACGATCAGACGACGCGTGCGATCCGGGTGACTGTCACCCCTGCCTTCCTCGACGAGCAATCGACGCCGGAGGAGAATTACTTCGTCTGGGCGTATACGATCGTCATAGAGAATCTTGGTCAGGAGGTCGTCCGACTAAGGACGCGGTATTGGCGGATCACCGATGCCCTAGGCCGCAGCCAGGAAGTCCGGGGGGAGGGCGTCGTAGGCGAACAGCCCTTGCTCAAGCCCGGAGAAAGTTTCGAGTATACCAGCGGCGCTCCGCTGCCGACGCCGTCGGGCATGATGGTCGGGGCGTATCAGATGGAAACCGTAGGCGGAGAAATGTTCAACGTCGACGTCCCCGTCTTTGCGCTTGAAAGCCCATACGAAAAGAAGAGGCTCCATTGACCGAATTCACTCCGCAGCGCTTTACCGCGGTCGAGATGCTTGACCGCCTCGTCGCTTTCGACACAACGAGCCGGCTCAGCAATCTCGCACTCATCGCCTTCGTTCAAGATTATCTGAGCGGCTGGGGCGTCGAGAGTCTTGTCATCCCCAATGAGGACAATACCAAGGCCTCGCTCTATGCGACCATCGGGCCAAAAGATCGAGGCGGCATCGCCTTGTCCGGCCATACCGACGTCGTTCCCGTCGAAGGGCAGGACTGGCATACGGATCCCTTCACGCTGACCGAGCGGGAGGGCAAGCTCTATGGACGCGGCTCCTGCGACATGAAGGGGTTCGTTGCTGCAGCCCTTGCCCATGTCCCGGATTTTCTCGACCGCGATCTGCGCCAGCCCATCCATTTGGCGCTGTCGTACGATGAAGAGGTGGGGTGCCTCGGTGTCCGCCCCATGATCGCGGAGATCGCCGCCCGTCATCCTCTGCCTCGGGCCGTCATCGTGGGGGAGCCCACCATGATGACAGTGGTGGATGCCCATAAGGGTACGCGCCGATTCCGCACGGATGTGACGGGGCGTGAAGCGCATTCCAGCATGCCGCAACTCGCCGTGAATGCTGTCATGGTGGCCGGCGAACTTGTGGCGGAGCTCGCGCGGCTGTCGCGCGAACTCAGAGACCGCGGAGATCCGTCAGGCCGGTTCGAGCCGGCCTACACCACCCTGCAGGTGGGCCGCATCGAAGGCGGAGGCGCGCAGAACATCATTCCCCGGCATTGCCACTTCTTCTGGGAAATGCGTCTCCTCCCGAGCGCAGATCCCAACGAGATACCCCGCCGGTTCGATGCGTTCGCCGATGAATTGATGGCCGATATGAGGGCGGTCGATCCGGAAGCCGGCATCGTCACCAGCGAAGTGGGGGGTGTCGTGGCTCTGAAACCGGATGCAGGATCGGAGGCAGAGCGGCTCGCCCTGTTTCTCTCCGGTACCAACCAAACCTTTGCGGTTTCCTATGCGACCGAAGGCGGCCTGTTTCAGGAGGCTGCGATGTCGGCCATCGTCTGCGGACCTGGAGACATCGCCCAGGCGCATCAGCCCAACGAGTTCATCACCCTGCAACAGATGGAAAAATGCTCCAAATTCATGCTGGATCTGGCGGATTACGCCTCAAAGCGCTAGGAGCGCCACCTCGCCGCATGGGCGATTCTGACGCCACGGATTTCCTCGGGTCGTGCTAGGCAATCTTTGGATGGGGGATCGCATCTTGTGATCAGGGAGCGGACATCGCGGAGTTCGTGGCTCGCGCTTCTCGCGGGCTACATGCTCGTGATCCAGCTCGTCTTTTCCGGATACGCATCAGCTCTCCTGGCAGGGGACCAGCAGGAAGATCATCACAGTCTCTGCACCCCCGGCGGTATCGCCAGCCTTTCGGATAGAACGTCGTCCGGCGCAAAGCATCACGCCGTCCCGGACTGCTGTTCGGCCAGTTGCGGTATGTTTGCAGCCGCCGACGTTCCGGAGTCTGCGGGCGTAGAGCTTTACCGCCGTTCAACGGTCCTGCCAGCTCCGCGGGCCGTCGCCAGCGCCCGAAAACATAGCTCTCTCTATGAGCGACACCAGAGCCGAGCACCACCGAGATCCGAGAGAACTACCTGATCGCCGCGGGTTCACCCGCTCCTGGTTCGTTTCGGAGACTATTCATGTCTGGTCATTTTCGGGCGCCCTTTTGGCGCCGTGTTAGCGCTTATCTCGCTTCTGCCTGCGTTGCGTTCGTCTGGGTTGCATCCACAGCAGAAGCTCACGTTTCCCTCGCCGTGCAGGAAGCTCCGCTCAACTCCACCTACAAGGCCATCATCCAGGTTCCACACGGATGCGATGGATCCCCTACACTCAAACTGCGCGTGAAAATTCCGGAGGGCTTCATCGCGGTGAAGCCCATGCCCAAAGCGGGGTGGACGCTCGAAACCGTGAAAGGGAAATACCAGAAGACTTATGACTATTATGGCACGCCGCTCGCCGAGGGGGTGACGGAGGTCATCTGGACCGGAAATCTTGTAGATTCGCATTACGATGAGTTCGTTCTGCGGGGAAGGATCAGCGATGGCCTCCCTGCTGGGACGACCCTCTATTTCCCGTCCGTCCAGGAGTGCGAGAATGGGGCGGAACGGTGGATCGAGATCCCCGCGGCCGGCAAGGACCCCCATGATCTGGAGCATCCTGCTCCCGGCGTGAAGCTTACGCCGGCCAAGTGATGAAGGCGGGGGGAAGCACAATCCGCGGCACCGTGTTGGAGAGGCTTTCCCTCGTTCTCTGCGTTGCCGTCGTCATGCTTGCGACGGTTGTGCAGGGATGGGCTCATGCGGCTCTCAGAACGTCCGATCCGGAGGCCGGCGCCGTCCTGGAACAGGCTCCGGAGTTTTTCACCTTAAGCTTCAGTGAGCCAGTCTCACCGCTCGTCCTGAAGCTGATCGATTCACGTGGTGCCAGCGTCACCCTTGATGATGTTCAAGCCAGTGGAAACCTGCTTCGGGCTCGGATGCCCTCTGATCTTTCCTCCGGTACGCATGTGCTGAGCTGGCGGGTGACGTCAATAGACGGGCATCCCGTGGGCGGCTCGGTGGTCTTTTCCATCGGATCACCAAGTGCGGGATCTGGCGCCGGCGTGATGACGGCGCCGCCTGTTGCATTAGGGATGATGATATGGAGCACAAAGCTTGTCCTCTACTGCGCTTTGTTCTTCGGGATTGGCGGTGCTTTTTTTGGAGCCTGGTTTGCTCAGACCCGCAGAGCGGGGACGAAGACGATCGCCTGTCTCCTGGCGGCTGGAGTTTTTGCCGTCCCCATATCCGTCTGCTTACAGGGACTGGATTCTCTTGCTGAGCCTGTGTCCCGCTTGTTTACGCCGACGGTGTGGGAGGCAGGGCTTGCGAGCAGCTATGGGCTCACAGCGGTCATCGCCGCGGCGGCTTTCTGCATCGCGGGTATCGGGCTGGCGGCAAAGGGCAGCCTGCAAAAGCTTTTGGCGGTGGCTGCACTGACCGGGCTTGGCCTTGCATTGGCAGCCAGTGGCCACGCGAGTGCCGCGCAACCGCAGCCTTGGATGCGGTTGGTCGTCTTTCTCCACGGCGTGACGGTTGCGTTCTGGCTCGGTGCATTGCTCCCGCTGCTGCTTCTCCTCAAAGCGCCGGCAGGGCACCCGCTAGAGGCGCTGAGAAAGTTCTCGCGCGCCATCCCCTATGTGCTGCTCGTGCTGGTGTGCTCCGGCGTCACCCTCATCGTGATACAGGTCCCGCGGCTCGGGGACATTGTCGAAACCGCCTATGGCCAGCTGCTCTTGGCCAAGCTCGCTCTCCTCCTGGCGATCTTTGCCATCGCCGGGTTCAATCGTTGGCGCCTTACCCATCGCACTCACATCGGTGACGACGATGCACGCCGGCTGCTGGTCAAGACAATCGCACTTGAGACTGTCCTCTTCCTGATCGTGCTCGGCCTCGTCGCCGGCTGGCGTTTCACCGCTCCACCGCGCAGTCAGCCCGTCGAAGTCGCCCATCCCGTGCCGTCTGCCCGCGCCGCATCCGCGGAGCTTTACGGCGATACAGCAATGGCGGTGGTCGTGCTCACGCCGGGGCAGGCCGGTGTGGTGCAGGCTACGATCAGCGTCATGACCCATGTGCACTTGCCCCTGGAGGCCAAGGAGGTCGCGCTCGTCCTCGCCAATCCGTCCATCGGCATCGAGAAGATGCGACAACAAGCGGTCGCAGAGGGAGACGGCGTCTGGCGGATCGACGCTCTCCGAATACCGGTCCCCGGGCTCTGGAAAATCCAAGTCGAGATTCTGGTTTCGGATTTCGACCTGGTGGCTCTGGAGGGCAGTATAATGGTCAGTCCTTAGCGGCGCACAAGTTCGGAGAGGACGGCGTAGGCCCCATCAATGTCGGCGCCAAGTGCTGCTCGTGCCGCTTTGCCGTCGCCAGCCTTCAGAGCGTTCAGGATCGCTCGATGTTGAGCATTGGCGGATACATAGTTGCCTGACCCATGAAGCAGATTGAAATAGGGGCTGATCTGTAGCCACAGCGTTTCGATCATGCTCAACAAGGTCGGAGATCCCGCCGCCTTGTAGATTGCGAAATGGAATGCGCGGTTGGCTCGCAAATAGGTCTGCACCTCGTTGCGCGCCACTGAACTTTCGAGCCTCGCTTCCTCCTTTTCGAGTTGCGCCAGACTCGCGCCGCAGATTGACCGAGCAGCCCATTCTGCGGCCAGGCCCTCGACTTCCAGCCGGACTTTCCGCAAGTCATCCAGGCGCTCCACGCTGAGGCGCGGAATACCCATGGCACGGCCGGTCACCAACGTCAGCGCGCCAGCCGCAGCAAGGCGCTTCAACGCCTCCCGCACCGGGGTCGTGCTGACGTGGAACGAGTCGGCAAGAGATTGAATCGTTACCAGCTGGCCGGGAGCAATCTCGCCATCCAGGATGAGATCGGACATCTGCCGATAGACCCGCTCCTGAAGCGTATCCCGTGCCAGCGGCACGATTTGAAAGTCTGCCCTTGCCGCCGTTTCATCAGTCATCATTCAAGTCGGCCCAAGCTCTGCGTAATCCCGTCAATCTTATAACCGCGGTCTCACCCCCTTGCACGATCTTTGATCTGTGATCTATGATCACGAAAAACAAAGATGGATCTTTGGGAGGTTCTCCATGGGATTGATACGCAAGGTTCTCCGCGCCACGGCCTTTGGCGCCGTTGCGCTTGGCTTGGTCTGGCAAGGCTCCAGCGCCGAAGCTGCCGAGAAGCACAAGATTTTTCTCAGCATGAGCTATATCGGCAATGACTGGCAGGCCGAGGCTGCCAATATGGTCAAGGCCATGGCCGCGTCGAAGGACATGGCTGACAAGGTCGATCTCCAGGTGCAGGTCGCAGGTCCGAATGCCCAGCGGCAGATCCAACAGATCAATGCCATGGTTCAGGCCGGAGCGAAGGCGATCGTCGTCTACCCGATCTCGCCGACGGCTCTCAACCAAGTGGTCAAAAGCGCCTGCGCGAAGGGTGTGAAGATCTTCGCCTATGACGCGCAGATTACCGAGCCTTGCGCCTACAACATCTCGATTGACCAGGAAGAAGCTGGCCGCAAGACAGCAGAATGGCTTGTCGAGAAGCTTGGCGGAAAGGGCAATATCGTGGCGATCACAGGGGTGCCCGGCACCTCTGTCGACACCCTGCGGACCAAGGCGGCGAAGGAAGTGTTCGCCAAGCATCCCGACATCAAGATCGTCGCCGAAGCGGTGGGCATGTGGAGCCAGGCGGTTGCGCGGACCGAACTCTCAAAGATCCTGGCAACCCAAGGATGGGATTCGATCAACGGACTCTGGATGCAGGTCGGATGCTACACGGCCAACGCCATGCAGCTCGAGGCGGGTAAGACACCTGAGCAGCTGTTGCCGTGCGCAGGTGAAGGATCGAATGGCGGACGCGTTCAGATGCTGCCTGCCGACACCAAGGTCGAGGGTGCCGCATCTCCTTACGCGCCCATGAACGCTCCCCGCATTTCCTACGCTTCACCGCCTTACTCCGGTGCTCTCGCCCTCAAGCTCGCGGTGCAGGTCCTCGAGGGCAAGCAGGTCGACCAGAACATCGTGCTGCCGCTTCCGCTGGTCACCAACGAGACAATCAAGCTGTGCGACGAAGGAACCTGGGCGGAAATGAAGGCCGGATGCAATGCATTCCAGCCTTCCATCGTCCCCAATCCTGGCTGGTTCGCGTCCATCTTTTCCGAGGAAACTCCGGAAGTCGGCCTGAACGCCGCGTTGGTCGGCCAACCCGAGAACTGAACCTCCCCGCCTGGGGCACGGCCGCTTGTCGGCTGGGCCCCCGTTTCCGCTCCCCTATCAGGACTTGTGCATGTCCGCGCCAACTGCAACGGCCATATCCGTCGTCGGCGTTCGCAAAGTTTTCGGGGCAACGGTTGCCGTCGACGATGTGAGCTTCGACATCAAGCCCGGTACAGCGCACGCCCTGCTGGGCGAGAATGGCGCGGGCAAGTCCACTCTCGTCAAGATGATGTCCGGTTTGATCGAGCCGGACGAGGGGCACCTGGAGGTCGCCGGGGAGCGGGTGCGTCTTCGCTCACCACGCATCGCGCATGCCCGCGGGATCCAAACCGCCTTCCAGGAGATGACCCTGGTGCCGGACCTTACCGTGCTCGATAACATGCTGCTGCCTTACGCGCCGCAAGGGGTCACCGGCATGATCAGGCGGCGGACCGCACGCGAGCGGGTCGAAGCTCACTTTACCGAACTCGGCATCGACGTCGATCTCTGGGCGGAGGTCGGCGAACTCGATCTGGCGATCCAACAGAAGATCGAAATCGCTCGCGCTGTATCGCGCCAACCCAAGATTCTGCTCCTGGACGAGCCAACTTCAACGCTCGCTGGTCGGGATGTCGACTGGCTCGGTGAGATCATCGCGACGTTGAAGGGAAAGGGCGTCACCATCGTCTTCATCTCTCACAGGATGAGAGAGGTGCGTGCCTTTTGTGATCGGCTCACGATCCTGCGCAATGGCAAACACATCACAACCGATGATGTCGGCGCTCTGAGCGAAGCCCAGGTCATCGAGATGATCGTTGGACGATCGCTGTCCCAGGCTTTTCCAAAGCGGCCGCCAAAGAGGCCAGACCCTGCCCCCGAGGTGCTCAGCGCACAGCAACTCTCCGTCGGCGAAAAGTTGCGGGATGTGGACTTCAGCCTTCGCCGCGGCGAAATTCTGGGTGTTGCCGGGCTGCAGGGCATGGGGCAGCTGGATCTTTTCCTCGCCTGCTTCGGCATGGCCGACCTCCATCGAGGGCAGATCAAGGTCGATGGGCGGCCAGTCACCATCGCATCGCCCGCCGATGCGATGCGCTCCAATATCGGGATCGGGCTCGTTCCGGAGGACCGCAAGACCGAGGCTCTTTTCCTCAAGCTGAGTGGCAAGCACAATGTCTCGCTACCGGTCATCGGCCGCTTCAGCCGCATGGGGCTGATCCGCGATCGGGAGGAAACTTCTGCCGTGGAAGAGGTGTTCGACCGGGTGGAGGTCAATAAGCGGGCTCTCTGGACGTCGGTGAAGTCATTCTCGGGAGGGAACCAGCAGAAGATCGCGATCGCCAAATGGCTTCTGGCGGAATCCCGCATCCTGCTGTTGTTCGATCCCACCAGAGGCATCGACGTCGGAACGAAGCACGAGCTTTATATGCTCATGCGGAACTTCGCCGAGGCGGGAGGATCGGTGCTGTTCCATTCCACGGAAATCCCAGAGCTCGTGCATCTCTGCGACAGAGTCATGGTGCTCTATGGGGGCCGGGTGGCGGCCGAACTTGACGCAGAAGCCGCGACTGAACAGGCGATCATGACGGCCGCCCTCGGCGGCAGCGCGTTGGACGGTCTCGCGGCATGAGCGTGACGACCAGCACCGACATCCCCGCTCATCGCAGGCTACCCGTGGGCCAGTGGCTCCAGCGGCATCGCGGGCTGATCACAGCCATCGTCGTCTTCATCGTGCTGTTTCTGCTGGTCGACGGGATCAATGCAGGGCCGCTGACCTATTTCGACGTCAGTTTCCTGGCAAGCGGCGGGACGACTCTGGCGCTCGCGGCGGTTGGCGGGACCCTCGTGATCCTCACCGGAGGGTTCGACCTTTCCGCCGGGGCCGTCGTATCGCTTGTCAACGCCGTGCTCGCCTCGAGCATGGACATGGCCGACATGGAGGCTTCGGTTGCGCTGTGGACTCTCGTCGGCATCTCCGTGGGTATGGCGACTGGCGCATTCAACGGCTTCTTCGTCGCATTTCTCCGGCTGCAGCCGATCGTGGTCACGCTGTCGACCATGTTCATCCTGCAGGGGATCACGCTGCTCGTTCTCGACAAGCCTGGTGGCTTCGTCTCGCCTTCCCTCGGCACATTCTACATGGGCGACGCGATCCCCAACTGGCTGCCGATGCCTTTGGTGCTTCTCGGCGTCGTCATCCTGTTTTGGCTCTGGCTCAAAAGCACGCGGTTTGGAACTGCGATCTATGCCATCGGCAGCGACCCTGAGGCTGCGCGCTCTGCGGGAGTGCGCGTCGACCTGGTGCGCTTCTTCACCTATGTGATCGCCGGCGGGTTCTACGGTCTGGCGGGCGTGTTCATCAGTGCGCAGACCGGGTCGGGCGACCCTCTGGTGGGCAACGCCCTGCTGCTGCAGGTGTTTGCTGCCGTCGTCGTCGGTGGCACGCGCCTCGGCGGCGGGCGCGGAGGTCCGGTTGGATCGATCTTCGGCGCATACATCCTGATGATCGTCGTCAACATCCTGCTCGTCCTGAACGTCTCGGCCTATTATTCCACCATTGCCGAGGGGTTGATCCTGATCCTGGCCGTCCTTGCTGCTTCGCTCAGTCGTCACTCGATCCTGGCGCGGCAGATCCGGAACGCGAGCTTGCGATTCTCGGCCTGGCGGGCGGGAACCTTGCCGCGACAGATCGGTGGGAGCGACCAGCGGCTCAGCTTGAAGGGCGCTTCTTTCCGCAAAGGCGAGGTGGTTTCTGCGAGCTTCTGGTCACGGCATGCGGAGACCCTCCGCTATGCGCTGCCCGCCTATGTCTGCCTGATGCTCGTCATCATCGTGACGGAGGTCTGGTTGGGGCGGACCATCCTCCACTGGGGGTATTGGAACTCGCTCATCGTCCTCTCAAGCTTCCTGGCAATCCTCGCCTTGGGGCAGGGGACCGTGATCCTGACGGGCGGGCTCGATCTTTCGGTGCCCTGGACCATAGGCTTTTGTGGGATCCTGCTTGCCGGCCTCGTTCAGGGCTCGGATCAGGCCCTCGTCTACGCTCTGCCGATCGTCTTAATCGTCGCCGTCATGATCGGTCTCGTCAACGGCATCGGGATCGTGGTTCTGGGACTGTCGCCCATCGTCATGACACTTGCTACGAACGGTATCTTGCAGGGTCTCGCTCTGCTCTATTCCGGGGGGACACCGGCCGGCTTCTCATCGCCGCTGCTGCGCTGGTTCATGACGGCGCGTCTTGGAGGTCTGGTGACGCCGGTGGTCATTTTCGTCGCCGTCTTCGCCGTCTTCGCGGTTACGCTGCTGTCGCGAACGCCGTTCGGGCGTCGTGTCTATGGCATCGGGAACGGACTGCGCGTCGCTCAGCTCTCTGGCATCGCCGTGGGCAGGACTTTGATTGGGGTTTATGTCCTTTCCGCGGTCTGCGCAGCCATCGTCGGCATTATGCTCACCGGCTTCTCGGGGCAGGCAAGCCTCGGAATGGGCGATGAGTACTTGCTGCCCTCGATTGCCGTCGTCGTGGTGGGAGGAGCCCTGATCACCGGCGGTCGCGGTCATTATCTGGGTATGCTCGGTGGTGTCTTGTTGTTGACCGCTCTGCAAACCTTACTGGCGGGCAGCAACCTGCCCTATGCAACGCGTGCGATCCTCTATGGTGTGGTGGTCCTCGGCGCCGTGATCGCGCTGAGAGAACGGCGGGTCTGACGATATGAGAGGAATAGTTCATGGCTGAAGCTGACTTGGCTCGAGGAATTGAAGGGCAACGGGTGCTCATCACGGCGGGGGCCGGCGGCATCGGGCTCGCCATCGCGCAGCGCCTCGCGAAGCATGGAGCTCGGCTGTTCGTCTGCGACGTCTCCGAGGAAGCGCTCGCGTCCTTTGCGAAGGAATTCCCGTCTGCCGGTCACATCAAGGCAGATGTCTCCAGCGACGATGACGTGGAGCGGATGTTCGATGCGATCCAGAAGAAACTGGGTGGGCTCGATGCCTTGATCAACAATGCCGGCATTGCCGGTCCGACGGGGCGGGTCGACGAGCTCGATCCGGCCGACTGGCGCCGCTGCATCGAGGTCGGTCTGGTCGGCCAGTTTCTCTGCGCACGATTGGCCGTTCCCATGCTCATGGCGGCCCAAGGCGGCTCCATCGTGAACATGTCGTCGGCCGCCGGCCGGCATGGATATGCCTTCCGCTCTCCCTATTCCGCGGCCAAGTTCGGTGTCATCGGCTTCACGCAGAGCCTCGCGAAGGAGCTTGGGCCGGACAACATCCGCGTCAATGCGATCCTGCCCGGCATCGTCGAGGGACCGCGCATGACGGGCGTCATTCGCGCTCGTGCGGAGCAACTCAAGCTCTCCTACGAGGAGATGGAGCAGAAGTACCTCGAGAAGGTATCCCTGCGCCGGATGGTATCCGTCCATGACGTCGCCGCCATGGTGGCCTTCCTGCTGTCCGATGCCGGGAGCAACATCTCGGGGCAGTCGCTCGGCGTGGACGGCAACGTCGAGACATTGTGAGGCGGATTTCATGGCGAAAGTCACTATCATCGGCAGCGGGTTCATCGGGCGCGCCTGGGCCATCACCTTCGCACGCGGGGGCCATGATGTTGTGTTGTGGGATGCCGCTCCGGAGGCTCCTCTCGCAGCCATCGACTATATCGCGACTGTCCTGCCGGATCTGATCGAGAACGACCTGTTGAACGGGCGAACGGCCGATGACGTCCTGTCGAGGTTGCGTGCGGAGACTGATCTCGCTGCGGCGCTCGCCGAGGCGGATCATGTGCAGGAGAACACGCCCGAGAAACTGGAGGTGAAGCAGGCCGTCTTTGCCGAGCTGGACCGCCTTGCACCACCGGCGGCCGTTCTCGCGAGCTCGACTTCGGCTTTGCTTCCCTCGCGCTTCACCGAGAGCCTGCCGGGCCGTCATCGCTGTCTCGTCGTGCATCCCATCAACCCGCCCTATCTGGTGCCTGCTGCCGAGATCGTCCCTGCGCCATGGACCAGTGCGGAAACCGTGGAGCGTGCCCGGGCCCTGATGGTCTCGGCCGGGCAAGCCCCCATCGTCATGAAGCAGGAGCTGGATGGGTTCGTCATGAACCGGCTGCAGGGAGCCCTGCTCGAAGAAGCATTTCGGCTCGTGGCCGACGGCTATGCATCGGTCGAAGATGTCGACATCGGAATCCGTGAGGGACTTGCCCTTCGTTGGGCATTCATCGGTCCTTTCGAGACCATCGACCTTAATGCGCCAGCGGGCGTGCGGGACTATGTCGAACGCTACAACGCGCTTTATTCAAACCTATTCGGGCAGATGCAGCGGCGAGCAGACTGGACGGGTCCGGTCCTCGATGTCATCGAGAAGGATCGGCGTCAGCTGTTGGCAGCCGAGGATCTCCAGAAGCGCCAGGTCTGGCGCGATCGAAACCTCATGGCTCTGGTCGCTCACAAGCGGCGCGCGGCCCAGAGCATTGGCGAATAAGAAAGGGCGAAGCTCCATGTCAGTCGAAGGTAAAGTCGTCATCACCTGCGCCATCACAGGCGCGATTCACACGCCAACCATGTCGCCCTATCTGCCGATCACCCCGGATCAGATCGCTGCCGAGGCGATCGCCGCGGCGGAAGCCGGTGCCGCGGTGCTGCATCTGCATGCGCGAGACCCCGAAACTGGCAAACCGGACCAGACGCCCGAGGCCTTCGCCCGGTTTCTTCCGCGGATCAAGCAGAACACGAATGCGGCCATCAACATCACGACTGGAGGCAGCCCCTACATGAAGGTCGAGGAGCGGGTTCGGCCCGCCGCGCACTTCAAGCCGGAGGTTGCCTCGCTGAACATGGGGTCAATCAATTTCGGTCTGTATCATCTCGTCGACAAGTACAAGGAATGGAAGTTCGATTGGGAGAAGCAGCATCTCGAGGCCACACGTGATCTCGTGTTCCGGAACAGTTTCAAGGACATCGAGTACATCCTGGAGACTTGCTACGACAATGGCACCCGCTTCGAGTTCGAATGCTACGACATCGCCCATCTCTACAATTTGGCCCATTTCGCGGATCGTGGCCTGGTGAAGGCGCCATTCTTCGTGCAGTCGGTCTTCGGTTTGCTCGGCGGCATCGGCACGCATCCGGAAGACGTCATGCACATGAAGCGGACTGCCGACCGCCTGTTCGGCAATAATTATCGGTGGTCGGTCCTTGGTGCCGGCGCAGCTCAGCTTCGGATCGCTTCCATGTCCGCAGCCATGGGCGGCAACATCCGCGTCGGGCTCGAAGACAGCCTTTGGGCGGGTAAGGGCATCTTGGCGAAGTCAAACGCGGAGCAGGTCACCCTGGCGCGAAAGATCATCGAAGGTCTGGGCAAGCAAGTGGCGACGCCTGACGAAGCCCGGGAGATCCTCAGCCTCAAGGGTGGCGATCAGGTCAACTTCTGAGGATCAAGCACCATGCTGCGGATCGAGCAGATCGGCGATCAGCGAGACAGTCTCGGCGAGGGGCCCTTATGGGATGTTGAGGAGCAGCGTCTCTACTGGATCGACAGCTATGCCCCGGCGATCTACAGCATGGATGCGAGTGGCGGGGACCGGCGCAAATGGCCGGTTCCCGAACCCATCGGTTCCATGGCGCTGAGGCGACAGGGTGGAGCAGTTCTCGCCTTGCGCAGCGGATTCAACTTTCTGGACTTCGACAGCGGCGAGGTCACGCGCATCAATGAAACACAGCCCGGTGAGTTACGGCCGCGCCTGAATGACGGCAAAGTCGATGCGCGAGGCCGCTTCATCGCTGGATCCATGGATTTCGAGGAGAGGGATCCCGTCGGAAAACTTTTCAGTCTGGACACCGACCTGTCGCTGCATCTTCTCGACACCGGGATCATCTGCTCCAACGGTCCTTGCTGGAGTCCGGATGGGCGGACGCTTTATTTCGCTGATACAGGTACACGCGCGATCTACGCGTACGACTATGACATGGAGACCGGCACTGTCCGCTCCCGCCGCCAATTCACGAATTTCGATAAGCTTCGCGGCCTCCCCGATGGGGCAACGGTCGACGAGGAGGGGTACGTGTGGAGCGTGGAAGTCTATTCCGGCCGTCTCATTCGCTTCGATCCGCATGGGGTTGTGGACCGGATCGTAGGTTTGCCCGTTCAATCGACGACCAGCGTCATCTTCGGAGGTGCCGATCTGGACATCGCTTACGTCACCTCTATGGCGCGGCCCATGAGCAATGAATATCACCGGGAACGCGAGGCAGGCTGTTTGTTTGCGGTTCATGGTCTTGGGGTGCGTGGGCTCCCGGAACCTCGCTTCGGCGGCTGACATAAAGCGGAGGAAGCAATGCGTATCGAAGTTCTCGTCGACGTCAAGACGACCCTGGGCGAGGGGCCGCTTTGGGACGTTGAACAGCAGCGTCTTTATTGGATCGACAGTTTCGATGGCCGTGTCTTTCGCTCCACCGTAGAGGGAAGCGAGGTTCGTGCCTGGGACGTTCCGGCCAAGATCGGCTCAATGGCTTTGCGCAAGGATGGCCAGGGTGCGGTACTATCGCTCGCGACCGGATTTCATCTGCTCGATTTCAGGAGCGGTGACGTGGACCTGATCGTCGATCCGGAGCCCGGGAAAGAGAAGAATCGCATCAATGACGGAAAGGTCGACAAACGGGGGCGCTTCGTCGCGGGATCCATGGACACGATGGAGGAAGGCCCCAATGGGGCCCTCTACAGGCTGGACCCGGATTTCTCGGTCCACACCTTGGATACGGACATCATCTGCTCAAATGGCCCATGCTGGAGCCCGGATGGATCGATCTTCTACTTCGCAGATTCCTGGTCGGGCGAGATCTGGTCCTATGACTATGACCTCGCGACCGGAGCGGTATCCAATCGTCGGACCTTCGCCAAACTCGACACGTCGACAGGCGGTGCGGCGGACGGTTCTACCGTCGATGCCGAAGGTTGCTTGTGGAACGCGCAGGTGTATGACGGGAAGATCGTCCGCTACCGGCCGGATGGGACCGTCGAGCGGATCATCGAGATGCCAGTTAAAAAGGTGACGAGCTGCATGTTCGGCGGTCCGAACCTCGACATCCTTTTCATCACCTCCATGGCAAAGCCGCCACTGCCGCGATTCCCGGGAGACGGCGTGCTGCGGGGGAGTCTTTTCGCGATCTATGATCTCGGAATCAAAGGTGTGCCGGAGCCTCGATTCGGAGCCTAGCCTCTTCGCAAATCTCGACGGCCGCTTATAATGTCTGATCTTTTTGGAAGCCAGGAAGTCTCCATGTCACCAGTTCTCTATCTCAGCGTAGGCAGCAATGATCTCGCACGGTCCGTGGCGTTCTACGACGCGGTTCTCGGTGCGATTGGACACGGACGCAAAGGCGAGCCTTCGGGCGGCTGGGCGACATGGGGTCCGAGCTATGAGGACGGTGTGAGTTTCAACGTCTGCAGACCGTTTGATGGTCAACCGGCGACCGCTGGCAATGGGACGATGATCTCCTTCGGGGCCAAGAGCGCTGAGGAGGTGAAGTCCTTTCATGCGGCGGCATTGCAGAACGGCGGCAGCTGCGAGGGTGAGCCGGGCCTACGCGAGGCTTACGGACCGAACTTCTACGTCGCCTATGTCCGCGATCCGGATGGCAATAAGCTGGCCTGTGCTTTCCCCAGATATGGGAAGTGATCGGACAGACCCGTTACGTGGTGGTGGTCAAACCGATTGCTCGAGGACCGGGACGCCTCTCTCGAAGAATTCTCTGAGCTGCGCGAGCGGTCCGACAATGTCGATCTTGCGGTCGTCAAGCCAGACGTCGTCATAGAGGGTCGTGCCGTAGCGTTCGCCGGAATCACAGAGCAGAGTAACGATCGATCCGCTTTGTCCGCTTGCCAGCATCTCGGAGATGAGGACGGCGCAGGCCCAGATGTTGGTGCCGGTCGAGCCGCCACAACGACGGCCGAGTATTTCGCTGATGATGCGCTTGCCCGCGATGCTCGCGGCATCCGTCACGGCAATCATCCTGTCGACGACGGTGGGGATGAAGGACGGTTCCACGCGCGGCCGCCCTATGCCCTCAATCACCGACCCGCAGGCTTCCACCTCGCGGACGCTGCGATCGCCATAGTGGCGGTGAAAGACGGAGCCCAGGGGGTCGGCCACGCAAAGCTGGGTGGCATATTGGCGATATCGGATGTAGCGCCCCAGGGTCGCGGAGGTCCCGCCCGTCCCGGCGCCGCAGACGATCCACTCCGGTATGGGCTGCGGTTCGCGTTCCATCTGGAGAAAGATCGATTCTGCAATGTTGTTGTTGCCACGCCAGTCGGTCGCCCGTTCGGCAAAGGTGAACTGATCAATAAAAAGTCCGCCGGTTTCGTGGGCGAGCCGGGCCGCCTCTGCGTAAATGGTCTTGGGGTCATCGACCAGGTGGCTCTTGCCCCCCTGAAACGCGATGGCGGCAATCTTCTCCGCCGACGTGGTTCTGGGCATGACGGCGATGAAGCGCAGACCCAAGAGCTTGGCAAAATAGGCTTCCGACACAGCCGTCGATCCGCTCGAGGCTTCGATAATCGTGGTGTGAGGTCCAATCCAGCCATTGCAAAGAGCGTAGAGAAACAAAGACCGCGCGAGGCGGTGTTTGAGGCTGCCGGTGGGATGACTGGACTCATCCTTGAGGTAGAGCGTGATTCCAGGAGCTCTCGGCAGTTCGACTCTGACCAGATGGGTATCGGCGGAACGGTTGAAGTCGGCTTCGATCTGGCGCATCGCCTCATTGCGCCACGCGCGCGCCTCGTCCGTAGGTCTGGTCTCGCAGGGCAGCAAAGGATGGATGTTCATGATCGTCTCACCGCCAGCCAATGAAAGCTGCCTCAACTCATTCCGGACCGCAATGTTTCGGCGGCTCCTCTCATACCATGATCTGCAATGCGCTGCCCCTGATGTCGAGGGAGATATCCATTTCTCTGCTTGCAGAACTCCAGCTATGTCGCGAAGGGGTGGCGAAAAGCCGTATAAAATCAGAGAATTTGTGGCGAACAGGTTAGTTTGATGCGAACGGCTGGGGGCGCCCAGCGAAGATAACCGCGAAGACAACGCCGGACCGGTATCCTGAAGATGGGCCGAGATACTGGCGATAAAGAACAAGGGGGGTTCATGGCGTCTGCCGGCAACGAGACTGTGGTCGTCATCTCGCCGGCCGAGACCCTCCATGGCCGCCCCGGATCACGGTTCATGTGGCCGATCGAAGTTCTGGCTTCCCTGCTGCTGGTCCTCGTCATCGGTCTCCTGCTTCTCGGGGTCTTCTCGCGCTACGTGCTTTCGCTCCCCATCGTATGGATCGACGAAGCGTCGTCGATATCCTTTCTTTGGCTCGCCATGCTCGGCTCCGCCATCGCCATCGATCGAAATGAGCACCTGAGGCTCACGATTTTCGTCAATCTCATCCCTGAGAGGGCGCGGGGATTCGTCAGCACCCTTGCTTTGCAGATCATCGCGGCCGTCATTCTGGCGCTCATCCTGCCCGCCATCGAATATGTACAGGAGGAATGGTTCGTCACCTCTGCTGCACTGAACATTCCGATGAGCTATCGCGCCGCTGCCATCGTCTTCGGTCTCACATTGATGTTTGTCATCGCCATCATCCATGCGGTGCGCGAGTCGACATTGCTCAATTTCGTTGGGGGGCTCGCAGTCATCGCGGCGTTTGCGGGCCTCGGCTGGTTGCTGTCGCCGGTGCTGCTGACGCTCGGCTATTACAATATCCTGATCTTTCTCGTGGGTCTCGTCGGGGTATGCCTTCTGCTCGGCGTTCCCATCGCCTTTTGCTTCGGCATGGGGACCCTGGCCTTCATCGTGCTGACGACGTATGTCCCGGTGATCGTCCTTGTTGGCCGCATGGATGAAGGCATGTCCAGCCTCATTCTCCTGTCCGTGCCGATCTTCGTCTTGCTGGGTTGCATCCTGGATGCCACCGGCATGGGAAAGGCGATCGTCGATTTCCTCGCATCGCTGCTCGGGCACGTCAAAGCAGGGATGTCCTATGTCCTGCTTGGGTCACTCTTCCTCGTCTCCGGCATATCGGGCTCCAAGGTTTCGGACATGGCGACCGTCGCTCCCGCCTTGTTCCCGGAGATGAAGCGTCGGGGGCACGAGCCGAAGGAAATGATCGCCTTGCTCGCCACCGGGGCGGCAATGGCAGACACGGTCCCACCCTCCATCGTCCTGATCGTGTTGGGTTCCGTGGCCGGCGTCTCCATTGCGGCGCTGTTCACCAGCGGGTTCATCATCGCGATGGTGCTGCTGCTTGTCCTCGCGATCCTCGCGCGATGGAAGGCATCGGGTGAGCGGATGGAAGGGGTCAAGCGTGCACCGCTGTCCGTCGTTCGCAATACGCTCCTCATCGCCGTTCCAGCCTTGGTGCTGCCCTTCCTCATCCGCGGAGCCGTTGGCGGCGGGGTCGCGACTGCCACCGAGGTCTCGACCATCGCGGTCGTCTATGCCTTGATCATCGGCATCGTTCTGTATGGCGGTATCACCTGGAAGAAATTCTATTCGATGCTTGTGGATACCGCCGCCCTATCAGGAGCCATCCTGCTCATCCTGGGAACGGCGTCGGCAATGGCATGGGCGCTGACCCAGACGGGCTTTGCCCATCAGCTTGCCACCTCCATGGTCGGGCTGCCCGGCGGCTGGTTCACATTCATGCTGGTGTCGATCGCCGTTTTCATGTTGCTCGGCTGCGTCCTGGAGGGGCTGCCGGCGATCGTGCTCATGGCACCCATCATGTTCCCAATTGCGGCCAATCTCGGAATCAACGACGTCCATTATTCCATGGTCGTGGTCACGGCGATGAATATCGGACTCATGGCGCCGCCCATCGGGATCGGCTTCTACATCGCCTGCAAGATCGGCAACGTTTCACCGGATGTGGCCATGGGCGCGATCTGGCCCTATCTCGGAGCGCTGCTGGTCGGGCTCTTGCTCATCGCCGCCATTCCTGCACTCTCCACGGCCTATCTCTGAACAAGAAACTGAACGCATATCGGAGGAAAACTCATGACCATTACACGTCGTACAATGCTGGCGGGCACGGCATCGGTGGCCCTCGTCGGCACCCTTCGCCACGCGGGTGCCCAGACCGCCGAGTTCAACTACAAATATGCCAATAACCTGCCCATCACCCATCCAATGAACGTTCGGGCGCAGGAGGCCGTCGACAAAATCCGTGAGGAGACGAACGGACGCGTGGCGATACAGATCTTCCCCAGCAATCAGTTGGGTGCAGATACAGATATGCTGAGCCAGGTGCGTTCAGGTGGCGTGGAGTTCTTCACGCTGTCTCCCCTCATTCTGTCGACACTGGTCCCGAAGGCCTCGATCAGCGGGATCGGCTTTGCGTTTCCCAGCTACGCGACGGTCTGGCCGGCGATGGATGGAGAGCTCGGGAAGTACGTCCGCGGCGAGATCGAGAAGTCGAACCTCGTCGTCATGGATAAAATCTGGGACAACGGCTTCCGGCAGATCACCAGCTCCATCGGCCCGATCAATACGGCCGCCGATCTCAAAAACTTCAAGATCCGGGTGCCCGTCAGCCCCTTATGGACTTCCATGTTCAAGGCCTTCCAGTCCGCCCCAGCCAGCATCAACTTTGCAGAAGTCTATTCAGCGTTGCAGACGAAGATCGTCGATGGCCAAGAGAACCCGCTCGCCATCATCTCAACGGCGAAGCTCTACGAGGTGCAGCAATACTGCTCCATCACCAACCACATGTGGGATGGCTTCTGGTTCTTGGCGAACAAGCGTGCCTGGGAGAGGATGCCGGAAGATGTCCGCGAGATCGTTGCCCGCAACATCAACGAAGCAG
The DNA here is from genome assembly GCF_007474605.1 of Rhodoligotrophos appendicifer. NCBI lineage: Bacteria > Pseudomonadati > Pseudomonadota > Alphaproteobacteria > Hyphomicrobiales > Rhodoligotrophaceae > Rhodoligotrophos > Rhodoligotrophos appendicifer. The sequence goes on along the minus strand of NZ_VHKL01000001.1, from coordinate 372,042 downwards.
GGGTGAAGGAACGTGCGGATGTTGAAAAGCTGAATGCCACGCTGAAGGAGCAATTGACGGCGAAGGGGATGAAGATCAACGAGACGGACCCCGACTCCTTCCGCCAGAAGCTCAAGGATGCCGGCTTCTACGCCGAATGGAAAGGGAAGTATGGCGACGATGCGTGGGCCATTCTAGAGAAAGCGGTTGGGACCAGCCTGAGCTGAAGCTGGCCAGCATATCATCGGGGAGGCGAGAGGTGAGTGATGCCATGATGCCCAGTTCGACACGGGTCATGAACCTGGCTCATCTTCTCACCCAGACGGCACGTCGTCATCGCGATGATATCGGGTTTGTCTGGCGCGATCGGGCATGGACTTGGCATGAGATGGAGTCGCGCGTCGAGGCCATGGCGGTCGCGCTGACGACCGAATTCGGTATCGTCAAGGGCGACCGGATCCTGATCCAGTCAGCAAACTGCAATCAGATGTTCGAGTCCCTGTTCGCCTGCCTCCGCGTTGGTGCGGTGTGGGTGCCGGCAAATTTTCGACAATCGCCCGAAGACGTGGCCTATCTCGCGCAGGCCAGCGGCGCGCGGGGCATGATCTGTGGGGCCGCATTTCCAGAGCATGCAAGGAAGAGTCTCGAATCCGCTGCCGAGCTGCGTTTCGTTCTGTCGATCGGTGAGTCCGGCTTTGGGGAAGATTACGATGATATCGTCGACCGTTTCATGGGGCGGCGTTTTAGCAGCGTTCCGGTGAATCGTGACGATCCCTGCTGGTTCTTCTTCACCTCCGGCACGACAGGACGACCCAAGGCCGCGGTTCTGACCCATGGGCAGATGGCGTTTGTCGTCACCAATCAACTGTCCGATCTCATGCCCGGGACCACCGCAAAAGATGCCTCGATCGTTGTGGCCCCCCTGTCTCACGGCGCAGGCGTCCACCAGCTCGTCCAGGTGGCTCGGGGCGTCAAGACGATCCTTCTCCCCACCGACAAGCTCGACGCAGCCGCTTTCTGGGCGCTGGTCGAGAGGTGGCGCGTCACCAATGCGTTCACTGTGCCCACCATCCTCAAATTGCTCATCGAAGACGAGAGCGTTCAGCAATTCGATCATTCCTCGCTGCGTCACGTCATCTATGCCGGCGCTCCCATGTACAGGTCGGACCAGAAGCGGGCCCTCGACATTTTGGGACCCGTTCTCGTGCAGTATTACGGTCTTGGTGAAGTCACGGGAATCATCACCGTTTTGCCGCCGGACCTTCATACCTCTGTAGATGAAGCGGCTCGGATCGGAACCTGCGGCTTCGAGCGCACGGGGATGCAAGTCGAGATCCAGGATGACCAGGGGAATTCTTGCGCAGCTGGTGAGACGGGGGAAATCTGCGTCATCGGGCCTGGGGTTTTCGCAGGCTATCACAATGATCCGGATGCCAACGCCAAAGCCTTCCGCAACGGCTGGTTCCGCACGGGCGATCTCGGCCACATGGATGAGGAAGGCTTCGTCTACATCACGGGTCGAATTTCCGACATGTACATCTCGGGCGGCTCGAATATCTATCCGCGCGAGATCGAGGAGAAGATCCTGACGCATCCGGATGTAAGCGAGGCGGCGGTCCTCGGGGTGCCTGATCCTCTCTGGGGCGAGATCGGAGTGGCCGTCTGCGTCGCCAGGGCAGGTGTCGACGCCAGCACCATCGAGTTGGAGATATGGCTCGATGGCAAGCTGTCCCGATACAAGATGCCGAAGCGGTTTCTCTGGTGGGATGCGATTCCGAAGTCGGCCTATGGCAAGATGTCAAAGAAGCTGATCCGGGAGGAAATCTTGAAGCGGGGCGACCTCGAGGGCGTCGCTCGTTGATCGAGACCATGCGCACCATTCAACATCCAGGACCTTCGGCCGCAGAACGTGTGCATTCGATGGCCTGTTGCGCCGACCGAATGACGATGGAGTTGCAAGCCGGATGCAGCCTCAATCAATCCGTAGCAGAGGCATTCGCCACGGCCGGCCTCGTCAGCGGATATGTCCATCTGCGCGATGCTGCCGTCGAGCCCCTGCGTTACGTCATTCCTGCGGTCTCACCCGACGGCCAGCATGCCGCCTGGTACAGCGAGACGTTTGCACCGCAAGGCGTATGCATCATCGAAGATGCCGGCCTCATCGTGGGACTCAGGGACCGGGAGTCGTTCCTGCATTGTCATGGGCTCTGGAGGTTGCCCGATGGCAGCCTGCGCATGGGTCACCTTCTGCCTTTGGAGTCGCGATTGTCGCGTCGGGCGAAGGCGGAGGTCTGGGGTGTGTCCGGAGCCGCCTTCGAGGTGCAGGACGACCCGGAGACGAACTTCCGTCTGTTTCAGCCCATCACATCGCCTGAACATCCTGTCGGGCGGGGCCGGGCGTTCATTGCCGTGCTCAAGCCCAATGTCGATGTTTGCCGGTCGATCGAGACTCTGTGCCGTAATCAGAACGTCACGGAAGCTCGGATCATGGGGATCGGAAGCCTGGTTTCGGCAGAATTCGAGACCTCTCCCTTCTTTGACTCCTTTGCAACGGAGGTGCTGATCCGCGACGGTGAAGTGAGGAAGGGGCATTGCAGCCTCGACATCGCGTTGGTCGGACTCGACGGCTCCATAGCCGAAGGTCGGCTTCGGCCCGGCTGCAATCCGGTTTGCGTGACTTTCGAACTGCTGATTGTAACGAACTGATCAGCGACTTGTGGGCCTGACTTGTCCACCTTCTCTGCGTGTGATATGAGAACAAACAAAGAACTTAATGGAGTTTCTGATGGTGGATCCGAACCCAAGCATCATGTCGCATGTCTCCGTAGGAACGAACGACTTCAAGCGTGCCGTGCGCTTTTACGATGATGTTCTGGCCACCATTGGGGCGAAGCGGATCCTGGAGCACGACGGGGCGGTGGCCTATGGCAAGCTCTACCCGGAATTCTGGGTGCAGCGACCCTTGGACGGCGGAACCGGCAGCGTTGGCAACGGCACGCATTTCGGTTTCTTCGCCAGATCTCGTGCGGAGGTCGATGCTTTCTATCAGGCGGCGCTGGACGCCGGTGCGTCGGGTGAGGGGGCTCCGGGGCCGCGGCCGCATTATGGAGATCCCTATTACGGCTGCTTCGTTCGCGACCTCGACGGTCACAAGATCGAGGCGGCCTTCTGGGATGAGGCCATGGCGGCCGGCTGACTCGAGGGTCGGCGACCACTGGTCTAGGATCAAGGCTGCTTCAGGGACAGGGCCAAGCTAGCAGCGGTGCGGGCGCCCTGTTTTGCGCAGGTGCCGCTCGACTTCACCGAACCGAGTGCGTTGCCAGCAGCGAAGACGCCCGGCACATTCGTGCGCATGGACGAATCAACGACAATGCCTCTGCTTTCCACACTGAGCTTGACCGGACCTTGAACGAGAGCCGCCGTCTCCGGAATCCATCCCGCCGTAAAGACGATTCCGTCGCAGGATAGCTTTCTTCTGCCGGAGGCGCCGTCGATCACCACGCCGGACACCTTGTTGGCGTCAGCCTCAATTGAGGCGATCCGCGTTTCGAGGTGAAGATCAATCTTGGCAATTCGGGCCATCCAGGCCGCAGCTGCCAAGGACTGGACCTTGGCGTGGTCGTCCACCATCGCAACAACCTTCAGACCGGCGTTGCGGGCCGTCCAGATCGCGGAAAAGGAAACATGTTCCGTGCCGACGACCAACAGAGACCTCATCTTGGGCGGAAAGGGAACTTTGCGGGCCGCCATCTGCTGAAGCAAGCCGGTGGTGAGGATCCCCGATTCCGGGCGCGCTCCGGGAACGAGCCTGTTGCCCCTATTGGCTTCGCGAATGCCGGTCGCCAGGATGACAGCGCGCGGATGCAGTTCGCGATGACCGCAGAGTGGACCCGAGATCGTCACGATCGGCCCCTCCGCCAAAGAGATCATCGTCGTGCCGCAGAGAATCTCGACGTCTTCCGCGTCCTTCAAGAGCTTGGCGGCGAAGCCGGGGCCGGAGCGCGGCAGCCAGGAATAACCAAGGCCAAATCCCGGGTGATGGCAGAAGCGCGGCAATCCTCCCGGTTCATCGTCGCGGTCGATGAGGAGAATGTCGTGGATGCCCCGGCGCTTCAGCCCGGCAGCCGCCGCAAGGCCGGCAGGCCCGGCACCGACAATCAATACGGCGGGATCACGCATGCGGTTTGCCTTTGGCGGCATCAAACATCGCCTGCACCCGCGCTCCGCAGTAGAAACCCTGGCAGCGCCCGAACATGGCGCGGGTGCGCCGCTTCAGCCCTTTTATCGATTGCGGAGGGAGGGGAGAGGCGAGGGCATCGCGCACTTCGCCCATCGTTATCCGTTCGCAGTGGCAAAGCATCTCGGCATAGGCGGGATCGGCATTGATCTTTCCGGGGTCGGCCCAGGGGCGAAGACTTTGCTCGGACAGGTCAGGCACCCGGGTCTCCTGCAGCTGGGCCTTGGGCTTAGGGTCAAAGACCTGCGGAAAGATCAGCGACATCACATATTCCGCAATACCGAGTGCGCCGGAAAATCCGGTCGAACGGATCCCTGCGACGGTCAGCCAGTCTTCATCGAAGCGTGGGATGATCTGGTATTCGCTGTGGTTCGTCGCCGGCCGCATTCCCGCGTAAATCGTGTTCACCGGCATGCCCCTCAGAGACGGGACCATATCGTCGATTGCCTGTTGCAGGGCTGCCAGCCCGGAGTCTGTCACGCTGCGGTCGTCCCGATCCTCGACCTCCTCTGCCGTCGGCCCGACCAGGACATTCCCGAAAATCGTCGGAGCGATCAGAATGCCGCGCGATGTCGGGGTCGGCGTGGGGTAGGCAATCACGTCATGGATCGCTTGGGCCGGCTTGTCGAGAAGGATGTATTGCCCGCGCCTCGGGCGCATCTCGAAGTCTCGGTAGCCGGCGAGTGCCTCCACATGGTCAGCCCGGAGACCGCCGGCATTCACCACCAGTCGCGCCTCGATCTCATCGCCACGATCATTGCCCAGGCGCCAGCCTCCGGAGCGGCGCTCGGCCTTGCTCACACGCCAGTGGCTGCGGTACTCCACGCCATTGGTGACGGCATCGAGCAGATAGGCATAGGGGGTCGAAAAGGGGTCGGCGATCAGCTCGTCCGGCATCCACTGCGCACACAGCACGCCTGGTCGAAACTGAGGCCAGCGTCGGGAAACCTCATCCCCATCCATCAAATGGACGTTGGGAAATCCCTCCGCGTTCGCGTTCTCGACATGATGCTCGACAATGACGCGCTGGGCCTCGGTCCATGCCAGCATGAGGGCGCCGGTCTTGCGCATCGGAAGACCAAGGCCCGGCCCTTCCGCAACGTATCGTTGATAGCCGCGAACGACCAACTGGCGCTCGAGAGTGCCGACTGGCGTATCGTGACCTTCCGTCATGAGGGCTGAGTTGCCCTTGCTGGACTCGTCTCCAAAGTCGGGGTTTGCCTCTAGAAGGACCACCTTCAAGTCCTGGCGCGACAGATCACGGGCGATGGCCGTGCCGACGACGCCTGCCCCAATGACGGCAATGTCGAAGATGCTCATCAAAACTCCCTCAGCATGCGGTTCACGCAGAGGGTCGTATAAGATTCGAGATCGCCTTCCGGACCGCTGTGCCGCAACTGGGTGAGGCACCAAAGCGCCTCGCGTATGACGAGTGCGACGCGCTGCTGCTCCAGCAGTTCGGGTCGGTGCGGCCCGTAGGCTTCAAGCAGATTGCCGATTTCGGGCGCAGTCAGGTCGCAGTTTGCGATGATGGAAGCAAGATCGACCTCGGGAATGCCGAGCCCGGCATATTCCCAGTCGATCAGCATGATGCCCCCCTCCGTCCGGATCAAATTCTCGGGGATGATGTCGCCATGGACGAGGCACGTCCCCAGCGGGCTCGGCTCCCCCAGTCGGGACAGGATACGCGCGCGGGGCACCGGCAGATCGTCGTCGGGAAGTGCGGCAAGGTAGTGCTTACACACTGCCACGCCACAATAGGAATTGAGCCCCTCCACGACGGGCAAGGCATGAAGGCGCTGCACAGTGCGTGCCGTCTCGGCGATCACCTCGGCATCATGCATCTCAGGAAGATGCAGCGTCCGTCCTTGGATGAAGTCGGTGATCAGGATGCCGCTGGCCGCATAATGAACCCGGGGTGCCACGCCTCCGTCAGCGGCCATGGTCGCACAGAGGCGTTCGTTGCTGCGCCATACATTGTGATGCGGCAAATCTATGCCGACACGACCAAAATACGTGCTTCCGGCGTCTCGAATGATGAAGTTCCTGTTGGTCCGTCCCTCCATAAGGGCAGACAGTTCGGGCGTTCCCTTCCAGATGGGAAGCGTCGCCAAGATCTCTTCCGGGCTCATCCCTTGACTGCTCCGAAGGTCAGTCCGCGGGCCATGTAGCGCGATAGGGAAAAGGTCAGGGCAAAGACGGGAACCAAAACCACCACGCCCAGTGCCAATGCCGGTCCCCACAGGATGCCGCGATGTGTCAGGGCCAATCCGACGATCGGCGGCAAAGGCCGCAAATCTCCTCCGACGAGGGTGTTGGCGATCATGAACTCGTTCCAACTGAAGATGAAGACGAAGACTGCGCAGCAAATCATGCCGGGCACGGAGAGGGGCAAGATGGCGCGCCACAAAACCCCAAAGGGACGGCAGCCGTCAACTGTAGCGGCCTCGTCGATCTCCCGTGGGATTTCCTCGATAAAGGATTTCAGGACCAGGATGGCGAATGGAAGCTGGAAGGCGGTGTTGAGAAGGATAAGGACCGTCAGTGTGTTGTAGAGTCCGGTCTGTCGAGAGAGCACGAAAAGAGGAACGACGGCGGCGATCGGGGGAATCATCTTCAAGCTCAGGATCTCGAAGGTGATGGCATCCTTTCCCCGGATCGGGAATCGGGCGAGCGCATAGGCTGCGGGAAGGCCGAGCGTCAATGTCAGCACGGTGGTCATGACGCTGACGATCAAGCTGTTCACGAGATGGCGCTCGACGTTCCAGTTGTCGAGAATGAAGTGCCAGTGCTCAAGTGTCGGGGTGAAGAACCAAACGGGGCTGGGCGACAGGAGATCAGCCTGAGACTTGAAGGCGCCGATGATCATCCAAGCCAGAGGAAACAGGAAGAGCGCGACGACCGCGACATTGGCCGCAATGTGGGCGCCTTCACGGAGATATGGGCGCCGCCTTTCAGCCATTGCTCATCACCCTTTTGAAGGTGATGGCGCTGAGGATCGTCACAAGCAGTAGCACCAGAAACGACATGGCGGATGCCGAGGCCACGTTGAGGTTCACCAATCCCTCCCGTTGGATCAGCAGGGTGATCAGATCGGTCGCCCGAGCAGGCCCACCTTTGGTCAGCACGAAAACGGTATCGAAGGTCGCTATGGCAAACATGATGCGAAAGGCGAGGGCTATGACGATGATCCGCGCCATCAGCGGCAGGGTCACGTTCCACAACAGATTGAACGACCGAGAGCCGTCCACCTCCGCGGCCTCGAACACATCCTCCGGCAGGCCCTCAAGGCCCGCGAGAAGGATTAGGAACATGAAAGGTGTCCATTGCCACACGTCCATGATGATGACGGACACCATGGACAGCATCGGATCGGCCAGCCATAGCAGGGTGCCTAGTCCCAGCTGTTGGCCTGCATAGGAGATTATGCCGAAGTCGCTGTTCAGCATCAGTTTCCAGATCAAGCCAACGCTCACCGGGGTCGCCATCAATGGGAGCATCAACAAAGCGCGCAGGATCGGATGCGTGCGGCGCATGGACTTGAACGATAGCGCCAAAGCGAAACCGATGACGAATTCGAGAGCGATCGCCGCAACAAGAAAGATGACGGTGAGAAACAGGGAGCTCCTGAACAGGCTGCCGGAGAGCACCATTGCATAGGTATCGAAACCGACAAATCGGGTGATGGGGCTCGTCAGACGGAGGTTCGTGAAGCTCGCATAAAGTGAAAAGAGGAGTGGATAGATCAGGGTGACGAGCAGGAACACGGCTGCCGGAGCGAAGAACAGCAATCCTTGGCGACCTGATCGTGCCTGTGCGCCCGTCATTCCGGAAGGCTCCGCACAGCGAGGATCTCCGCACCGCATTCAGCAATGGCCTGAGGCACGTCCTGAATGTGGCAGCCCAAGACAAGGCGGCTGACGGCGGTCAGGGGAATGCTGCCGACGCGCGCGACGGACAAGAGCTTTGCGCTGGTCGCTGCCACCGTGACGTCGCGCGATTGTGCAGCCATGCGGCGCGCCAGGGCAGCGTCTTCAGCGTTGATGAAGGTGATGCCGCGTTCCGGGTGCAGGGCATCGGGAGAGATGATCGCCAAGTCTGCATTGATCTGTGCCGCCATGGCTTCCGCGAAGGGGCCTGAGGTCGCAAGAGAGGATTGCCGGACGAATCCGCCAAGGAGGCACGCGGTCACCGCATCGCTTTCCGCAAGTTTCGCTGCAACGTTCACTGCAGGTGTCGCGACGAAGACCTCGATCCCGGCCTCTACGATTGCCTTGGCTATGGCCATGACAGTGGAACCGTCATTGAGGAACAAGGTGCTTCCTGCCTCGATCAAAGGGAGGATGGCAGCCGCGATTGCCTGCTTTTCGGCTGCATCGCGCGACTCACGTTGCGCAAAATTCTGCTCCGCCGAGCGCAGCAGAGGTACGACAGCGCCCCCATGACTGCGCTCGATCTCCGCGTTCTCCTCGAGCGCGGCAAGGTCTCGCCGGATCGTCGCCGGAGAAGCTTTTAGGAGCGAACACAATTCCTCTACGGTCGCCGATCGCTGCGTACGCAGGATGCGGCGGATCTCGGCACGGCGCACGCCAGGGGCTCGTTTCGATCGCTCCATGAACTCACTATGCGTCGCCGAAAATCGAGAATGCAATCATTATTGATCATAATATTTGCGTTTTATGATTGAATGCCTCTAGTCTGGATTTGCCGATCTCGGCCAACCGGACGGAGGGAGATGATGAGGGTGAGTCTCACCACTATGACGCGTCGCACAGCAGCGATGTTGCTGGGCGCAACGATGCTGGGCGCAGTCTCGTTCGCCACGGGGCCGGCCCGTGCGGCCGAGGAAATTCGGATCATCGCTACAGGAGAACCTTATGGTCTCGGCCTCAAGGCAGCGGCCAAGGTCTTCGAAGAAAAAACCGGCATCAAAGTCTCGGTCGACCAGTTTCCCTATTCAGACGCCTACAACAAGGAAGTCCTGCTGGGCACGGCGGGCTCCGACGAATATGACCTCATGGTGCTCGATTGCATCTGGCTGCCCATCTTTGTGAAGAACAAGTGGGTGCAGCCGCTGGAGCCTTTGGAGGCGAAGGCCAAGCAGAAGATCGAGTGGAACGCCTTCCTGCCCGGTATCGTCGACGCTTATGACGTCATCGACGGCCAGCACTGGGCCGCACCGATCGACTTCTTCATCGAAGTCCTCGCCTACAGAACCGACCTGTTCGAGAAAGCGGGTCTGAAGGCGCCGCCGAAGACCTGGGACGAGTTCAAGGTCTATGCCGAGAAGCTGAATGATCCCGCCAACAACGTCTATGGCGTGGTGTCCATGCCTGGCGAGCAGGATGGCGGGTATTCGGAATGGACGGTCCGGCTCGCCAGCTTCCCGATGCCTCCGGATTCCACGCAGTTCGTATGGGATCGCAAGTTCAACGCCATGCTGGAGCATGAGGGCAACGGCAAGAAGGCTCTGGATCGCTGGCTGGAGATCAAGCCGTTCACCGCGCCGGGCGCCAACGAGATGGGCTATGCAGAGGCCACCAATGCCTACATGCAAGGCAATGGGGCCATGTACATCAACTGGTACGGCTTCTTCCCCGATATCGAAAATCCCGAGACCAGCAAGGTCGCGGACAAGGTCGCCTATGCCCTTCCCCCGGTGGAAACTCTGGACGCAAAGCGGCATGATTATCTCGGCGGCTACCAAATCGCCATTGCTGCAAATGCGCCGAAACCTGATGCGGCCTATGAGTTCATCGCCTTCGTCACCAGCCACGAGGGCCAGGAGATCATGCTCGAGGCGGGGGCTTCGGGGGCTTACCGCACAGACGTCTATGACAATCAGAAGTGGCTCGACAAATTTCCGTTCCTGGTCCCTGTGAAGGATACCGAGGTTCTGGTGCCGCTGACGTCCGGCCTTGCAGAATATGTGGAAATGCAACGCCTGATCTATGATCAGCTCTTCGCGGCCTGGGCGGGGCAGAAGGAGTCCGGTGCCGCCATCGCGGAGGCGAATGCAGGACTGGACGAACTCATGAAGTCGCTGGGCTATCAGCAGTAAAGCTTGGCGGCGGCGGGAGCCGCCGTCCCTTCAGAGCAAGTGGGGGCTATGTGGCCGACGTTACCTTCCGTCGCGTTTCCAAAAGCTTTGGCGCGACCAATGTCATTCCGGAGCTGGACCTCACCATTCATAGCGGTGACTTCACGGTGCTCCTCGGGCCATCGGGCTGCGGCAAGACCACTTTGCTCCGGATGGTCGCGGGCCTCGAAGATCCGACATCGGGAGACATCGCCATCGGAGACCGTGTCGTCACAGCTTTGCGGCCAAGCGAGCGCGACATCGCCATGGTGTTCCAGTCCTACGCTCTCTATCCGCACCTTACCGTTGGCGAGAACCTCGCGTTTCCGCTGAAGGTGAAGAAAGTCCCCAAGGCGGAGCGCGTGCGGCAGGTGGAAAAAGTCAGCCGCTTGCTCGGCTTGGATCGGCTTCTCGATCGCAAGCCGAAGCAGCTGTCGGGTGGGCAGCGCCAGCGTGTCGCTCTGGGGCGAGCGATGGTGCGCGAGCCTGATGTGTTCCTGTTTGACGAGCCTCTGTCCAATCTCGATGCCAGCATGCGGGAAGAGATGAGATCAGAGCTCATTCGATTCCACGAGCAGCAGGGCAAGACGGTGATCTACGTCACGCATGACCAGATCGAAGCGATGACCATGGCACAGCGGATCGTTGTCATGCGCGAGGGGAGGATCCAGCAGATCGGCACTCCGCGCGAAGTCTACAAGACGCCGGCAAACAGTTTCGTGGCCCGGTTCATCGGCAGTCCGGGGATGAACCTGCTCACCTTTCAGACGGATGCGTCGCAGATCACGATTGGCGGCGCGCCTGCACAGTTCAACGGAGGCTGTGAGATCCCGAGGCTCGCGAAATTCATACTCGGCTGCCGGCCGGAAGATCTGCGGCTCAGTGCGCTGCCGGACCCGGGGGTCAGCTTCCCCACGCGGGTCGTTGCCCTGCAGCCTCTCGGCGCCTCCCTGCTCGTCGACCTGGAAACAGCGCCCGGGGGTGTGCGACTGGTTGCCATCGTTGAGTGGCGGGAGCCCATGCCTGAACCCGGTGCCACTCTGACCGTGTTCGCGCCAAAGGAAAGCCTCAGCTTCTTCGACGTCGAAACGGAAGCGCGGCTCGTCGCCTGATCTTCATGCCAGGTGGCAGGCGACCGTGTGACCGGGACGGATCTCGCGCAGAATTGGAGCTGTCACTCGGCAATCCGCGACTGCCCGGGGACAGCGGGTGTGGAAGTGGCAGCCCGACGGCCTTCTGATGGGGCTGGGAACATCACCACCCAGAGTCTGCCGGTGTTGCCTCTTTCTTGGCTGTGGCACCGGGATGGCGGAGAGCAGCGCCTGCGTGTAGGGATGGAGCGGCGTGCTCATCAATGCCGCCGTGTCGGCAAGTTCCACGATGCGGCCGAGATACATGACCGCAATGCGATGACTGATCTGCTCGACGACCGCCAAATCATGGGCGATGAAAACGTAGGAGAGTGCGTACTCCTCCTGCAGATCCATCAGCAGATTTATCACCTGGGCCTGGATTGAGACATCCAGCGCGGAGACCGGTTCGTCTCCGACAATCAGTCTTGGGTTCACCGCCAAAGCGCGGGCGATGGCGATGCGCTGGCGCTGGCCACCGGAGAATTGCTGAGGATAGTCCGCCATCTGATCGGGGCGCAGGCCTACCTTGCGAAACAGCTCGGCCACGATCTCGACGCGGCTTCCCTTGCCCAGCCCATGGGTGGACAGGGGCTCGGCCACCGTCTTGCCCACAGACATCCGTGGATTCAGGGATGAATACGGGTCCTGGAAGATCATCTGCATCTGCCGCCGCAGGGGACGGAGCTGGGCGCGGCTGAGGTGGGTGATGTCACGACCCATGAGCTCGATCTTGCCGGATGTCGGTTCCAGAAGGCGGAGAATGGTCTTGCCTGCCGTGGACTTGCCGCAGCCGCTCTCGCCGACGAGGCCCAGCGTCTCGCCTTGGCGAACGGAGAAGGAAATGCCGTCGACCGCGTGTACGAACTCGCTCGGCTTCGACAGCAGATTTCCGCCCAGGGGAAAGTGCTTAGTCAGCCTGTCCACAACCAAAGTCGGAGAAGTGGAATCGCTCGAGACATTCACGCTGGTCATAGGCCGGCCGCCAAAACTTTATCCGTGTGCCAGCAGGCTGCCCATTGCCCCGGGAGTTTCTCGTCGAGGGGTGGTTCCTGCTCGCGGCAATGTTGGGTCGCAAAGGGGCAACGCGGTTCGAAGGAGCAGCCTTTGGGCATCCGGCTCAAGGCGGGGACGCTGCCCTTTATCTCCGTGAGGCGCGTCCGCCCAGCACCCATGGCAGATGAGCCGAGGCGTGGAATCGAGCCCAGCAGCCCCAGTGAGTAGGGGTGGCAGGGATGTTCGAACAGTCCGCTGACGGCGGCCTCCTCGACTTTCTTGCCGGCATACATGACCACCACACGGTCGGCATTCTCGGCGATGAGGCCGAGATCATGGGTGATGAGCACGACTGCTGTGTCCAGCCGCTCCTGCAGATCCGTCATGAGCTCCATGATCTGCGCCTGAATGGTAACGTCCAGCGCCGTTGTCGGCTCGTCCGCCAGGAGAATTTTGGGATTGCAGGCCAGAGCGATCGCGATCATCACCCGCTGGCGCATGCCGCCAGACATCTGGTGCGGATGCTCATGGACGCGCCGCTCCGGCTCCGGAATGCGCACCAGGCGCAGCATCTCCACGGCCCGGTCCATGGCGTCGCGGCTGCTCACGCCTTCATGCAGGGTCAGAACTTCCCCGATCTGGCGGCCAATCGACATCATCGGGTTGAGGGATGTCATCGGCTCCTGGAAGATCATCGAGATGTCCTTGCCGCGAACCTTCCGCATCTCTTCAGGAGAGAGCTGGACCAGGTCACGACCCTGAAACTCGACCCGTCCCCCGGCGATGCGCGCCACGGGAGGAAGAAGCCTCAGGATCGACAGGGCGGTCATGCTCTTGCCGCAGCCGCTTTCGCCTACGATGCCCAGAGTTTCGCTGGCTGCAAGGTGAAGCGACACACCATTCACGGCGGCGATGTCACCGCTGCGCATGCGTATCGTCGTCCGCAAATCCTGGATGTCGAGAACCCGCGGGGCGGGTGCGGTCACTGCCGCCGGGAAGGGGGTCTCCGTCGCAAGTCCGCTCATCCTCGCGTCCTCGCTGCGGGGTCGAGCAGCTGCCGCAAGCCCTCACCGAACAAATTGAACGAGAGGACCGCGATGAAGATCAGGGTGGCCGGGATCAAGGGATACCAAGGCGCGATCTCCAGATATTGGAAACCCACCTGCACCATGGAGCCCCAGGTTGACGCAGGAGGCTGGGCTCCGAGGCCGATGAAGCTCAGGCTGGATTCAAGGATGATGGCGAAGCCTATGGCAAGGGACGCCTGCACGATGGCGGGATTGACCGCGTTGGGCAGAATATGGCGGAAGATGATGAGCACCGTCCGGACGCCCACGGATTCCGCCGCCTGAACGAACTCGTGATGCTTCAGTGAGAGGACCTGCCCTCGAATGAGGCGGGCGAAGGTCGGCACAGAGACGATCGCAATGGCGACGGTTGCATTCACGAGGCCGGACCCGAGAACGGCGGAGATTGTCAGCGCCAGAACCAGAGGCGGTAGAGCCATCAGACTGTCGAGGATGCGCATGAAGACGGCGTCCAGCCAGCCGCCTTTGTATCCCGCGATCAAGCCAAGAGGGATGCCGATCGAGGCTGCGAGAAGGACGGCGCCCACGCCGACAGCCAGGGACAGGCGGGCGCCATAAAGGGAGCGGCTGAAAATGTCCCGGCCCAATTCGTCGGTGCCGAAGAGATGCGCCCAGCTCGGTGGCTGAAGTATTGCCGTGTAATCCATGGCCTCAGGGGCATAGGCACTCAGAAGGGGCGCCAGTGCCGCAGAACCAACCATGATCGCGACCAGGATCAGACCGCCGGTCGCGAGACGGCTGCGGAGGAACTCGGCTCCGATCGCAACAAGCCTGCGCCAGGGCGGCGGCGCAATCGAGAGCGCTACAGTGCTGTCCTCATGATGCTGGCCAGCTGTCATTTCGGCCGCATCCGCGGATCGAGCAGCCCATAGGCGATATCGACCAGAAGAGTTGCCAGGACGACACTCATGGTGATGAAGAGAACCACTGCCTGCACCACGGGGTAATCGCGGCTCAGGATGCTATCGACCAAGAGGCGCCCTATGCCCGGGATCGCGAAGACCATTTCCGTGACGACCGCGCCGCTGAACAGGGTGCCGAGCTGGAGGCCAAGGATAGTAATGATCGGCAGCATGGCGTTGCGAAGCGCATGGCGGATGATGACGTTGGTCTCGGACAGCCCCTTGGCACGCGCGGTGCGGATGAAGGGGTGCTGCAGTGTGTCTGCAAAGCTCGAACGGGCCTGGCGCGTGATGACCGCAGCAAGCGCCAAAGAGAGCGTTATGGCCGGCAGAACCGTGGAACGGATGCTCTGACCCACATCGACGAAGGGTGACACGTAGCCTGAGACCGGAAGCAATCCCGCGCGGAGGGCCACGACATAGATCAAGAGCCCGCCAAGCAGGAAATAGGGCATGGCCGCCCCGATCAGCGCAAGCACGGTGCCGCACCAGTCTGCCCAGGAGTTCATCCGCGAAGCACTCAAGGCACCCAGCGGAATGGCGACGAGCATGGCCAGGATCCAGGCGGTCAGGCCGATCTGAGCGGTCGGCAAAATACGCGGCGCGAGGACATCCCACACCGGCTGCCGGCCGTTGATCGAGCGGCCGAGATCGCCTTGGACCGCGTTCTGCACCCAATAGAGGTACTGAATCGGGAGAGAGCGATCCAAGCCGTTCTGGATGCGCAGCTGCTCCAGCGTCTCCTCGCTGACCTCGGTGTGATCACCCACCATCATGATGATCGGATCTCCCGGCAGAAGCCGCATCAGCAGGAAGATGATCAGGGACGTGAGGATCAGGACCGGGATCGTTGAGGCGAGCCGCTGGAGGATGAACTTCGTCATCGAGGGATCATGCCGCCTCCGCTGCAGCTCTCATCTGCAGCGCGGATGGGTAGACCTGCTCGGCAAAAGCCGCAACGACGGACGCCATGGTGCCGCCGGGGACTGCATGCGGACGCAAAGTGAGCTGTGTCACCCTTGGGTGCAGCGCCCTGGCCAGTTGTTCCGCCACGCGCTTGGGATTGCCCGCCAGGACCATGGACTCGACGACCTCGGGGGGCAGAAGCTTCGCTGCCTTGGCCGTGTCGTGCAGGCTTCTGTCCTGGGCCATCGCGACAAACTCCTCAGGCAGGGTGACGCCGAGCTCATCGAGGTAGTCCCAGTGCGGGTACTGACTCAGCAGCCGGGAGGCGACCCGACGGCTCATGACGGTGAAAGCCTTCTCGTCATCCTCGTCGATGCAGGCCTCGACGCGCAGGCCGATGTCGAGCGTCTCAGGCGCCCGACCAGCTTTGGCAAGACCCTCCATGAGCTTGCCGACATAAAAATTGAAAGCCGCTGGTTGCAGGGTGTTGGCGATCAGAACTCCGTCGGCGATCTCGCCGGCGAGCTTCGTCATCTGTGGTCCATGCGTCGCGAAGTAGACCGGAATGTGATCGCGGACCGGCTTGAAACTCAGCTTTCCGCCGTCGAGCGACACGACCTTGCCCTGGCTCGTCACCGTCTCACCGCGGAGCAGACCTTTGAACATGTTCACCGTCTCGCGCATGGCCGCGATGGGCAGCGTACGCTCAAGACCGAGCTCGCGAAAGCCTGCACCGCCGCTCCCGAGGCCAAGAACCGCGCGACCGTTGCTCAACTCGTCCAAGGTCGCCATGGCGGCCGCAGTAATCGCCGGATGGCGCGAATAGGGGTCGGTGACCCCTGGTCCCATCTTGAGCTTAGTGGTGTTCGCCGCAACTGCTGAAAGACCGACATAGCATTCACGAGCGAAACGTACGTCTGTGTACCAGAGATATTCATAGCCGAGGGTTTCGCTCTGGCGAGCCAAATTGACGAGTTCGCTCAGAGGGCCGTCGGAATAGAGAAGCAGGCCGAGGGACGGATTCATGGGGACGCTCCCTTCCATCCAACTATTCTGGGGCCTTTTTCTGGAATTCGGGGGCGCCGCCGATCACCCAGTCTTCCTTGGCAAAATTGTCGAAGATCACATTGACGGCGTCACGCTTGGAGCCGCCGATGTCGACAAGCGCGCTGGTGATGGCTTCGGCGATCTGCCGCTTCTTCTCGGGCGAGCGGCCGGCGAAAAAAGATACGCGAACAACTGGCATTGCATTCTCCTGTAAGGGTTTTCTTTTGCTCGAGCATCACCGCCAGACACCGGCTCTAGACCCAGCGGTGGCGGTGAAGCTCGACTTCGAAATCGCTCAGCTTGCCAAAGACAGGATGGCGAAATTGGTGATCCCGTCGGCGGCGTGCACAAAGCCCTGGACCTTCGGGCTCAGGCCCTTGAAGTCCGAGCTGTAGTGCCACGGCACATAGACGGCATCCTCGTTCATCAGCTCCGAGACCTTGCGGAAGACCGTGCGACGCTCGGCCTCCGTACGGCCAGCGCGTTCGGCCTGGATCAGCTTGTCCATCTCCGGATTGGAATAGCCGTGATATTTGGCATAGGAGCCGGAGGACTGGAGCAGGATCGCCAGGTACTGATCGGGATCCGGGCGGTAGCCCCACCAGCCCTGCGCGTCCATGGGCATGCTGCCATCACGAAGCTGGTTGCGGTAACCGGCGGAGTCGACCTGCTCGATATTGACCTTGACCCCGAGCTCGGCAGCGTTCGCCTGGAAGATCTGCGTCGCCCGCTGCTTCACCGGATCCGGCTGGAGCGGAGCGCCGATGACGATTGGGGTGTCGAGACCCGACTCCTCGATGAGTTTCTTCGCCTTGTCCATGTCGCGCGTGAATGGCTTGTAGTCAGGATCGTAGAAGGGGCTTCCCGGGAGGATGCCGTCATAACCGATCTGACCCGTGCCGAAATAGGCGACTTGATGCAGGGCCTGGCGGTCGATGGCCCACTGGAAGGCCTGGCGGAACTGCTTCGACTTCCCGGGGAACTGGTCGCGCAAGTTGAAGCCAAAATATTCCCAGCGGAAACCGGGCTTCTCGGACACGACGAATTCCTTGGCGGCGCGAAGCCGCTGGATGTCCTGCAAGGGGAGCGATTCTGCGAGCTGGACCGCACCGGCGCGCAGCTCGGACAATCGTGTGCTGTCGGTCGGGATCGGGCGCAGGACCACTTTGTCGAGATAGGGCAGACCCTGTCGCCAGTAGCTCCCGTTCTTCTCCAAGACCGTCTGGTTGTCCTTGCTGTATTCAGCAAGCTTGAAAGGGCCCGTCCCCGAGGGATGAAGGCCATAGTCCAAGCCATACTTCTGGAAGGCGGCGGGGGAGCCGATGCACCCAGTCACGTCGGTGAAGGGAAAGAGGAAGGCCGCGAAAGGGTATTTCAGCGTCATACGGATCGTCGAGCCGTCGACGACTTCGATCTTCTCAAGAGCCGTGATCTCACCACCGCGGATCGAGCCGACGCTCTTGTCGCCGATGCGGTCGATGTTGAATTTCACCGCTTCGGCGTTGAAATCGGTTCCGTCGTGAAACTTGATGCCCTGGCGCAGTTTGAGAAGGTACGACTTTTCGTCAGGCGTCTCCCAGCTTTCGACCAGACCGGGCGCGAGGCGGCCCTGCTCGTCGATGGTGAAGAGCGCATCGTGGATGGCGCGACATGCCGCCCGACCCTGGAGGTTTGCCGCAAGGTGCGGATCGAAAGACAGCGGATCAGCAAAAATCGCTACGGAAAGAGTGCCCCCGGGTTTTCCAACCGCCGGAGCGGTTTGTGCCAAAAGGCCCTTTGGCAGTAACAACGCTGCGGTCGAGACCGCCGACAGTGACAGAACATGACGTCGAGTGAACATCCCCACCTCCTTTTATTTGGGCTAGATCATTGTGTTCTATTAGGTAGATCGTAGGCCGTCGGTTTTCGTTTGTTTATTAATTCTGAGCAATTTTCGCACTTCCCCGGATCGATCATCCGGGAAAGGAATACTTCTGTTAAACCGCGTTTCAGAGATGATACGGCTGCAATTCAGGGGCAACAACGAAAGATTAATCCGACCCCTTGCCCTAGCGCTGCTTATGGGACGCTGCCCGGCATCACTTCGGATTGAGGGGGATATCCGTGATTTTGAAGTTCACGTGATGGACTTCGCCCTCGAACAGTCCCTTGAAGCTGTCGAAGTCCTCGGCGGACACGCGGCGGCATTCCTTACGCTCTTCGGAGGCCATGCAGGCGTCCATATCGGCCTCATTGTCGAAATAGAGCTCGAAGGCATGATAGTATTTCGGCTGCTCGGCAAGGAAGGGAGCACCTTCGTTCTTGAGCAGCTTCAGGTCGCGCAAGTGCGGCCAATCGGCGACCATCGGCAGATGGATATCGCGGACATAATCATCAAAGTGCTTGCGGTTCTCGGGCTTCACCGTGCCGTAATAAAGGGCGCAACGGACAAACATGAAACAATCTCCGGAAAATGGTCAGGTCAGGCTGCCAGCTTGGCGTCCTTGCAGTCGAAGGAGGTAATGTCGAAGACCATGTGGAGGACCTCGCCCTCAAAAAGGTTCTTGAACTTGGGCCTATCGGCAATGGAGATGCGCTTGGTCTCCTCGCGCTCCTCGGAGTCGAGAGAGGCGTCCAGATCGGCTTGGCTGTCGTAGAAGAGCTGGAAGCACTGGTAATATTGCGGCGCCTCGCCGAGATAGGGCTGAAGGTCGTTCTTCAGCAGACGCAAACCCTTAAGTCGCGGCCACGTGGCGACAAGCGGCAGATGGACATTGAGGACATAGTCGTCGAATGCCTCCCGATTTTCGGGTGCGACAGTTCCTTTGTAGTAGGCGCACAGAACAATCATCTGGTCTCCCTTTTAGTTTGCCGTGATGCCAGGCGTGGCGATGCCGACGGCGCGCGTCGGCGAATGTTCGTATTTCCGCACTGGTGAGGCGATGACTTCGGTCAGCGGAGCAGCGGCGAATGAGATGCGGCGCTGCGCCTCGCCGGCATCGCCATAGAGGGTCGTCCGCTGGCGAGGCGTGCGGCCCATATCCAGGATCAGCCGCTCCATCCGATCAGGCGCCATCTCCTGTCCGTGGGCGGCACCGGCCGCCTTGGAGATGGTCTCGTTCATGAGCGTCCCGCCCAAATCATTGGCGCCGGCCTCGAGGCACAGCCTCGCGCCGACCTCACCCATCTTCACCCAGGAGGTTTGGATATTCACGATATGCGGATGGAGCACGAGCCGGGCGACGGCGTGCATGAGGACCGCTTCGCGCAGAGTGGGGCCGCTGCGGGCACGGCCCTTCAGGTAGATTGGTGTTTCCATGGGCACGAAAGGCAGCGGTACGAATTCGCTGATGCCGCCGGTGCGCTTCTGCAGGGTCCGGAGGCGGATCAGATGGCGAGCCCAATGCCGAGGATGGTCGACATGCCCGAACATGATGGTGGAGGTCGTCTTCAGCCCCACTTCATGAGCCGTCGAAACCACTTCCAGCCATTGATCGGTCGTGATCTTATCAGGGCAGATCACGGCGCGGACTTCATCGTCCAGGATTTCCGCCGCGGTTCCCGGCAACGTACTCAGTCCCGCCTCTTTCAGCTCGCCCAGAAAATCCCTCAGAGGCAGGCCAAGCGTGGCAGCGCCCTGCCAGATCTCGAGTGGCGAGAATGCGTGAATATGCATGCTGGGCGCCGCCGCCTTCAACGCCCTGGTGATGCCGAGATACGTCGCACCGGTGTAATAGGGATGGATGCCGCCCTGCAAGCAGACCTCGGAGGCACCGCGCTCCCATGCCTCGACGCTGCGGCGGCAGATTTCATCGTGGTCGAGGTCATAAGGGCGCCCGCGCAGATTCTCACTGAGCTTTCCCTTGGAGAAGGCGCAGAACTGGCAGCGGTAGTAGCAGACGTTCGTATAGTTGATGTTGCGATTGACCACATAGCCGATCGTGTCTCCCACGACCTCTCGGCGCAGCTGGTCCGCAGCAGTGCGCACTCGTAAAGCGTCGCTCCCCCTCGCCGCAAACAGCCGGATGATCTCCGCTTCCATGAGGTCGTCACCCCGAGAGGCTTTGGCAAGGATCGCCGTAAGCTCATTCCTCGACGGTGATGCA
Source organism: Rhodoligotrophos appendicifer (assembly GCF_007474605.1). NCBI lineage: Bacteria > Pseudomonadati > Pseudomonadota > Alphaproteobacteria > Hyphomicrobiales > Rhodoligotrophaceae > Rhodoligotrophos > Rhodoligotrophos appendicifer. Next base: position 351,593 of record NZ_VHKL01000001.1, on the reverse strand, counting down.
GCTGGAGGAGGCGGCTCAACGGCGTGGCGTAGGTCTACCGCGGTCCCCGGGGTCCAGGTGTCAGCGCGAGCGAAGCCTTCCGCATCGGATGACTTCAACACGGTGGTTCGCAGGGAGGGGTCCAGCCAGCGATCGGGATTGCGGGCATAGGCAGGATAAATGGCCAGGCGCTCGGTCAGGATCTTACCAGCCGCCGCCGTCTGCCGTTCCAACGCTGCAATCTCCGGCCACGGGGCTTCGGGATTCACGTGGTCGGGAGTCACGGGGGAAATGCCGCCCCAGTCATTGATGCCCGCGTCGATCTGTCGATGGAGGCTGCCTGCACTCAAGTTCGGCGGCACCTGGATCGTCATGGCCGGGCCAAAGATCAGTCGGGCCACCGCGATCGTCCAAAGATGGTCCTCGAATGTCGGTTCCGGTGCCAAGGCCATCCGCGTTCCCGGCTTTGCACGGAAATTCTGGATGATGATTTCCTGCAGATGGCCATGGGTCTCGTTGAGATCGCGGAGCGCCAACAGGGCCTCGATACGCTCGCGGCGTGTTTCGCCGATGCCGATCAGCAAGCCGGATGTGAACGGGATGGCTGCCTCGCCGGCGGCCTCGATCGTGGCGAGCCGGGCTGAGGGATGTTTGTCGGGTGAGCCGAAGTGCGGTCCGCCGCGCTCGCTGAGGCGGTCGGAAATCGTCTCCAGCATGATCCCCTGGGATACGGATACCCGGCGCAGGGCGACGAGGTCGCCGGGGGTCATCACGCCCGGATTCAGATGCGGCAGCAGTCCCGTCTCCTGCAGCACTTTTTCCGCCATGGCGGCGAGATAAGACAAGGTCGTGGGATGGCCCAGTGCCGCCAGTTCGGTGTCTGCTGCCTTGTAGCGAAGCTCCGGCTTATCGCCGAGAGTGAAAAGGGCTTCCTTGCATCCCAGGCGAGCGCCGGCCTCGGCGATCGCCAGCACCTCCTCGGGAAGAAGAAAAGCGCGCTCGCCTTTTCTCGGCGGGTGGGCAAAAGTACAGTAGTGACAACTATCGCGGCAAAGTTTTGTCAGAGGAATGAAGACCTTGCGCGAATAGGAGACGAGGTCTCCGTGGCCCTCATCGCGCAGCCTGGCGGCCGCCGCCATCAGAGATTCGAGGTCGCACGATTCTGCAAGCTGCAGAGCGTCGCTTCGGCTCAGTCCGCCATGTACCATCATGCATGCGCCTCCTCATGGGCGACGAAAAGTGCCGTTCGCGTATCGTGTCCGGCCTGAACGGCCGCGCGCAGATCCGCTGCAGTGTCCACGTCCAGCGCCAGCAATGCGCTCTCCACGATCCGCGGAACGACGCCTTGAAGGTGGGCCATGTCGCAATGGCGTTCAAAGCTGCCGGGGCCAAAGGCCAGCTCCATCGCGTCAGGAGGCGACACGACGACGGCATTCGTCCCTTGACGATCGCGAGAGGGTACAAGAGTGAAGACGCCGTCGTCACCGTGCACGTCCAGGAGATGCTCGAGTTCCGCAGAGGTGACGAGGGGCACGTCGCCAGGAACCACGAGCATCGTCTTCACGCCTGAGGATCTCAGAATTCGGGCCGCCGCCGCGACCGCTTCGGTGTAGCCCGTCGCATCGTCGACCAGTATTTTGGCGCCATACTTTCTCGCCAACTCATGTGCTGCGGGATCCACGCTCACGACCAAGACCCCCGTGAGGGCCGGAACTTTTGCCAACTCGCTCAGCACGTCTTCCGCCATGGCACCCGCCAGCCGTACGCGGAAGCCCGCATCATAGGCCGAGCCGAGCCGACCCTTGGCCTGGTTGAAGGCCTTCAGGGGTAGCACCGCCCAAATTCCAGCCAAGCTGTCCACTTTCTCCAAGGGGCTCCCCGTCAGCCAAAGGCCTTCCGCAGTCTTGGAATGACCTGTTCTGCATAGAGCTTCAGAAAGCGCTTCTGATCCGGCCCCGGGGCGTGGAAGACGAGGTGGCGGAAGCCGAGTTCCACATAGGGGCGGATCTTCTCGACCTGCTCCTCGGGGTCGCTGGACACGATCCAGCGCTTGGCGGCGCGTTCCACCGGAAGGGCATCGGCAAGCTTTTCCATCTCCAGCGGGTCCTCGACCGACATCTTCTCCTCCGCCGACAGGGCGAGCGCCGCCCAGTGGCGGGTGTCCTGAAAAGCGCGATCATAATCGGTGTCGTAGGAGACCTTCATCTCAATCATGCGGTCGATGGCGTCGTGGGACCGCTTCTGGTCGTCGAGACCGGCCTGCACATTGGGCAGCAAGGTCTCGCGATAGAGTTCGGGCGCCTTACCGCTGGTGCAGATGAAGCCCTCGGCTGTGCGGCCCGTGTATTTTGCGATCATGGGGCCTGCACCGGCGATGTAGATCGGAACAGGTTTTTCCGGCCGGTCATAGATGGTCGCGCTCTCGGTCCTGTAGAATTCGCCCTCGAAGGACACCCTGTCCTCGGACCACAGCTTGCGGATCAGAGCGAGGGATTCACGAAGGCGAGCGAAACGCTCCTTGGCTTCGGGCCAGTCCATACCGGTTGCAGGTACCTCGTTGAGGGACTCGCCGGTCCCTACACCAAGAATGACCCGGTCGGGGAACAGGTCGCCCAGGGTCGCGAAGGTCTGAGCGACAATGGAGGGGTGATACCGAAAGGTTGGCGTCAGGACGCTGGTGCCCATGACGATCCGGCTCGTCCGCGCGCCCAGGGCACCCAGCCAAGCAAAGGCAGCAGGCGCGTGGCCATCCGTGTGCTTCCAGGGCTGGAAGTGATCGCTGATGAACACGCTGTCGAAACCCAGCTGCTCAGCATATTCCGAGAACTCAAGAAGCGCGCGAGGGCCAAATTGCTCAGCAGACGCCTTGTAACCGATCTTCAGCAAGATGTTCTCCATGTTGACGCTTCTAGATCTCAGATAAGAAGCGTCAGTCTCAAATTCTTCTTATACATCTCTAGGCGGCAAATACGGGGTATGCAGCACGAACGAGACTAACAGCCCGATGCGGTTCCTCAACCAAAGATTTTTGAGAGGGTTTGGCCAAGCTGCGCTTTTGCGACACCGGGCTGGATCGTCTATATCACGTTGGACAACAGCGCCGACGCGGTCGCAGAGTGATCCACGAATTGGCGACATGACAGGACTATGAGCACTTATCTCCAGCATCTTCCAAGGCTGACGCGGTTGCGGATGTTCGAGGCGGCTGCCCGATTGCAGAGCTTCACCCTCGCGGCGCAGGAGCTCAAGATCACCCAGGCCGCAGTCAGTCAGCAGGTGCGTATTCTCGAGACTGAATTGGGCGTGAACTTATTCGTGCGCTTGCATCGTGGCCTTGAACTCACCGAGAACGGGCATGCGATGTTTCGCACGGTCACGTCGGCGCTGTCCCAGATCGCCCATACGGCTGAGGCGCTGCGCTCCGCGAGCCGGCCCCCCGTGATCCGCATCGGGGTCACGTTTGCCGTCGCCACCTTCTGGCTCATTCCCCGGCTTCCTGCTTTTCGAGCCGCGCATCCCGGGATCGAGGTGCACCTTACGGCCACGGACCGAGGCTTCAACAACGTGGCGGACCAGGTCGATATCGGCGTCGCCTTCGGAGACGGTTTCTGGCCAGGCTTCACACCAACACTCCTCAAGGAGAGCATCGTCTTTCCGGTCTGCTCGCCAGCGTATGCGAATGATCGTCCTGGGTTGCGGGATGTCGGAGATCTGATGGAAGAGACACTTCTGCGCATGGACGACGATCGACCGGGACGGCTCGATTGGCCCGAGTGGTTTGCGGCCCTCGGCGTCGATGGAAGCCGCGCGGCCCGCACTCTCAAGTTCAACAGCCATCCCCTGCTGATTCAGGCAGCTTGCGAGGGGCAAGGCATCGCATTGGGCTGGAGCGTTCTGACCGACGACCTGATTGCCTCGGGTAAACTCGTGAGACCCATCGAAGCGAGCTTGCAGAATCCGAAGGGCTTCTTCTTCGTGGAGCGGCTGGGGAAGACGAACAGGGAATCGCAGCTGTTTAAGGACTGGATCGTCCAGAACTTCTAGCCAACAGCGCCTGTCCCGCTTCCAAGACGGCTTTCGCAAGGCCGATCTTCGCGTCCATATCCGACATCAGCGTCTGCGCGAGCACCGGTTGGATGCCGGCGTTCCGGACGCGCTCGGCCAATGCATGATCCGCGTCCTCGAGAAGATAGGCATCGAGAAGGCTTCCGTAGCGTTCGGCGACCGTCGCGGCATCGACCTTGAGGCCCAACTCACCCATCATCTTGGCCGTTGGGCCCTTCACCGCCTGGCCGCCGATAATCGGTGTCACGCCCACCACCGGCGCGGGAGAGGACTCGATCGCAGCGCGCAGCGTCGGTACTGCAAGGATCGGATCAATGCTCAGGAATGGGTTCGACGGGCAGATCACGATCAGTTCGAGAGCGGGGTCGGCCAGGGCAGCAAGAAGCTCGGAATTGGGCCTGGCGGCGGCAGCTCCCTCGTAGCGTAGGCCTTTCACTCTCGGGACACAGCGGCGCTCGACGAAGTAATTCTGCATCGGGAGGGCGCCGACTTCGGTCTCCACGACTGTGGTGACCTCATCATTCGTCATCGGGATCAAGCGGAAGGGGACAGAGCAGCGCCTTGCGATCTCGTCGGTCACCTCGGTGAGGCTTGCGCCCTCATTGAGGCGATGGGTTCGCCAGACATGAAGCGCCAGATCCCGGTCGCCCAGGTTAAACCACACGGGACCGCCGAGGGTGCCGAGCATATCCATGAAGGACCAGGTTTCGTTGGCCTGACCCCAGCCGGTCACGGGATTGCTGCGCCCCGTAGAGGCGTAGATCAGCGTGTCGATATCCGGGGAGACATGGAGGCCAAGGTGTTTGAAGTCGTCACCCGTATTGGCCACGACCAAGAGGTCATCACCCGCGATCAGGGACGCTAGACCCGTGACAAGCTTACTGCCCCCCACGCCTCCCGAAAGGGCCACCACCTTAGGCAAATGCAATCTCCAACTCGAAAGCTCCGTTAACGGAAAAGATCCATGTTCTTGGGGCGAGCCAGCGCAGCGGCTGGCCGCTCCGGCCCGTCCCAATCGAAATCGGTGCGGATGATTACCACAGGTAGTCCTTCGTTTCCCTGACCCTGGAGCAGCGATGCGGTCGCTGCCAGCTCGTCGCCAATGGCCTCCTCGCTGACCATCAGCGTCCGCCCATAGAGATCGGGCCGACCCCGCAAATCAAGCAGCGCGGGGAGACCGCTCGATCCGATGGCGGTGCCGGTGGTTCCCATCCGCCAGGGCCGACCCAAGCTGTCGCCAATGATCAGCCCGACGTTCAGTCCCAGGCGCAAGAAGATCGCCTCTCGCAACTTGCGACAGCTTTCATCGGGATCTTGAGGGAGAAGCAGGATGAAATCATCTGTCCCGCCACCATCGATGTTGGAACGGTCGATACCGGCATTGGCCATGATCGCTCCACAATGGTGGGCGGCAATGACGATGCCTGGCGCCACCCGGAGGATCTCGACTGATTCTTGAAGGATCACCTCGACGAACCTGGGGTCCTTGCCGCTCGCAGCCGCGATCTCCTTGGCGCGGTTGGAGGGGCGCACTGTCTTCAGATCTACGAGCCGACCTTCCGACTTGGAAATGATCTTCTGGGCGACAATGATCTTGTCGCCTTCGAGCAGGGGCCGGTCCATGGCATTGGCGGCATCAATGATCATCTGAGCCACGTCATCGCCTTGGCGGACCATCGGAAAATCGGCCAGGGCATACGCAATGAGGGTCGGCATCAATCGCTCGTTCGATCAGGCAGGACAGCGTTCGAGCGCTTGTCTACCACCGACTGTGCTCCTGACAAACTGCGGCGCAGTCCACAGCCATTGCTCAAGGAGGGCGAAGGCTGGTGGGATCATTAGTCCGGTTGCTTCTTTTCCTCAGGTTTCAGAATGGGTGCGTGAGCCCTGTGATGAGATCGAAGAAGCCTCGAACGCCTCTTCCGCCGCCGCTCGAGTGCCCATCTGCCGATGAGGGCCGCGAGGAAAAGAACGCAGACTGCGAACGCTAAGACCAACATTTCCATATCCTCACCTGTGCTCTATCATAGTGCAATGCAACACAAGTAGCCACAAGCGAGGAGAGTTTAGTTGCGCTGCGAAATGGAAAGCCGTCCCATGATGACATCGACCTTCAGCGCTCGCAGGGTTATCCCCAGCGTCGCAAGGGTGAGATTCTTTCGAGAAGCCAGTCGAACAGGAGCTCAGCTTGGGAGCTCCCTCCCGGAGATCGTTCCTACCGCCGGCCGACGGCGACGGGTCGAGGTATGATGTCCGCGCTCACGAGAGTGTCCATGGGCTCTTCAAGGGGAAAGTGACAGCGAAAGGTTCGGTTTCCCGAGCTTGTTGTGGTCAGTGGGGGTTCCTGCCGATGACAGAGATCGCGAACGCGGGGGCAGCGGGAGGAAAAGGCGCAACCGGGCGGCCGGTGCAATATGCTGGGAATCTCACCCTTTATCTCGATGTCGGTGCGGCGCCGGTCAGGATCGGGCTTGGGTTCGGCGTCCAGCAGGATCTTCGTGTATGGGTGGCGGGGACCTCGGAAGATGTCGGCTGTGGGGCCGCTTTCGACGATGCGGCCGAGATACATGATGATCAGATTATGGGCGAGGTGGCGGACGACTGCGAGATTGTGGGTCACGATGACATAACCCAGGCCGCGCTCACGCTGCAGCCGCACAAGCAGGTTTAAGATCTGTCCCTGGATCGAAACGTCCAGCCCTGCCGTAGGCTCGTCGGCGAGGATTAGTTTCGGGACCAGCGCCAGCGCGCGGGCGATGCCGACGCGGCGCGCCTGGCCTCCGGAAAGTTCATGCGGATAGCGGTCTTCGATCTGCGCCCCGAGTCCGACCGTATGCAACAATTCGGCGATTTTGGCGCGTTTGTCGGCGACGGGTACGCCCTGAATTCGGAAGGGCTCGAGCAGGAGCGAGCCCACCCTAAGACGTGGACTGAGCGAGGCAATGGGATCCTGAAACAGCATCGCCATTTCACGGCGCGCTTGGCGGTAGGAGCGGTCGGTCGTGCCGAGCTCCTGGCCCTGGAGGAGCACCCGTCCGCGATCATGGTCCACCAGGCCGTTGACGGCTCGGATTACCGTGGTCTTGCCCGAACCCGACTCCCCTACGACGCCCAAGGTTTCTCCCGCGCGAAGGGAAAAGGAGATATCGGCGACGATATCAAGGGTCCGGTTGGCGCGCAGTGAGAGTCCGCCGGAGACGGGGAAGCTGACGGATAGCTCCTGAACCTCAAGCAAGGTCATGACAGGTCATCCGATGGCACCGTGCGACGTGAGTTTCCCCAAGATCAATGTCCGGCGGACGGGAGACCGCGCAGACCGGGAGAACGTCCGGACAGCGTGGAGCGAAGGCGCATCCCACTGTCAGAGAGGCCAGGTCCGGGACCTCGCCTTCGATCGTCGGAAGGGTGTCGAGTCGATCAGAGATCGTCGCGGGATCGCAGCGGAGCAGAGCCTTTGTGTAGGGATGGCTCGGCCGATGGAAGATCTGGTGGACCGTCCCCTGTTCCACGATTTCAGCGGCATACATCACGGCGACGCGGTCGCAAAGCTCAGCGATGACGCCGAGCTGGTGCGAGATGATGACGATCGAACCATGGAAATCCTTCCGAAGCTCTCGCAGCAGGTGAATGATCTGCGCTTCCATGGTGACGTCCAGGGCCGTTGTCGGCTCATCGGCGACAAGCAGGCTCGGATTGGTCAGAAGGGCCGCCGCAATCGACATTCTTTGCCTCATGCCGCCAGAAAATTCATGAGGAAAACCGTTGAGCCGGTGCGCCGCATCGGCGATGCCGACGCGCTCAAACTTGGCGATGATCTCGCGGCGGCGGGCAGCGGGATTGAGGTCGGTCCGGTGGTGCATGTAGTCGGCAATCTGATCACCTATCCGCTTGATCGGGTTGAAGGTGGTCATGGGGTCCTGGAACACCGTCGCGATGGAACTCCCGCGGATCTGACGCATCTGGCGCGGCGTCATCCCCCACAGATTTAGACCGTTCAGGAAGATTTCTCCAGAAAGCTGGGCCGTGTCGGGGAGCAGCCCCGTAATTGCGGCGGCCAGAGTGGACTTGCCACAGCCGCTTTCTCCCACGATGCCGAGAACTTGACCGGCGTTGAGGGTGAAAGAGACGTCACGCAGCGCGTGGATGTCACCGGCACCCGAGGCATAGGTCACGGAGAGGCTGCGAATGTCGAGGAGCGGCGGCGTCATAGACCGTCGCTCCGCTTCAATCGCGGATCCAGCGCATCACGCAGGGTCTCACCGAGAAAAGTGAAGCCCAGGGTCGCCAGAACCAGGGGCACGCCACCCGCGATGATCAGCATGGGGGTGTCGCGAATGTTGCTGTAACCCTCATTGAGGATCGTTCCCCAGCTGGCCTGAGGCGGCCGAATGCCGATCCCGAGGAAGCTCAGCCCCGCCTCCAGCATGATGACTACCGGAATGTCCATGCTCACAAGGATCAGCAGCGGCCCGACGACGTTGGGGAGGACATGCACGAAGATGATCCGCGGCGTGCCGGCTCCCAGGGAACGTTCCGCCAGAATGTGCTCGGCACGCTTCATGCTCAAGGTCTGAGCGCGGATGAGCCTCGCATAAGCGGGGATGGAAACGGTCACGATGACCAGGACAAGAGTAAATGTGCTGGGGCCGAGCACGGTGATCATCGCCAAGGCCAGCATGATCATCGGCAAGGAGCTTACGGAATCGAAGACGAGGACGAAAATAGCGTCGAGCCACCTTGGTCCATAGCCCGCCAGCATACCGAGTACCAAGCCAATCGAGGCCGCGATCACCATGGAAATCATGGCTACGGATACCGCCACGCGGGTGCCATAGATCACGCGAGAGAGAGTATCGCGACCCAGGCTGTCCGTTCCCAGCCAGTGCGACCAGCTGGGGCTGGCGAGTTTGTGGAGGACATTGATCTTCAGCGGGTCATGGGGCGCGATGAGCGGCGCGAAAATGGCAATCAGGAGGATCGTTGCGACAATGCCGAGGGCAAAAGCGCCGACAGGGTCCCTGATGAGACGATGCAGGAGTTGTGCTTGACGAGGCCGGGGCCGGGCTGGAGAAACAGAGGCCACGGCCAAGCGTTCGGGAGGCACCGTAAGATTTTCCGCAAGGTTATCTGAGGGCATCACGGACCCTTGGATCAATTCCGGCAATCAGCAGATCGGCAGCGATCGTTATGGCAACGTAGATGGCGGTCATGACCAGGACGGCGCCCATGACGACCGGGTAATTCCGGGTGAGAACAGCGCTATATGTCAGACTGCCGATGCCCGGGCGGGAAAAGACGATCTCGGCAAAGACCGAGCTCGACAAGATGCCTCCAAGCCCCACTGCAACGAGGGCGATCGTGGGAACAATGGCGATGGGCAGGGCGTAACTGAATATAATGCGGCTCTCGCTCAGTCCGAATGCGCGCGCGGTCCTGATATGAGTCTCGCTCATGACCTCGAGCATGGACGCGCGCACCAGGCGTGCGAGATAGCCGACCCAGCCGAGGCCGACAGCAAAGGCTGGCAAGATCAGGGCGCGGAGCTGACTTCCGATGTCGCCAGCCCGGCCGGCGCCCATGGCGGGTAACCACCGCAGCTGAACGGCAAAGATCAGCAGGGAGCAGAGCGCCACCACGAAGGAGGGCAGGGCGATGACGCTTACGGACAAGATCCCCGTCAGCCGGTCTATGAAACTGCCGCGATAAACAACCGCCAGGCAGCCGAGGGGAATTCCGAGGATCAATGCCCAGCCAAGGGAAGCGATGGCCAAGATCAGGGTGTTGGGAAGCGTCTCGGCGATGATGGTGGAGACTTCCCGTCGTCCGACGACATCCAGGCCGAGGTCACCTTGAAGAACCCTCGCGAAAAAACTGCCGATCTGGATGTAGAGTGGTTGGTCCAACCCCATCCGCTCCCATAAGGCGGCGCGCATGGCCGGGGTTGCCCGCGGGCCGAGAGCGACGGTGGCAGGATCCCCCGGGATGACGTAAACGGCCGAATACATGACCAGCATCGTGAACAAGAGGATCACGATCCCGAGGAGCACGCGTTTGGCCGCATAGCGGATCATCGCTACATCCCGTCTCGAGGGATCGAGCGGCGGTCGGTCCGATCCAGCACGAGGCTGCCGTCATCATAGGCCGTCAGCCGGCAATCGATATGGAAAACTTCAGCCGAAGCGGTGAGCCGGGTCCGCGTGCGGATCTCGATATTGGCATCTCCGCTGCGATAGGCGATGGCGTAATCACCTACGACTTCTGCGGAAAGAGGATCGTCGCGGCAGATTGTGAAGCTCTCGACGAGCCGGGACTCCTGAGTGATGGCATAGTCGTCGAGACGCGTCGCGCCGTGATCGCTGTCGACGACTATTGTCACCGTGCCGGATCCCGCATCTTCGGTAATCGTGCGGCGAGTATAGGCGGGGCGAAGGACCGTCGTCACGGCATGAGCCGCGTGGCGCGAGGTGCCCAGGTCCCGGAGCTCCAGGTCCTCCGGCCGAGACGGTCGCTGCGGTAGGGTGAGCTTGCAGCCGTCGAGTTGCAGGTCAACAGCCGCGGCAAAGGGCTGGGGAAAGAGGACGGGCCAATAGGTGGTCGACACCGCGACGCGGATCCGGTGCCCAGCGGGTATGCGATAGGCGATGTCGTTGAGCTTCACCTGTGCCGTGTAGCGGTGCCCCGGCTCCAGAGCGCGTATTGTTTGGTGGTTATCGGCGTGGGCGAGGTTGAGAACGCCATAGGTTATCAGAGCGGAGGTCCCGTCGGGGGCGACATTGCACAGCCTCACGGCGAGCTGCGCGCAGGGAGTTTCGCTGGTAAAGGCGATGTCGAGAGTGGCCGCACCAAGGATCTCCAAATCATCGTCCAGGGGTGGAGACGTGAAGGACGCGGCTATGCCGTCTTCGGCGCGCTGATCGATGGCCATGTCCGGCGATGTACCGCCATACCCTCCCCAGCGCCCCGATTCTATCCCCGCCGTCTGGGGAGTCGAAACGAGACGGCTGCCCGTTCCGATGCCGTGCTCCGCCAGCCGGTCATGATCGGTCAGGGCGAAATTCCGGAGGATGGTTCGCGGTGATGGCCAAGTCGGCTCGGCCACCCACCGGCCAGGATGCTCCAGGTAATACGGCTTCGGATCGTGAGGCTCCATCAGCCAGACCCGGTAGGTCGGCTCATCCATGATCCCGGTCTCTTCTTCGTACAACCAGTGGCGCCACCAGCGAACGGCCTCGCCAAGATAATCGATCACCGGCTCGGGTGAACCCTGATAGGGGTAATCATGTGACCAGGGTCCCACGAGGCCCTTCTTCGGACCGGTCAGGTTGGCCAAGAGGCGAGGGACGGCGTTCGAGTAGCTGTCGTCCCAGCCGGCAATCGCATAGACCGCGCATTGGATGCGACTATAGTCCTCGCAGACCGATCCCTGCTTCCAATACTCGTCGCGACGCTGGTGGCTGAGCCAGGTTTCCAGCCAGGGGCGATTGGCATCGAGCCGATCACGCCACATCTCGCGCCATCGTTCGCCGACGATCTGAGGATCGGGCGGCAGTGCGTTGTAGCTGTACATGACCGCAGACCAGAGCGGGTTCTCCGTCAGAAGACAGCCGCCCATGTAGTGAACGTCATCGGCATAGCGGTCATCGGCGCAGCACAGAGCGAGAATGGCCTTCAAAGGCTTTGGACGATGGGCTGCGACCTGCAGTGAATTGAAGCCACCCCAAGAAATTCCGGTCATCCCGACGTGGCCGGAGCACCAGGGTTGGGAGGCGATCCAATCAATGATTTCCAAGGCGTCGTTCTGTTCTTGCGGCAGATATTCGTCGCGGAGCAGGCCATCGGACTCGCCGGATCCCCGAAGATCGATGCGGATACAGGCGAAGCCATGGGCTGCCACATAAGGATGCATGTTGGCGTCGCGGAAGATCGTTCCGTTTCGGCGCCGGTAGGGGATCATCTCGATCACGGCCGGCACGGGATCCATCTCGGCCGTTTGCGGCAGCCAGATCGTCGCCGCGATCCGTGTGCCATCGCTCAGGGGAACGAAGACCGTGTCCCTCGTTTCAATCGCTTGACTGGGTTCATTTGACGACGCCATCCGAACCTCCTCCGGTCTAACGAAAGGAGGATAAGGATAACTGTACGAGTGTTCAATAAATATTGTGGCGACCTTCGTCAGGGGTCACCGGCACAAGACCATCCGCTGGTGTTAGGGTAACTCCACCGCAATCTCCGACAGCTCCGGCGCCTTTTTCAGCAACCCACGTTTGACCAGAAAATCAGCGAAGCGCCTATAGCGACTGTGATCGAGCGCCGCCGGCCGTTTGGCGAAGCGTGGAAGCGTATCGGCCCAAGCCTGCTTGTTGAGTGCATCGTCGAGAGCAGGATAGGCAGCGATGAAGAGCTTCCAGGCCTCATCCGGATGATTGGTCAGATAAAGCGCTCCCTTCTCCAAGGCCTCGAGAAAGCGCGGCAGCCGATTATCCGCCACAAGCTCGGGTCGGGTGACCAGGATCAACTCGTCATAGGCCGGCACACCATGGTCCTCCGGGTAGAAGGATTTGCCTTGATGGCCTTCCAGCTTCATTTGGGTCAGTTCGAAGTTGCGGAAGCCGCCGATGGTGGCGTCGACCTTCCCTCCGATCAGGGACGCTGTAAGAGCAAAGTTGACATTGACCAGCTGGACGTCGTCCAAGCTTAAGCCGCCGCTTGCCAGCATCTGCTCCAGCAGGGTCTGCTCGAATCCCGAGACCGAGTAGCCGATGGATTTTCCCTTGAGATCGGCGAGGCTGCGGATCGGCCCGTCGGCCAGTACCGTAATGCTGTTGAGCGGCGTTTCAACGAGAGTACCGAAGCGGACGAGGTCTACGCCGGCTTGGTTATCGAGATAGAGATTGGGCTGATAATGAATGCCGATGTCGGCCTGGCCCGCAGCCACCAGGCGCGGAACGGCTGAGGGATCAGAGGGCGCGATCAATTCGACCTCAAGTCCTGCTGCCTTGAACAGCCCCAGCCTGTCGGCCACGACCAAAGGTGCGTGATCGGGATTGACGAACCATTCGAGAAGGACGGTGAGCTTCTCAGCCGCCTGTGTCGGAGCGCTGAGGAAAAGCGGGAGCATGAGGCAGGCGACTAGGAACGCGCGTTTGTTCATTCGATAGTTCCTCGATGGATGCAGTGGAGGGATCATTGATCGTTCGCCCATGGAATGAGGCGTGGCGCCAACTGGTCGACGAGATGGCGCAATGCGAGGCTGAGAATGGCAAGCACGGCCATGGCTGCGAAGACCGTGTCGGTCTGCATGCGGGCATTGGCCTGCACCATGACGAAGCCCAGTCCCGATGAGGCCCCCACCCATTCCCCGATGACAGCGCCAAGGGGAGCAAGAGGGGCAGCCACACGGAGGCCGGACAGGAGCCCGGGCATTGCGAGGGGCATACGGACATAAAGGAGCGTCTGCCAATGCGTGGCGGTCGTGAGAGCGGCCGCGTCGATCAAATAGGGGTCGGTACGGCGCAATCCATCGGCGAATGCCGAGGTGACCGGGAAGAAAATGATGATCATCGCCATGATCACCTTTGAGGCGATGCCGAAGCCGAACCAGACGACAAGAAGCGGGGCGATGACGAAGACCGGAAAAGCTTGAAGAACAAGCAGCGCCGGCCAGACCAGCCGGCCTAACTTGGGAAATGCCGCCATTGCCAAGGCGGAGAGAGCGCCGAAGGAGACGCCGAGGACGAAACCCAGCAGGATCTCGGTGAGGGTCACGAGGCTGTTGCTCAGGAGGAATTCCGGCTGACGCTGAAAGGCGGCGAGCACGTCCAGCGGTGACGGGAAAATGTAACGCGGCGGTGCGAATAGCCAGATTGCCCCCTGCCAGATGACCAGGAGCACGGCTGTCGTCCTGGCCATGTCGCGGAACTGGGAGATCACGGCCGATCCCGTTGCCGACACATCCGGGTTGCGCCTCTATCCATCGATGTCGTGCGACTGGCCATCGGCCCCCTCGTCGGCGGGGGCGGGCGCGGGTGAAACGCTGTGAGCGGAACGATCCCGAGCGACTCCCTCCGCCAGCATGATCTGGTTCAGGTTCGAAGGGTTCTTCTCAGCCCGCCTTGCGGTGGGCGCCCCCGTCTCTCATCGGACTTTATCGCAGAGCGCAGGGGACGTGTCATCGCAAAAATACGGCTGCTGACGGCACCTTGTCCGCGTCTTTGTGCAAACAGACGCCTCGTCACTCCTCTGAGACGGATCGGCCAGGGCATTGCCGATCAGCCACTCCGCGCTATATTCCATACAGCTTTCAAGGAGGGCGCAAATGACTGAAGCCAAACTCCCAAAGAACCTGCCGGACTGGATGGTCGAGCATGCCGAGCGGTATCTCGCAAGCGGGGGAACCGAAGGGCATATGCATAAGGCGACGCTCCCGGAGCGCGGCGAGATCATCGTCCCCTCACTGCTGCTGACCACCACTGGCCGCAAATCTGGAGAGAAGTTCCTGTTCCCCCTGTATTACGGTTCTGAAGGCGGCAGCTACTTCGTCGTGGCGTCCAAAGGTGGTGCTCCTGAACACCCCGGATGGTACCGCAATATCCTCGTCGATCCGGATGTGGAGATCCAGGTCGGGACTCAGAAGATCAAGGCTCGCGCCAGGACGGCGACGGGCGAGGAGCGCGAGAGACTTTGGAAGAAGGCGCTGGAATTCTGGCCGCCTTACTCTGATTATCAGTCGAAGACAGAGCGCGAGATCCCTGTGGTGGTCCTGGATCCTATCCATTAGGGCAGGGGGATCGGACTCAGCCGCCGGCTCAGTCCGATCTGGATCGCCTATTTTGAGCCTTCGACGGCCGAGGCGCCACGCTTGGGTCGGCGGACGGTCCTGACCTTGCCGGTATTTCCGCCTCCGCAGAAAAAACGATCGCCGGAATCAGCTTCAAGTCCCGATATTCCTGCACCGACGGGCATTTCGAGACTTTCCAGCACTTCGCCCGTCTTCGGATCTATTCGTCTCAAATCGCTTTCATCACCTTCCCAGGTGGCATGCCAGAGTTCACCGTCGACCCAGGTTACCCCCGTGACGAAGCGGTCGGAGTCGATAGTGCGAAGAATCTCGCCGGTCTGAGGGTCGACTTGGTGGATCTTTCGGTCACGATACTGCCCGACCCAGAGGGTGCCCTCCGCCCACGCGAGCCCTGAGTCACCGCCGCCGCCAGGCGCTGGGATCGTCTTCAGCACGTGCCCCGTCTTCGGATCGATCTTCTGGATCCGATCCTCAGCGATCTGGAAGAGGTACTGACCATCGAACGCCGTTCCCGCATGAGCCTCGACGCCGATTGATGCCCGCGGCGTCCCGTCGTCAGGGTCGAAGGCGTTCAGTTTGTCGCCGGATGCAAACCAAACGTGCTGACCATCGTAGGTGACACCATGCACATGATCGGCGCCTGGGAATGGCCCGTATTCACGAAGGATTTCAGCTGCAGATCGTTTCATGACCCTCTTCTAGTCACTCGGCAGCGGGCCCGGGAGTAACAAGATTGTCGGGAAACCCGGAGGAGCCGGAGTGAGCCACCGTTGCGCGCGGCCGCGGCCGAAAGATTGGACCCTGCCGGTCCTGGCAAGCTCGCCGAGCGCCCGCTGAACGGTCCGAGGACTTGTGCCGAGCGCGATCGCGAGGGACGAGCTGGACCACGCCTCGCCATCTGACAGCATTGCGAGCAAAGAGCCGTGCCCCTCCTCGAAGGGTGGCGCCAAAACGCCGACCTCACAGGGCTGGTGCGGGACCAGGGCAAAGCCTTTCGTCGTGGCTCGGACATCTGCCATGTCTTGAAGTTCCGTGCGCAACCGCCCGATGTCGACCCGCAGGCGCGCCCGATGAGACTCGTCGGTATGCTTTGCTTTGAAGGCGAGAGCCAAGAGCCTGCTTCTCGATACATCGTTTGGCCAAGCCTCACCGAGAGCGCGGGCAAGCGCGAACAAGACCGGACGCGTCGCGAGCGAAATGTGCCTTCCCGCCTGGCGCACGAGGTGCCGGCAGGCATCTATGACAAGCATCTCCGAGGCCAGCAATGCTTCAACCTCAGCGAGCGAAATGAGCCTGTCCTTGCCCCCCGCAATCATTCGCGCCGCAGGAGTGTCCAGCGTGCGCGCCGCCCTCTGAACCGCTGTCATCAGCGCAGTGATGTCAGCTTGCCGGGCAGCTTTTTCAGCTCGTGCGAGAGCCCCACGCGCCGTC
Source organism: Rhodoligotrophos appendicifer (assembly GCF_007474605.1). NCBI lineage: Bacteria > Pseudomonadati > Pseudomonadota > Alphaproteobacteria > Hyphomicrobiales > Rhodoligotrophaceae > Rhodoligotrophos > Rhodoligotrophos appendicifer. The sequence continues at coordinate 335,320 of NZ_VHKL01000001.1, read as the reverse complement.
TTTGTCCGGAGGCGCCGCATCGCTATGCCGGCGACGACCAGCTCATGAGCTGCCCGCAAGGCCGGTGGAAGCGGTGTTGCATCGAAATCGGCGAGGGACTGCTCGGCCTCGTCCAGGCGTCCGATCAGCAGCAGACGCCTGCTGTGGAGGGTGCGGGCGTGGGCGACGTTGACGTGATCGCCATGTGCCTCAAGCGTCCTCCGTGCGGCTAGCAGTGCCTTTGGCGGCCAGCTCAGGTCTCGCGAGGCGAGGGCGATCTCTGCCTCGGCGATGATGCAGCGGGCACGGGGCACAGCTTGTTCCGGACCAAAATCGCGCGCCGCCTCCCGCAGGAGGGATTTGGCGCGTGCGAGTTCACCGAGTTGCGCCATGGCGATGCCACGGAGCGCAAGGGCAAAGGGATCATCGCGCAAAGCAACTCGCTTCAAAGCGCCAATGGGATCGCCGGCTGCCAGGGCGCGTCCCGCAGCCGTGATCATCGAGTCCATGGGAATCCCGTCACACTTGTCACTCTCACCAGTCGAGTTTGGGTGCCAGAAAGACCTCGTGACCGAAATGACCTCCGAACCGCCGGTGTGGATCGGTTCGGAGAAAGCGGATCAGCACAGGTTAGGAGGTTTCGAGCGTCATGACCATAACAGCCGAAAGCGAACGAGATGACGGACGTCTTGCTCCGTGGAGACCACCGGTCGTCGCTGCGCAATCCTGGGAGGAGGCCTGGAGGGCGCTGCTGACAAAGGAAAAGGCCCACACACTGGCACGAGACGCACTGGCCGCGGAGCGTCGGCGGATGCCTTGGATGGCGGTGGATAAGGAGTATGTGTTCGAGGGGCCGACGGGAAAGGTCAGCTTGCTCGATCTCTTCGCCGGCCGACGCCAGCTTATCGTCTATCGCGCGTTCTTCGAGCCCGGGGTGTTCGGCTGGCCCGATCATGCTTGCCGCGGCTGCTCCATGGTGGCCGACCAGGTTGCACATCTTGCTCATTTGAACGCCCGCGACACGACACTGGTTTTCGTCTCGCGTGCTCCACAGGCCGACATCACCCTGTTGAAAGCGCGCATGCGCTGGGAGATGCCGTGGTTCACCATCACGGACAGCTTCGATGCTGATTTCGGGGTCGGCGAATGGCATGGGACGAACGTGTTCTTCCGGGAGGGCGCACGCGTCTTCCGCACCTATTTCATCAACAATCGCGGGGATGAGCAGATGGGTGGCACCTGGAATTACCTCGACATCACGCCATTGGGCCGGCAGGAGGCATGGGAGGATTCCCCCGCAGGCTATCCTCAGACACCGGCCTACAAGTGGTGGAACTGGCACGATCGCTATGTTCCAGATGCTGAGCCCGACCAAAAATGGGTGGAGGTGTCGGACGTTGGAGAGGCCGCATTCCGCGCTCAGAAAGGTGAGCCTTCGACCATTAACTCCTGCGGGTCCTGCAGCGCGGAGGAGGGATGACCCGCCGGTGGAAGGCCAATCGTCTCAGTGCCGCGAAGGCCTTGGGTCTCGCCGCTTCGCCGACCTTCGCCGTCATGGCCCTGCTCACGGCGATGCTGCCCAGTGGCTCTTCCCAGGTGATCTGTTCCATCGAGGAGGCGTCGATGGCACATGGAATGGTCATCATGTATCTGCTGATGACCGCCTTCCACGCATCCCCGTGGTTGACGATGATCCATGGGGAAGGCGCCAGACGTCCGATCAGCGAGCATAAGCCTTAGATTGCCAGAAACTGCTCGATCCAGATCGTACCACAGCAGGTAGGCGAATGACTTTACCCTGGATGCAGGTCCCCCGATGACGGACGCCCTATGAGACTGTCTATGCCGATCAAGCCAAAGCGACTTGACCAACGGGCATTTGACGCGTCTCACTGACTAAAATGGTTCCAATCTGGGGAAGGTCAGCCGATCCGTGATGCGTACACGTTTGCCGTCGATGATGAGCCTCAGGGCGTTCGAAGCTGCCGCCCGCCATCTCAGCTTCACGCGCGCGGCAGTCGAGTTGAACCTCACCCCTACCGCCATCAGCCACCAGATCAAGAATCTGGAAGAGACGCTTGGAGCCCGTCTCTTCGTGCGCAACAACAATGCGATCGCGCTGACGCCGGGAGCCGAGACCTATCTGCGATCGGTGCGGACGGCGATCGTTGAAATTGCCTCGGCCACGGATCGCGCGGCGGACCAGAACGAGGAGAATCTGCTCACCGTACAGTGCCTGGGCACCTTTGCGATCAAGCGGCTGCTGCCTCAACTGCATGATTTCCGGCAGCGTTATCCGTCCATCGCGCTACGGCTCAGAACCATTCAGCTCTTCGAGAACACGCTGCATCACGAGTTCGACGTGGCGATCTGGCATGGGGCGGGAGAATGGGCCGGCGTGACGGCCGACAAGCTCGGTACTGAGGACGTGTTCCCGGTCTGCAGTCCGCGAGTGCTCGCCAATGGTCCGAAGCTCAATAAACCTGCGGATCTGGCGGGGCATACCATCATCCGGACGGCATCGATGATCCTGCGCGACGAATGGCCGTTTTGGCTGGAGGCCGCGGGTGCTCCGGATCTTCAGTTCAGTTCGGAGATCGCCTGCGACTACCTGATCACCTCGCTCCATGCTGCGATCGATGGCCTGGGCATCATCCTCGGGCGCTCGGGCGTCGTCGGACCAGATCTGGCCAGCGGCCGGCTCGTGGAGCCGTTCTCCGTGCGCGCGCAGTCCGCCTTCGGCTATCACCTCGTGACACCCGCCCACAGCAACAAGTCGCGCAAGGTCGAGCTGTTCAGGGAGTGGTTGCTGGAGCGCCTGGAGGTGACCCCTGCACTGCAGGGGGCCGAGGCGTAGAACCGCGAGGCATCAGTCGGCTGGAACGACCTCCTGGGTGAAGGTATCGACCAAGGCCGGCGAGCCTTGCTCCGTGTGATCCGGGAAGCGATCGCTCACATCGAGGTTGAAGATGCGCTTTGCGTTCAGGCCCAGGATGTTGCGCTTCGATTTCTCGGTCAGGAACGGCAGGTCCCAGATCGTGCTCGGAAGATCCATGTCCCAATGGGGATAGTCCGATGAATAGAGCAACTGCGTATCAGCATTGATCATCTTGAAGGTCAGTTCCAGGGCCTCCCGGTTGTTGACCATCTCCATGGGCTGCGTGGTGTAATACATGTCGCGCATGTATTCGCTCGGCAGCTTTTTCAGCGCGGGCGCCTCGGAAGTGCGCATCCGATAATCGTTGTCGAGGCGCTGCATCAGCCAGGGGATCCAGGCCAAGCCCGATTCGATCCAGATCACCTTCAGCTTCGGAAACCGTTCCGGCAGGCCATTCACGATCCAGTTTGCGCAATGGACCGCGTTGAAAAAGGTGAACCCGACGGCATGAGCGGTGATGAAGCGGTTGGTCAGCGAGACCAGTTGGTCGTTCCAATGGTAGGAGGCATGGAAGGAGAGAGGCAGCCCCATTTCCTCCAGCAACGCATAGGTCTTCATATAGGCATTGTCATAAACGGGCTTGTAGCGCGTGGAGACGACCATGAAGCCGATAACGCCGGGCTTACCGCCATATTCCTTGACCATCTGATAAGTGGCCTCAGGGTCGTTGAACGGGAGGTAGAGCATGGAGCGCAGGCGCGAGTTTGACGGCAGGATATTGTCGGTGATCCAGCGGTTATAAGCCCTCGCCATGCCGACTTCGACCTCGGCTTGCGGGTGAAGACCCAGAAACAGCATGGGCGTCGGGAACAGACAGGCATAGTCGACACTCAGGGCATTCATCCAGCGCAGGGTCTGCTCGACCTCACGGGGACGGTCGGTGAGGGGAATCTTCTCGCCCTTGCGCTCCAGATAGCGCGTCACCCTCCCGCCGACATCCTGATAACCCGGCTGGTCCATCAAAACCGCGCTCGGGCCCTTATAGGCAAAAGTGTTGAGCGCAATTTGCTTGAGGACCGGATCCTCAATGTATTCGAGGATCTCCGCGAAGTTGTCGGTCTCGTAATGGTGGCAATCGACATCGATGATCAGCACGTCGTCCAGCTTGCGCGCATCTGCCTGGACTCGCGCATTGGCAAGATGTTCGCCGGTGTGAAACCCTTCGATATTCATGTCGAAGTTTGGAGTGCTTGAGCGGAAAAGCATCTTTCTGTCCTTAAGCTATCGAGTCCCCGACCAGGATTGCCACATGCCGAGCTCGAAGATTTCGAGGTTGGACGCCTTGAGCATGGCAGAGGCCGTGACCAGGACCGCCGTCGCGCTGACGGCTTCGGGCGCGCGTCCGCAGTCGATCCGCTGACCGGCATCGAACTTGGCGCCATGGATTTCGACCAGCGTCCACATCAATTCCCGCAAGGCGTCTTCGGGAAGGTCCAGTGGGCCCTGTCGCTCGACCAGACTACGCAGCCGGGCGACCAGGGCATTCATCTCCGCCGCGGTTGCCGTCGTCTCGTCGACCGGCTCAGAGGCCCGGGCAAGATTGTCAAAGGACGACATAGATGCCCTCATCGCGTTCGATCGTCTTGAAGCGGCGCAGGGCGTGCTTGCCGTCGCCCGCACAGCGGCCCGTCTGGATGTCGAATTCCCAGCCGTGCCAGGGACAGACAAGATGAAGCTCGTCCTCGTTGAAGCGCATGCCCTGATAGGTCTTGTCGGGTGCGATGATCTCCTCGACCTTATGGACCATGAGGCCGGAGCACACCGGCCCGCCCTGATGGGGGCAGATGTTCAGGAAAGCATGCAGCTCGCCATTGGCCCGGATCACGCCGATTTCGTGGCCATTGCTGCGTATGAAGGTTCGCCCCCCTTCGGGAAGCTCGTCGGAACGCGTTACGTAAATTTCCGGCATGGGGAACTCCGCTCGGACCGGCTGTCGCTCCATTAATGGGCGGTCACAGCGGGGCTAAGCCAACGATGATTTCTGAAACGGTTGATGAGCAAAATTCAGCGAGTGCCTGGCTCCGCGGTCAGCGCACGACTCAAGAGTACGTCGAGGATCGGACAGGCGATGGTGACCTCTCGTCAACGTACTCTCAGCCTATGTCGGCCCCAGCAAAGCGGCTTGGAGCGCACACGTTCAAGACAGGTGTTGGTCGTCTCAAACCGCGGGCCGCCTCCGGCTGACCCGCGGTGCGATCCACGAACGTTCAGTCCGCTTTCCCGCCTTCTTCCTTGACCGCGATCGCAACCTGCTCACGGAACTCGTCCAGGACTTCCTTTGCGGGAATGCGGCGCTTCTCCAGGATCTCGGCCCATTCGTCGCCGAGCTTCGCGAAAGTCGCCGACAGTTCGTCTCCCTCCATCGCGTTAAAGTCTAGAAGGACCATGCCCTTCTCCTTGAACTCGCCGGCGAGGCGCGCCTCTTCTTCATCGAACATTGCACAGCCGCTCTTTGACACCTCTTCCCCGGCCTGGAGCATGGCTTTCTGCACATTCTCCGGCAGCGACTTCCATTTCTTGTCGGATATGGAATAGGTGATGGTGACGGACCCGAAATTCGCGCCTTGTGTGACGGTCTTGACGTCCTGATCAAGGCCGTAGGACTTGATGCTGGCATAGGGCAGCAACAGTCCGTCGATGGTGCCTTTCGACAGAGAATCGAAGATTTCTGGCGGGGTCATCCGCACGGGAACACCGCCAAGGGCTTTGATGCTGAGCTCCATCGGGCCGGGATTCGACCGGATCTTCAGCCCTTTCACATCGGCGAGCGTCTTTACGGGCGCGCGGCCTGAGAACGCCGCTTGATAGGGCGGCAGCACGACGGCGGCGAGCACCTTGATCTTATTGGGTGCGAATTCGCGTTGGTCGAGCAGTCCGCCCTCCTTGGTCAGGGCGTTGAGGGCGGCCGAGCCGGCACAGGCATTCGGATAACCCCCTGGAAGCTCGGCAACCGCGCTGAGAGGCATTTTCTCCGAGACGTAACTCGGGATGACATAGCCGATGTCGGTGAGTCCGGTCTGCACGGCGCTCAAAATATCGCGCGCCTTGCCCAACTGCTCAGCGGGGTAGTGCTCGAACTTAACCTGGCCATTGGTGAGCTCGGTCACCCGGTCCATGAAGGGCTTTCCAACCGCCCGGGTGATGACATGGCTGGCTGGCAGGGAGTCTGCCAATCTCAGGGTCATCTCCTGGGCCGAGGCCATGCCGACGGGGAGCATGAGGGGTAATGTTAGGGCAAGAGCTTTTATGTTCATCAATTTCCTCCTGTATATTTTGTTCGTTGTTTCGTGAGTTGAGACCGCTCAATTGGCGGTCGTGTTAGGCAGCCACATGACCAGCTGGGGGAAGATGACGAGCACGGCAATGACGATCAGGTGGGCGATGATGTGAGGCCAAAGGCCTGAGAAAACCTCGCCCAGCGGCCGCTTGGCGTACCGCGAAACGATAAAGGCATTGAGGCCGAGGGGTGGCGTGATCATACCGATCTCGGCGGTGACGACGACGATGACGCCAAACCACACTGGATCGAAGCCCAGGGCCAAGATCACCGGCACGGTGATCGGCACGGTCAGGATAAGCGTCGCCACCTGATCCATGAAGCAGCCCATGATCAGATAGACCAAGATGATCATGCTGAGGACAACATAGGGCGAGGTGTCCCAGCCGGAGACAGTGGCCACGAATGTTTGAGTGATCTGAGTGAGGGTCAGGACGACGCCGAAGATCTTCGCGCCAACAACGATCAGCAGAATCATGCAGCTGGCGCGCAGCGTCCGCGACATCGCGTCGGAGAAGGTGGACCAGTTCAGCTTGCCTTTCATCACCGTGATGAGGAGGGCGCCGGCCGCTCCCAGGCCAGAGGCCTCGGTGGGGGTCGCAATTCCGAGATAGATGACGCCGGTAACCATGAAGAGCAGGAGGAGCATGGGCCAGATCTCGGCCATGGCTCGGATCTTGTCCGCCATTCTCCGCGGGTTGGAGGCCGGAGCCAGGCTGGGATCCCGCCACAGCAGAAACTGGACGGTCAAGATGATGGCCAGCGTCACGATGATGCCCGGGATGATGCCTGCAATGAGCAGGCGGGCGATGCTGACTTCAGCGATGATGCCGTAAAGGACGAGAGCGAGGCTCGGCGGGATGAGCATGGCGAGGGTGCCGGAGACGGCGACCACGCCGCAGCTGAATTTCGGGTCGTAGCCCGCCCGCATCATCGCCGGTATGGAGGTTGAGGACAAAGCTGCAGCGGCGGCCGTGCTCGAGCCGGAGATCGCGCCGAAGCCCGCGCCAGCCAAGGCGGTGGCGACCGCCAACCCGCCGCGGATGCGACCAACCCAAATGGAGACGGCTTCGAACAGCCGTTCCGCAACGCCGCTGACGACGATCAGCTCGGCCATCAGGATGAACATCGGAATCGTGATCAGCTCGTAAGAGTGCGTGACCGAGAGTGGGATCGTCTCGATGATTCCCATCATCGCGCCTGGTCCGACTGAGAGCGCGATTCCGCCCATGCCGATGGTGGCCAGAGCGATGCCGACGGGCATGCCGATGGCAAGCGCTGCAAAGAGTGAGAGGATGATGAAAGGGGCCATGGAAATCGTCGCCTTCGATCACAGGATCGGTGGTTCGTGGGGGGCGGCGGTGTGCGGCACGGCCGGTCCGGCGGCAAGCTCGTAGATGGCCACGCCGAGGCGAACGCCGCTGAGGACCAGAGCGGGCAGAGTTCCAATCGGCGCCAAGAGATAGCCGGCCCAGATCGGCCAAGGGATCAATCCGGCCATGACTTCACCCTGGGCGGCGCTTTCGACCGCCGCCACCAAGGTCACGTAGAACATCAGGCCAAAAAAGACGGTAGCCGCGATATAAATGATGACGTCGCACAGCGACTTCGCGCGTCCGCCGAGGCGTCCGTAGAGGATGTCGACTGCGACGTTCTCATTGTGGCGGAGCGTGTCGGCGAGACCGAAGAAGAAAACGCAGGCCATCAAATAGAGCGAGATCAGGTCGAAGGCCCAGGTCAGCGGGGAATTGAAGGCATAGCGAAGGACGACGTCGATCGTCAGCAGCGCCATGATGAGCAGCAGGGCTGCCCAGGCGATCATGGCGAGAAGTTGATCCACCTTCCGGCCGATCCAGACGAGCGTAGATCGGCCTCCTTGGCCTGGAGAATAAACACAGGGATCACTTGCGCCGGTGCTGCTGCTCCGAGCGGCATCCACGCTCGCACTCTCTTCTCCCACACTTCCTCCAAAAGCCTCTTTTTCTTGTTTTTGATTGATGGGCGGAGCCATCCCTCCTTGTGTCTAGGGTGAGACTGCCCGGCTGCCGTTGCCGGGATCAAACGAAAGTCTGTAGGGGTCCCCATGATGATTTCTCATGGACCGATAGAACATTTCTTTCTGCGGGAGGCGGGAAGCGCGTCCCATCGCAGCGCTGTCCACGGGCGGAGAGTCCATTGTTGCTGATCAGATGGGCCGATATTTTCCGGTGCGTGTCGGGAAGGATGTCGTTCGTTCGTCTAAACGGAAAGACGCTCACGGAGCGACAACAGAAGAAAGCATGCCGCCAAGCTTTCGTAGAGGCGGCACACTGCACGAGCCCAACGAACTGAATCGGAGAGAAATGACATGTCCAAACTCGTTACCTGCGTGTGGTTCGACCACGGAGAAGCAAGAAAGGCGGCAGAATTCTATGCGGCTACATTTCCCGACAGCCGTGTCGGCCAGACCATGTCGGCTGCAACCGACTATCCTGGAGGCCAGGAAGGCGACGAACTGACGTTGGAATTCACTGTGCTCGGCCGCCCGTTCCTAGGTTTGAATGGCGGCCCGGCATTCCGTCCAAACGAGGCGGTCAGCTTCATGGTGCTGACGGACGATCAAGAAGAAACAGACCGCTATTGGAACGCAATCGTTGAAAACGGTGGCAGCGAGAGCGATTGCGGCTGGTGCAAGGATCGCTGGGGCTTCTCCTGGCAGATCACGCCCAGGCGCCTGATGGACCTGATGACTGGTGCCGATCGGGAGAAGGCGAAGCGGACGATGGAGGCCATGATGACGATGAAGAAAATCAACATCGCGGCGCTGGACGCCGCCGCAGCGGGCTAAACCGGTCCTGGGCCGCGGCAGCCAGTCACTACATGTGGCTGGGGAGAGGCACAGAAAGAGGCAGAGGCGGAGCAGAAGGCACTTCTGCCCATTGAACGGAGATGCGGGATGAAGTTGCCAGCGGCACCTTTCGAGGTTTCACAATGGGCAGAGATCACAGCCGTTCAACTCGCGGGGGAGACGGGGGAGGCTCAGTCTCGCGAGGTTTCAGTTGCCGATATGCGGCTGAGACGAGTGGACTACTCGCCGAACTACGTCGCTGACCACTGGTGCGACCGAGGCCATGTGTTCTTTGTGCTGTCGGGGGAGATCGTGGTCGAGCTTCGGGACGGGCGTTCGTTTTCTCTGCCGGCAGGGACCAGCTTCCACGTATCCGATCATGGCGACGCTGCCCATCGCGTCCTATCACGCAGAGGCGCAGAGGTGTTCATCGTCGACTGATGCGACGGCCCGGCCATCCGGGCCGCCGGTTTTGCATCAGCGCCTGGGCAGGTCGCCGGCGCGCTCGCGCTCCTTCAGGGCAAAGCCGATCAGGTCGAGGATGATCCGTGCCGCAACCTGCCCGGTCAGGCCCGAGGTGTCATAGCAGGGCGCGACTTCAACAAGATCGAAGCCGATGACCTTGCCCTTCTTCGCGATGCCTTCCAGCAGCGCATTGACCTCATCATAATAGAGGCCTCCGGGGGATGGGGTGCCGGTGCCCCAGGCGATCGACGGATCGATGCCGTCGATGTCGATTGTCACGTAATACTGGTCGCATTGAGGGATGCGCCTCAGGGTCTCAGCGATCCCCGCAGCGCGGATTTCCTTCGGGCTCATGATGACGCTGCCATAGGCCCGGGCCGCATCGAAGTCAGACCGACCGCTTGAACCGATGCCGCGAATTCCCAGCTGGGCCATGCCGGTCACGTGGTCCATCTCAGAAGCGCGGCGCATGGGGCTGCCATGGCCGAAGCGCTGGCCAGCCTTCTGATCGACGAAGTCCAGATGCGCATCGATCTGAATGATGCCAAAGGGCCCCTGGTCAGCCAATCCCTGCAGGATAGGGATCGTGACGGCATGATCGCCGCCGATGCCGACCACCATACCGCCGCGGTCGGAGATCTCCTTCACGGCATCGCGGGTATTCTCGAAACAGGCCTGAAGATCGCCGTGAACCATGTCCGCGTCGCCGCAATCGACGATGCGCCACGGCTCGCCGAGATAGACATCGTCGCGCTCAGGGTCATAGGAGCCTCCGAGGCCGAAGGAGTAGATCGAGGAGGAATCTCGGACCCCCCGCGGCCCCATCTTCGCACCGGACCGATATTGAGTGGTCATGTCGAAGGGGATGCCCAGTATTCCGACGTCGGCATCAAAAGTCGAGAGATCGGTGAGGATGGGGAACTTGCCGAACGATGTGATGCCCGTGTAGGGCAGGTTGAGTTTCGGTCTTGCCATGGTGTTTCCTTCCTGATTGGGGGTTGTTACAAGACAGGGATGCGGGGCGCCGTTCGCACCGGGTCCGCATCCGGGGCCCTCGATCGGATCGAGCACGCCTGCGACGGCAGCCGTCAGGGCACGATCTTCAGCGTCGGCTGAGGTTTCGTGGCGTCTTCCAGCACTCCCGACACCGCTTCGGCGAGAACCCGCAGGCCGGCGACTATGTCTTCAGGCTTGCTGTCCTCCTCCGGCGCATGGCTTCGACCGTCAATGCTGGGGATGAACAGCATGCCGCTCGGCACCAGAGACGCGAGGCTCATAGCGTCGTGTCCGGCACCGCTCGCCATCGTGCGGGCGCTGATCTGGAGGCGCTGCGCCGCACGGGCGAGCTGTTCGATCATGGACGGCGACATAGCAGCCGGCGACTCGCGGCCCGCCGGCTCGATCGTCACGGAAACGCCGGCATCGCGAGCGGCCTCCCGGGACAGAGTGGCGATCGCTTCCTCGATGCGGTCAATGACGGCGTCCGAGGCATTGCGATATTCGACAAGCAGCTCCGCCCGATCGGCGACCACGTTGAAGGCGCCAGGCTCGATCCTCGCCCCGCCAAGGTTGAACACGCTGCCCTCACCGCCTTCTCGCCGCATGAAGTTGCGGAATTCAGTCGCGAAGCCGTAAAGCGCCTGTGCGGCGTCGGCCCGCGCGTTCATGGGTGTGGTCCCGGCATGATCGGCGCGACCGTGGAAGGTCACCCGACACCGGCCGATGCCGACGATGTCGGTGACGATGCCGATGGTCGTGCCGTCCGCCTCCAGCACCGGTCCCTGCTCGATATGGATTTCGAGATAGCCGACATGGCGCTTGGGATCGATCCGCGCGATCTCCACGCCTTCCAGCCCAACCCGTTTCCGCTCCTCCCCCAGGATCCTGCCAGTGGGGTCGGTGGCCGTCGCCACATCCTCGAAGCGGATCGCGCCGGCGAAGAGACGGCTTCCGAGGAGTGAGGCGAGGGTTCCCTCCTCGTCGGCAAAGGAGACGATGGCGACACCCACCTCGCCAGGCTGCCCGGCCGCCATGAAGGCCCGCGCAATCTCCAGGGCACACATGACGCCGAGCGCTCCATCGAGCCAGCCGCCCATGGGAACCGTGTCCGTGTGAGAGCCCACCAGCAGGTGGCGATCCGCTCGCGGGGTATAACCGAAGACGTTGCCGATCCCGTCGATCGAGGTCACCAAGCCCGCCTCCGTCATCCGGTCGCGCAGCCACCGGCGCGTGGTCATGTCCTCGTCGCTCAGCGCCAAGCGACTGCCGCCTTTGCCGACATTACCAATCTTCGCCAGATCCTTAAGATCCTGCAGCAATCGGCTGCCATTCACCTCGAACGTCATGATGTTCCTTAGAGCCGGACAAGGGGTTGATGGGCGCAGCGGAATGAGCCGCCGACCCGGTAGATCGCCTCATAGGGGGTACGGATGACTTCGAAACCCCGGGCCTTCAGTTCTTCAGCGACCCGATCATGTGGCTCTTCGGAGGGCATCATCACCGTGTGCTCGTCCAGCACGAGATTGTTGCAGGCCAAATGCCGCTTTGCCGCCTCCTTGCCGACGACGATCCTGTCCCAGTTCGCCAGATGCGCGGGCAGACCCTCGGGAAAAGCGTCCATGCACACCACTACGAGACCTTCGCGCGGAGTCATGAGCACGCAGTCGAGATGCGGAAACAGCGGGTCGAGTGTGACCATTTCCACGTCATAATCCGGGCCGATGGCATGCTGCAGCCAACGGGCGCCTTCCGGATTGGAACAATTGCCTGAGTGACCGACCAGGATCTTGGACCCGAGGACGAAGATGTCGCCCCCTTCCAGATAGCCCCAGCCAGGACCGGCGGAGTCGTCATCGGCGCCGCCGTCCGGCTGCGCAAAATACCGGGCTCCTCGATCCATGGTGGAGGCCAGGATGTGGCGGACGGAGAAGCGCTGACGCCGGTGGAACAGCGAACGCGGCGCGAGCTCGATGACGTTGTTGCCGATTGTCACGAAGGGGTCGCGTAGCCACGGGGTCATACAGCCGTGGTTCTCCCCGCGCGGAAAGGCCATGTTGGCCTCGCTCAGACGCAACGGTTGGTGCACCTTGATCCCAAGGCCGCGAAGAATCGCAACAGCATCATCGAGTTGCTTTTTGAAGGCGGCAAAATAGTCCGGATCGGCCTCGGCGACGGCGCGGCCTTGATTAGCGATCCAGAAGCGCTCGAAATCTCCATAGGCGCGCGCTTTGGAGTCGGCCAGAAACTTTGGGATGACGAATTGTTCGGCCCAGCCATAGATGCATTCCTTAACCACGCCCCATTCGGTGCGCACTCCGATCTGCTGAACCTGCATCCACTTCTCCGTCATCGGCCGGCGCGTCGACGCAGCACGAGTGGCTGCGGTCGGACTGGAAGCAGAATTTCACCTCGGTCCCGACTGTTGAATATGCAGATTGCAAACTAACGTTCTCTGTTGTCAGAAGCGTTGAGCCGCTGGCAAGTACGTCGGTCCTCTAGGCATTGATCAATTGCGGGGCAACACGATGAGCCTTTCGCAAATCCTCGATGAATGCGGTCAGGACACGCAGATCGGCAAGTCCCTTGCGAACCGCGAATTCAAAGCTGGAGTGAAAGGCGAATTCTTTTTCGAGAAGCGGCTTCAACTCGCCTTTTTCGATCCAGGCCCTGGCGAAATGACAAGGGAGAAAGCCGATGAAGGTGCCGGACCGGATCAAAAAGAGCGTGGCTTCCATGTCATAGGCCGTAGCCGCGACCTTCAGCCCTGTCATCGACGTCACCTGACGATGGATCATATAGCCGCGGGCGACGAAATCCGCCTCCTTCACGTCCTCGGTCGTCACCTCGGACGCCGGCAGGTCGAAAAGGCGGTGGCGACGGCCGCAGTAGAGTATGTGTTTCTCCCTGAACAAATGCTCGTAATGCAGACCGGGCACGTGGTGGTAGAAGGCGGAGATGCCCAGATGCAGCCTTCCCTCGAGCAGCCGTTTCTCTATGGTGGCCGGCTCAGCCACATGCATCGTGATGTGGACGGAATTGTCCCGCTCGGTAAAAAGCCTGATCGCGTCGTGGAGGTGGCAGTCCTGGTTCGTCGTCGTCGTATCGACCACCCCCACATGTAATTCACCCACAAGGGTCCCGCGCAGCTCGCCAATATCCGTGCGAATACCATCGATCGCCTCCTCGAGGCGCAGGGCTGCTGTGTAGATGCGTTGACCCTTGTCGGTGAGTTTGAAGCCGATGCGGCCTCGATCACAGAGGCGTATCCCTAGCCGGGATTCCAATGTCGCCATCTGGGTGCTGATCGTTGAAGCGCTGACGTTCAGCTCCGCCTGAGCACCAGAAAAGCCACCATTCTCCACGACCTTCACGAAGAGGCGGAGAAGTTTGATGTCCGAGGGCGCCAGTTGCGGGACACGAGTCAGCGGCATCGGCTTACTTTCGACAAAAGCGAAATGAATCCTGATCGTTTAATGTTTAGCCTAAGCGAAAGGCGAAGCAAACTGCTCCCTGCAATAACGAGAGCCGATTGAGGTGGTTTGTCCGGCTCAATGCGAGAGCAGGTGGTTCCGTCAGGAGGCCTAAGCGGGCAGGAAAGACTGGTCTGCAGCGAGGCTGCCCCTAACGAGGGCTCGCGCGGCCTCGATGTCGGGAGCAAAGTAACGATCATCGAGCCATGTCGGAACCGCCTGTCGCAGTTCCGCGACGAACGCCTCCAGCGCTGAACTGGACCGCAGAGGGCGCCGGAGGTCCAGGCCCTGAGCCGCCGACAAGAACTCGATGGCCAGGATCGAGGCGGCATTGTCGGCCATGGGGATCAGGCGGCGGGCGGCATGGGTGGCCATGCTGACATAATCTTCTTGGTTGGCGGCTGTGGGGAGGCTGTCGATGCTGTTTGGATGAGCCAGGGATTTGTTCTCGCTGGCCAGTGCCGCGGCCGTTACCTGCGCGACCATGAAGCCGGAATTCAGTCCTCCAGCCTCGACGAGAAACGCGGGCAGGCCACTCATCTTCTCATCCACCAGGAAGGCGGTGCGCCTTTCGGACATTGACCCGATCTCTGCCAATGCAAGAGCCAGAATATCCGCGACGAGACCGATCGGCTGGGCATGGAAATTGCCTCCATAAAGGATATCGCCGCTCTCAGGGTCGAATAATGGGTTGTCCGATACGGCGTTCAACTCCCGTGCAAGAATCGTCCTGGCATGCAGCACCTGATCCAAAACCGCCCCCATGACCTGGGGTTGACAGCGGAGGCAATAGGGATCTTGGACCCTGACGATGGGCCGGTTCGCCTGCAGCCCGCTTCCTTCAAGAGTCCGCCGCAGGTGGCTTGCAACGATCTTCTGACCATGCTGGCCCCGAAGGTCCTGCAGTCTCCGATCGAAGGCATGAACTGTGCCACTTCCCGCATCTACGCTCAGGGCGCCGATCGTCAGCGCCGCTGAGAACAAGTCTTCGATCAGGAACAGTCCCTCCACCGCCAGCGCAGTGGAGACCTGAGTTCCATTCACCAGCGCCAGGCCCTCCTTCGGCTGCAAGGCATAGGGCTGCAACCCCGCATCCGAAAGCGCCTGGGCGGCCGGCTTTCTCTTTCCGTCATGAAAGGCTTCGCCGGCGCCGATCAGGCAGGCGCCCACATGGGCCAGGGGCGCAAGATCGCCCGATGCACCCACGGAGCCCTTTTCAGGAATGATGGGAATGACGTTTCTGTTTAGAAGCGCGGCCAGCGCATCTGCCAGGTCAGGACTCACGCCGGACGCCCCACGTGCGAGCGTCGCCAGCTTCAGCAAGACAATCCGCCGGACGATCCCCGGCGCTAGAGGTTCGCCCACGCCGGCAGCATTGGAGAGGATCAGCCGGCGCTGCAGCTCAGCAAGGTCTCGGACCGGAATCGCTTGCTTCGACAGTGGGCCGAAACCGGTATTGACGCCATAGATCAGATCGCCGCTGTCCATCGCCCGCCGTAGGTGGCCATGAGATCTGACGATGTTCTCACGGGCGGAGGCGGAGATCGTGACCCGCACTGGTTCTCGGCTCACGCTCCTCAACATGGACAGTGTCAGTCCTCCGGGATCGATCGTCACCGGCACTGGGGCGGCCATGCTTTTTCCTATGGGTTGACTGTGACCAAAACCTTGCCCACAGCATTCCGGCTTTCGAGGAAAGCCTGTGCCTGGTGGATCTGGGAGAAAGGAAATTCTGCGGCTATTGGGATGGTGAGGGTTCCCGATGCGAGAGCGTCCATAACTCGGCGCACTCCCAGCCGCCATCGTCGTGAACCCGGAACCGCGTGCAGAAGTTCGAACCCCGCCAGCGAGGTCGACCGCTCGTAAACTTTCTTGCGAATGTCGAAATGCGGTTCGCCTGCTGCCTCGCCGATATTGATCACCCGACCATAAGGGCGCAGCGCATCGAAACTGCGCGGCAGGATTTCGCCGCCCAGTGAATCGATCACCAGGTCGACGCCCTTTCCGGCGGTCTCTGCCATGGCCGCCTCGACGAAATCTTCCTCGTCTCGCGCGACAACTCGGCATGCTCCGAAATCTATGGCAGCCTGCGCTTTGGCGCGGGACCCAACAGTTCCGATGATTTTGGCGCCGGCCGCCGATGCGAGTTGCGTCAATGCCAATCCGACGCCCCCGCCGATCGCATGAATCAGGATCGTTTCTCCCCGGCGCAAGCGGTAGGCACTGTAGAGGAGATGATAGGCGGTCAGTGCAATCACCGGAAAGGCAGCGGCCAGTCGTGCATCCAGATCCGGCGGCAAGGGCAGCACATATTTCTCCGGCACGGCAACCATCTCCGCGAAGCCGCCCAGCATGGCCTTGCCGGTGATGGCGCTCACCGGCTGGCCCTGGCGCAGCGAGGTGACCCCGCGGCCCAGTGACCGCACCACTCCGTTCACCTCTCCGCCAAGGATCGAGGGATAGGGAATGGGATCTGGGTAGACGCCCTGGCGCTTCTGAATGTCGCCCCAATTGCATGCGGCGCGCACGACGTCGATCAGCACCTCGCCCGGGCCGGCCTCCGGTGCCTGCACCTCACGGATTTGGATGCTGTCCAGTCCGCCAGGAGCTTCGACGACTGCAGCCTTCATCTCAGTGGCTCTCGCGGTGGTAGTGCTTGCCGACCGCTTGGGGTGAGACGTTGCGTCCGGCAACCAGAACCAAGGCAATGATCGACACGACATAGGGAAGCGTCGAAAAGATCTGATAAGGCACTTCCGGATTTTGAAACTGCAGCCGGAGCTGAAAGGCGTCGAAGATTCCGAACAGCAGACACGCGAGCAGAGCGCCCACCGGGTTCCAGCGCCCCAGGATCACCGCGGCCAGGGCGATAAAGCCTTTCCCAGCGCTCATATGCTCGGAGAAGACGAAGACCTGGGACAGAACGAGATAGACCCCGCCCATGGCAGCGAGCGCGCCGCTGACCAGGACACACCCATATCGCAGGGAGACCACCGGCACGCCCGCGGTGTCACAGGCTCGTGGATTATGACCCACTGCGCGGATGCTCAGCCCGAGGGGCGTCCGGTAGATCAGGACATAAAGGATCGGCACCAGCAGATACATCGCATAGACGAGAAGGTCCTGGTTGAACAGGACCGGACCAATCACCGGAATGCCGGACAGGATCGGGATGGCGATGGGCCGGAAGCCCGGCAGCAATTGTGTGTTGGCACTCGCCCCAATGGCGATGCGTGCCAAGAACGCCGTGATTCCCAGAGCGAACAGATTGATCGCTACTCCCGCCACGATCTGGTTCACGCCCAGAGAAATTGACATGGTCGCCATCGGCAGCGCCAGGAGCAGGCCCAGCGCCATGCCGACGAGAACGCCGATGAAAGGTGATCCCGTGTGAAATGTCCCCAGTGCGGCGCCGAACGCACCCATCAGGATGAAGCCTTCCAGACCCACATTGAAGACTCCCGACCGCTCGGAGAGGACACCGGCGAGAGCCGCGAAGATGAGGGGCATAGACAGGCGCAACGCTGAGGAAAGGAACTGCACAACTGAGATGATGTCAGGGAAGAGATCCAGCATGACTCAGGCCTCCTTCCTGATGCCCTGAAGGGCTGCGTTCATGTCGCGGCGACGCTGCAGAGTCCGTGCCCAGCCGCTCCGCTGGAAGCTGAATGCCAAGCCCGTGGCCACGAAGATCACGACCAGCCCCTTGATGGCCTCGACCACGGTGACGGGTACCCCCACCGCCCGCTGCATCATATTCGCGCCACTCTCCAAGCCCGCCATGAAGGTCGCAGCGACGATCGTGCCCACGGCATTTGTGCCCGCGAGGAACGCGATGACAATGCCATCATACCCGTAGCCGGCGCTGAACAGGTGGAACAACCGATGCTTGAGCCCCATCACCTCGAAGGTTCCGGCCAGCCCGGCGAGGCCGCCACCGACAAGCATGGACGCCATGATATGCCGGCGGACCGACATGCCCGCATAGCGAGCCGCATGGGGGTTCTCCCCGACGGTCTGGAGAGAATAACCGATCGAGGTGTACCGCATGGTCAACGACAGGATGATTGCAGCCGCCACGGCGACAATGACCCCCACATGGGCATCTGTGCTGGGCATCACATAAGGAAGCCACAGATCCTCCCGGATCTCGGCTGAGTAGGGATAAGGTGCGTTTTCTGCCATCAACGGCCCCGACACGGCATAGCTCACGATGTTGATGGCGACGTAATTCAGGAGCAGAGTCACGATGACCTCGTTGAGGTCGCGGTAGGCCTTCAGCAGCGCGGGGATCGCCGCCCACAGGGCACCCCCTACCATGCCACCCGCTGCACAGAGCAGGATACCGATCACGCTGTTCAGCTCGGGTCCATAGAGGGCGACGAGCGTCGCGAACAGCCCACCCATGTAGATCTGCCCTTCCGCACCGATGTTGAAGAGGCCCACACGCAGCGGCAAGGCTACCGCCAGCCCGGCCAGGAGCAGGGGGCACAATTTCACCAAGGTGGCCGAAAATCCCCAGTAATCCAGGAAGGCGCCGCTGAACAATTCCTTATATGCGGTGAGCGGATCATGGCCGGTCACCAGAATCAGACCTGCGCCGAAAGCGAGGGCGATCAGCACCGCCCAGACGCTCTTAAGGCGATAGGCCCAGCGGAGGAGTTCCAATGTCACGCTGCCGCCTCCGTGATTCCCGCCATCATCTTGCCGATGCGCTCGGACGTGACTTCATTCGGTTGAAGGATTCCCATGATCCGACCCTTGAACATCACCGCGATCCGGTCGCACACCGCCAGGATGTGCTCCAGCTCCGTCGAGATGTAGATGATCCCCACGCCCTTGTTGCGCTGCTCGATCAGCGTGTTCTGGACGAATTCGATGGCACCGACGTCCAGGCCTTTGCAGGGCTGGGCCACGACCAAAAGCTTGGGATTCGCGTCGATCTCACGAGCCAGAATTACCTTCTGCTGATTACCCCCGGAAAGGCGGCGGACATGCTGCTCGATGGAGCTCGTTCGAACACGAAACTTGTCGACGAGCCGCGCCGCATTGGCTCGGATTGCCGTCCGGTCGAGGACATAGCCGTGCTTGACGAATGGGCGCCGGTCGTAGGACCGCAGCATCAGGTTGGCCGCGACGCTTTGGTCCAATACCAGACCGGTCTTATGCCGATCCTCGGGGACGTAGCCGATCCGCAGTTTGTGCATCCTGTCGCGGACCGAATAGGGCGCGATGTTCTCGCCGTCGAGTTGCATCGAGCCCTCATGATAAGATCGAAGCCCGGCGATGGTTTCGGCAAGCTCCGCTTGTCCGTTGCCATCGACTCCGGCGAAGCCCAGGATCTCGCCGGCGCGCAGTTCGAAAGAGATGCCTGCAAGAGCTTCGTTCCCGCGATCTCCGTAGGCGTGAACATTCCGGACATCAAAAAGCACATGTCCCGCAGTGCCCTGGGGGCGCTCCAGATCAAAGATGACGTCGCGGCCGACCATCAGCCTCGCCAGTTCAGAGGCATTGGTGTCCTTCGTCTCAACCTCATCGGTGACCCGGCCGCCGCGCATAACGGTTACGCGGTCAGACAATTCCATCACTTCTTCCAGCTTGTGCGTGATGAACAGAATGGTCTTGCCCGCCTCCTTCAGCTTCCTCAGAACACCAAAAAAGGATCTTGCCTCTCCCGGCGTGAGCACGCTGGTGGGCTCGTCGAGGATCAGCAGATCTGCATCGCGATACAGCGATTTCAGGATCTCAACCCGTTGCTGCATGCCGATCGGCAGCCGTGAGACCGTTTGGCTGGGTTCGATCTCGAAACCAAAGCTGTCAGAAAGCGCGGCAAGACGCCTCTCGTGCGACTTCAGGTCGAGGCGGTGCCCTTGTCCTTCCAGGCCGAGAATGACGTTCTCCGTCACGGTCAGCGGATCCACCAACATGAAATGCTGGTGGACCATGCCGATGCCCAGCTCCAGTGCATGGCGGGGGCTGTCGATGCGAACCGGTTTGCCGTCGAGCAGGATTTCGCCGCTGTCCGGTTGCAACAAACCGTAGAGCATGTTCATCAGCGTTGTCTTGCCGGCGCCATTTTCGCCCAGGATCGCGTGCACGGTGCCCCGACGGACGTGGATGGTGACGTCGTCATTTGCCTTCAGCGCACCAAAGCTCTTGCTCAGCTTACTGACGACGAGATGGTCCAAGTCACGCGGCGCTGGGGCGGGACGTGGTTCGTTCATGACGCCTCCGATCATTGTCAGCGCGAAGGGGGAAGGCCGACTGCGGCCGTCCCCCAAGGCAACTTCAGATCTTCACCTCACCATTCTTCAGCTTTTGGATCAGGGCGTTTGTTTCTTCGACGATCTCTTTCGGAATCGCGGGGTTATAGGTTCCGAAGCGGCCGGCATCGGTGCCAATGTCGAACTTGTAGACCTTGCCCTCGGCCTTACCTTCCTTGGCGAGCCGGAGGAAGTCCACGATGGCGATGCGGAAATCCATCACGGCGGACTGGAGAACCGTATCTTTCCAGTTTTCATAAACATCCTGCCATACACCGAAGCCCCAAGCCTTCTTCTCCTGGCAGGCCTGCAATGCGCCGATCTGGGCGTTGTCGAGCAGAGGGAAGATAACGTCGATACCTTGATTCAGTTGGTTGAGGGCGGCTTCCTTCCCTTTGGCGATATCATCCCAGTCATTTGTATAAGCGACCGCGACTGGGGCGTCCGGCGTCACGCTATGGATGCCGGCGATATAACCATCCAAGAGGTCGGTCGCGACCTGAATCTTCTGCCCGGTGATGTAACCAAACTTGCCTGTCTTCGACATTTTGGCCGACAGGAAGCCGATGACATAGCCGAAATGCTTGAAGTCGAAGCTGATCGACGCGTAGTTCTTGCCAGATACGAAACCGTTGGTGACCACAAACATGGTATCGGGGAACCGTTGGGCGGCCCGCTCCACCGCATCGACGAATTCGCCGCCATGGCCGATGACGACATTGTAACCCCGCCGGGCGTAGTCCGAGAGAGCCTCAAGCTGATCGGGCTGCGGGACCTTCTCACTGTATGCGGTCTCGATCCCGAGTTTCTCCTTGGCATCGTTCATGGCCTCGAATCCAGTCTGATTCCAGGCTTGGTCGGTGATGTTGCCCGGCATCACGATCGCTGCTTTGAACTCCGCCGCTTGCAGAGCCTGCGGTGCCATGACGGCCAGGGCGCCGATTGCGGTGGACGCTAGAAAAGAACGCCTCGTCATCTTCATGTCGTATCCTCCCTTTTGCTCTTAGAACTGAAACTTCTGTTTCCGGCCTTTATGCTGTCTTGGCCGGTTCGAGATCGACTGGCTGGTGATAGAAGGGCACCTTGTCCACCCGGGGGACGTAGGTCCCGGCGCGCTCGGCGGAGAGCAGATGCTCGGCTATCTGTTCCAGGGTGGCGAACCACACGTCGCCACGCGCCTGGATATCGAAAAGCATCTTTTCGAGATGATGCCAGCGGCTGAGTCGCCCGGTCAGGAACGGGTGCCACACCGCGATCCAGAGGCCGCCATGTGCATGATGCGCTTCGAATTCGTCCATATAATTGCGGATGGCCTCGCTGGGCGAGCGCACCGGCATCATGTAGTCCAAGTCTGGGGTGTGAGCGTATTGGGGGTAATCGTCCATCCCCCAATGCGCGGGCAATTCGACGAGTCGGCCCTTCGGCGTCGAGATCAGGTAGGGCACGTCGTCGCCCATGAGAGAGGCGTCGTAAAGGAAGCCTTCCTCTGCCAGCAACTCACCGGAATACTGCGAGAAGGAATACATCGGCGCCCGCCAGCCAACAGGACGCCTGCCGCTCACCCGCTCCAGAATTTCCATGCTTCGCCGAAGCCTGTCCTGCTCCTCGTCCCGGCTGAGATCGTAGGAATTCTCGTGAATATAGCTGTGCAGGCCAACCTCATGACCGTCCGCGATCATCGCCTCCACTGCCTCGGGATACTGGCCAGCGCACCAGGCAGGCACGAAGAAGGTCTGCTGGATGCCCAACTTCCGGTAGGTTTCCAGAATGCGGGGCACGGCAACGGTCGGCCCATATCTGAGCATCGATGTGGTGGAGACGCGGCTCGGAGCCTTCTCCTTCGCATGGATGTGGACAAGGCTGTCGGCGTCCATGTCGAAGGTCACGGCGACGGCGCACCGCGCACCATTGGGCCACGGTAAAGGATTGCGGATCATTTGCCGGCTCCCGCCGCGTTGGTCTGGTTTGCGGTTCGCCATGCATCCTTCCGACCCGCGCGCTCGGCTGCGAGACAGCATAGGGCCTCGGCCACGAGACGTGCGGCCAGGACGCTGGTGGTGCCACTCGACGTGTCGAAATCCGGCGACACCTCGACGACGTCGAAGCCTACAAAGCCGTCCCGGCCAGCCACTCGAACCCCGCGGATGATTTCCCTCGAGGTGAGTCCACCGGGTTCGAGGCTGTTCGTACCGGGCGCAAAGGCGGGATCGATACTATCGATGTCAACGCTGATATAGAGCTTGGCTCCGCCTGCGGTCGCAACGGCTTTCGCCTTTTCTGTCACGGCCTCTATCCCCTCCTGCTCGATTTGTTCCATCGGGAAGACGGAAATCCCCATTTTCCTATACAAAGGCGTCCATTCGGGGAGATTGCGCGGGCCCCTCGCGCCGATGATCGCCACCCGCCTCGGGTCGAGTTGCTCGAGTTCGCAGATGCGGAGGATCGGGGATGCCCGGGTGAGGCGGTCTCCGTCCAAGGCTTCGCTGAGGTCGAGATGCGTATCGAAGACCAGTAGACCTATAGGTGCGCGATGCCAGGACGCGACCGCTTTTACCGCCGGATAGGTGATGCCATGATCGCCGCCGAGGCTGAAGGGGATGATGTCTTTGGCGAGTAATTGGCCAAGCCTGGCCTCGAAGCGCCGATAGCTCTCGACATTGTTGCCGGGCAGCACGTCGACATCGCCCACATCGACGATCTTCAGAAACTCGACGATGTCGATGTCCCAGTCGAAATTGTGTCGGCCGAAGAGCAGCGAGAACTTGCGAATCTCCTGCGGACCACGCCGGGTTGCGCCGCCGCGGAACGTCGCGATGCCGTCATAGGGCATTCCGATGATCGCCACATCCGCATCGACCGTCTCGATCTCCGGAGCATAATCGACAGCCATGAACGGGGGAACGTCGCCGTAAATCCGCGGCACGTCGCCTGGTCGGAGGGCCTCCCGCATCACGCTGCCTTTCAGGTCCATGATCCACTGAGCAGGCGCTGCTCAGTCGCGCCTCCCCATCACGTTCCCACTGGCAATGCTTGACTTAAATAAGAAACATTCGAACGTCACTTCGGGAATAGAGAAATAATCGACTGTCGCCGTTTTCTCGTCCGGCGGGCGCTCCACCACCGCGACTGTACTTGTGAGGCAGCAAAACATAACTTCGGAATTTTACTATTCTTTCCTCGCGAGGCGCGAGCAATCATCTTCTGCAAATCAGGTCCGGCCCAGGAGAATAGAATGACCGTCCGCATGACCGAATTGAGCTGGACTGACTATGACCGGAAAGTTCGAGACGAAAATCCAGTGGTCTTCGTGACAGTGGGTTCTCACGAGCAACATGGCCCGCATCTGCCCATGTGTTGCGATGAGGTCATTCCGACTGCTATCGCAGAGAAAGTTGCTGAGCGCATCGGCGCCCTCGTCGCTCCCTCCATCGTCTTCGGTTACAAGTCTCAGGTTCGCTCCGGTGGCGGGAACCACATTCCGGGAACGATTAGCCTGGACGCAGCCAATTTGATCGGCACGATCAAGGATGTGATCTGCGAACTGGCGCGACACGGCATCCGGCGCGTCGTTCTCATGGATGGCCATTACGAGAACACCATGATGATCGCCGAGGGCGTGGATCTCGCGCTCCGCGACTTGCGGCGCGACGGCATTACCGAGATCAAGATCATGCGCATAGGGTATTACGAGTTCACCAGCCCTGATGCGGAAAAGGCCGTCTGGCCCGACGGCTTCCCGACCTGGGCGCTGGAGCATGCCGGGGTCATGGAGACCTCGCTGATGATGCATCTCTACCCGGAGCTGGTTCATGCCGACCGGCTCCCGAGCCATCCGCCTGCAGATTTCCCACCCTATGACGTCTTCCCCATGACCTGGGAAAACTGGCCGAGCCTTCCCAAGGATGGCGCTCTGGTCGCCAGCACCACCGCCAGCGCCGCGAAAGGCAAGCTGCTGTTCGACGAGTATGTCCAGGGCATTGCCAAGGCCGTGACGGCGGAGTTCGGCTTGAAAGGGACAGCCCAAGGCGGCTGATGGCGGCCCGAAGCTCAATCCAAAGGCCGCCATCCGAGGGTTCGCGCGCCATACGAGCCTTGGCAGTTAATCACGGCAGTCGGTCTGGCACCTGCGGCATCCCAAACGCGCGGGAGGTTGGGCTTCCTCTTGGCGGTCTGCAGTGAACACGTGCCGAGGCTTTCCTTGATCGTGGTCCTGCTCAGGGAGACCACCAGGTGCTTCGGCACCCTGATCCTGTCACGATTGTGTGCAAGCTGCGAGTGCTAAGACGCTGAAATTCTCGTCTTCCAACGATGTCAGCGACTTGGAGGGTGGATGGTGGAGCCGAGGGGAATCGAACCCCTGACCTCTTGAATGCCATTCAAGCGCTCTCCCAACTGAGCTACGGCCCCATCGTCTGCGCCGGGTTCTCTGGTGGCGGCGGTGTGGGAACCGCCCCGGCGATGCAGCGCCGCCTACTTAGGCCGGCACCCTTTTTAGATCAAGCAATAGTTGGCGAGGATCAGGTTTCCTCGTCATCGTCGTTGACGCCGATGATTCCCGTCACATCAGAGCCTTCCTCGTCGTCGTCCTCAAGGAAGGTGTCGTCGTCCGGCTTTACGTCGTCGTCGCCGATCTCGACGTCCTCAATGGCGGGCACGTCCTCTTCATCATCGTCCTTGACGTCCTCTTCGATGTCCTCAAGGCTGACGAGCTCGACGTCCTCGAACTCCTCTTCGTCATCGACGACCTTGGGCTCGACCTTGGGAGCAGGCGCAACCGGCACCATCTGGTCCATCTTCGATGGCAACAATGATTCGGCCACGAAGGAATAGCTGCACTTCGGGCAGTGGATAGGGTCCTTCTCAAGATCATAGAAACGCGTCGAACAGTTGGGACACGTGCGTTTCGTTCCTAGTTCCGGTTTGACCACGGATCTGACCCTTGCATAAATCTGGATTTGCGCATCCCCATGCCATGCACCTCGGCGGCTGTCAAAAGCAAATGGCGGAAGATGACGAGGCGCACCCCATATGGTACGACGCGGCCCGTTGGCAAGCATATTGGATCGCATGACTATGTCGGAAGGCCCGAAAATTCCCCTGAGGGCGGCAAGATCGGCAAATCTCGCGGGACGAATTTCCGTTCCCGGCGACAAGTCGATATCGCACCGGTCGCTCATGTTGGGCGCATTGACTGTCGGCGAAACCATCATCGATGGGCTGCTGGAAGCGGGGGATGTTCTCGGAACTGCGGATGCGATGCGGGCGCTCGGCGCGCAGGTGGAGCGAAAGGGCCAAGGAAACTGGCATGTTCATGGCGTCGGCGTCGGCGGCTTCTCCTCGCCAACGGGGGGCATCGATTTCGGGAATTCCGGCACCGGCGTGCGACTGTGCATGGGCCTCATCGCGACGACCCCCATCGAGGCTAGGCTGACGGGAGATGGCTCTCTCTGCAAACGTCCCATGGGGCGCGTCATAGCGCCGCTTGAGCAGATGGGTGCCCGGTTTGCGGCGGCCGAGGGCGGGCGACTGCCTCTCACCGAGACCGGAGCGAAACGCGGCATCCCAATTATCTACAGCCTGCCGGTGGCATCCGCGCAGGTCAAATCGGCCGTTCTGCTGGCGGCACTGAACACGCCGGGAGTCACATCGGTGATCGAGCCGGTCAAGACGCGCGACCATACCGAGCGCATGCTCTCGGCTTTCGGCGCCAAGATCGACGTGCAGGACGAGGGCGTGGGCCGAAGGATCTCCATCGAGGGGTATCATGAGCTCACGCCGCAGCCGATTTCCGTCCCCGCGGATCCGAGCTCTGCTGCTTTTCCGTTGGTAGCGGCGCTGATCACCGAAGGTTCGGACATCGTTCTCGAGAACGTCATGCTCAACCCGACCCGGACAGGGCTGCTGCTGACCCTCCAGGAGATGGGCGGGGATATCATCGTTCTGAACGAGCGGGTCGCGGGCGGGGAGGCTGTCGGTGATCTCCGGGTCAGGTCGAGCCGGCTCACGGGCGTCACGGTGCCGGCGGACCGGGCGGCCTCGATGATCGATGAGTACCCCGTCCTGGCCGTTGCTGCGGCTTGTGCGGAGGGTCGTACGGAAATGCTGGGTCTCGACGAGCTCAAGGTGAAGGAGAGCGACCGGTTGGCAGCCATCGTCGCGGGGCTTGGCGTCAATGGGATCGCGCATGAGAGCGGAGAGAATTGGCTCGTCGTCGAGGGTGGCGTACCGCGGGGCGGCGGAACGGTGGAAACCCATATGGATCATCGGATCGCAATGGCGTTCCTGGTGCTGGGCCTCGTTTCGCGGGAGCCGGTGACGGTCGATGACGGACGGATGATCGCGACAAGCTTCCCGACGTTTGTTTCCCTGATGACGGGGCTGGGCGCCGATATCGGCGAGCTGGCGACGGCATGATCATCGCGGTGGACGGGCCTGCCGCCTCGGGAAAGGGTACGCTTGCCCGGCGCCTCGCGGCTCATTACGGCTTCGCCTATCTGGATACCGGCTCGCTCTATCGAGCAGTCGCCCTGCAGATGCGCCGCGGGGGTGCCGATCTGGGGGACGAAGCCGTCGCATCGGCGACGGCAGCGGCGATCGACGACAGCCTCTTGGAGGATCCGGAGCTTCGAACTGCTGCCACGGGGGAGGCAGCCTCGGTCGTGGCAGCGATGCCCGGCGTGCGCGAGGCCGTGCTCGATTTTCAGAGACGATTTGCTGCCCAGGAGCCGGGCGCGGTGCTGGATGGCCGCGATATCGGAACCGTGGTCTGTCCCGATGCGCGGGCAAAGCTGTTCGTGACCGCCTCGATCGAGGTGCGGGCGCACCGTCGCTATCTGGAGCTTGCCCGGAGTGGAGAGCCCATCAATGAAGAGACGGTGAAGGCCGCGCTCATGGAGCGTGACGCCCGCGACCGCGCGCGACCGATCGCTCCTCTGCGCCAGGCGGCGGACGCGGTCTTGCTCGATACCACGGAATTGGATATAGAGACGGCGTTCAGACAAGCCGTCGAGATCATCGACCGGCAAAGAGAATGACAAGGTGCGCGGGGGTAATTTGCCGGCGCGCCTTTTAGCTTGTCCAAGACCGCTTTGCTCCTGGCGTAAAGGGCATTCGGAACAGGATGTGATATCAACGCCCGTCCCCCTGTGCATCTGGGTCGGGATGTCCTGCGGTTTTAGCCCGCGGGCAAACGCTTATTGCTTTGGAAAGAGGCTGTATGACTGACGTGACTTCAAGCTCGCTCAACCCGACGCGGGCGGATTTCGAGGCCCTGCTGGCCGAGAGCTTCGGAACTTCTGACTTCGCTGAAGGCAGCGTCGTCAAAGGGACGATCGTGGCGATCGAGAATGATTTCGCGGTCATCGATGTGGGCCTCAAGACGGAGGGCCGCGTCCCTCTTCGCGAATTTCTGACCAATGGCAGAGAAGACGTCCTCAATGTCGGCGACGAGGTCGAGGTCTATCTTGAGCGGGTCGAGAACGCCATGGGCGAGGCCGTCCTGTCGCGCGAGAAGGCTCGCCGCGAGGAAGCCTGGGTGCGCCTCGAGAAGTCCTTCGAAACCAATGAGCGTGTTGAAGGCAATATTTTCGGTCGCGTGAAGGGTGGTTTCACCGTCGACCTCGGCGGCGCCGTTGCGTTCCTCCCGGGCAGCCAGGTGGACATCCGCCCGATCCGCGATGTCGGACCTCTCCTCAACGTGCCGCAGCCGTTCCAGATCCTCAAAATGGACAAGCGTCGCGGCAATATCGTCGTTTCGCGCCGCGCCGTCTTGGAAGAGACCCGCGCCGAGCAGCGTTCGGAGCTGGTCCAGAGCCTGACAGAAGGTCAGGTGGTCGAAGGCCTGGTCAAGAACATCACCGATTACGGTGCGTTCGTCGATCTCGGCGGCATCGACGGCCTGCTGCACGTCACCGACATCTCCTGGAAGCGCGTCAACCATCCGGCGGACGTCCTGTCGGTCGGACAGACCGTCAAAGTCCAGATCATCAAGATCAATCCGGACACCCAGCGCATCAGCCTCGGCATGAAGCAGCTGGAGAAGGATCCCTGGGAGGGTGTCGACGCCAAGTATCCGATGGGTATGAAGGTGACCGGAACCGTTACCAATATCACTGATTACGGCGCCTTCGTGGAGCTGGAAGAAGGTGTCGAGGGTCTGGTCCACGTCTCCGAGATGAGCTGGACCAAGAAGAACGTGCATCCCGGCAAAATCCTGTCGACAAGCCAGGAAGTCGAGGTCGTGGTTCTCGAGGTCGACCCCAACAAGCGCCGGATCTCGCTGGGCCTCAAGCAGGCTCTGTCCAATCCTTGGGATTCGTTCGCCGACAAATATCCGGTCGGCAGCGTGGTCGAGGGAGAGATCAAGAACATCACCGAGTTCGGACTGTTCATCGGTCTCGATGGGGATGTCGACGGCATGGTCCACCTTTCCGACATGGACTGGAACCGTACCGGCGAAGAGGCGATCCAGGATTACAAGAAGGGCGAGATCGTCCGGGCGACCGTTCTCGACGTGGATGTCGAGAAAGAGCGCATCAGCCTCGGCTTCAAGCAGTTGCAGTCCGATCCGATGGAAGCGTCTTCGGCCAAGGGCATGAAGAAGGGCGACGTCGTCACCTGCGAGGTTATCGCGGTGAAAGAAGGCGGCATCGATGTGAAGATCGCGGATACGGATCTCACAACCTTCGTGCGTCGCGCCGATCTCTCGCGGGATCGTTCGGAGCAGCGGCCTGAGCGGTTCGCCGTCGGCGACAAGGTCGATGCTCGCATCACCAATTTCGAGAAAGCCAGCCGCCGTATCGCGGTTTCGATCAAGGCGCTCGAGATTGCCGAGGAGAAGGCTGCCGTCGCACAGTACGGCTCCAGTGACTCCGGAGCGTCGCTTGGTGATATCCTGGGTGCTGCCCTGCACAAGGCTAAGCAGCAGGCCGGTGATGACGAAGAGGAAGAGGGTGAAAAGTCCTGAGGACTTTTCATTCGTTCACTTAAGCCTCCAGAATTGGATGCAGTGCCATGATCGTTGACGCCGACATCCTGGCAGACCGCCGCCGCCTCAAGCGGCGGCTGTCATTCTGGCGGATCTTCGCGGTGCTCGCCGTCCTCGCAGTGTGCGTGGTCGGCGCGTTCTCGCTTGCGGGAACCGCGGAGATCGGGAAGCTCACAGACCACATTGCGCGGGTGCGGGTCTCGGGCGTCATCGCCGATACGGACGGCTATGAGAAGCTCTTCGAGGACCTTCGCAAGGCCAAGCGGGTCAAAGCCGTCATCATCGAGGTCAACAGTCCCGGGGGCACGACGGCCGGCTCCGAGCTTCTGTATCATTCCATCCGCGAGCTCGCGGAGAAGAAGCCCGTTGTCACGGCAATGGGGACGGTCGCTGCATCGGGCGGCTATATCGCGTCCATCGCCGGCGATCACATCGTGGCCCTGGGAAATACGACAACCGGCTCGATCGGCGTCATTCTTCAGTGGCCGCAACTCACCGAACTGTTGGGCAAGCTCGGCATCACCATGAATGAAATCAAGAGCGGAGCTCTCAAGGCCGAGCCTTCGCCCTTTACGCCCTTGCGCGAAGACGTTCGGCGGGTGACCCAGGCGCTGGTCGATGACAGCTTCAATTGGTTCATCGGACTTGTCGCCGAGCGGCGGCAGCTCGCGCTCGACGATGTTCGGCAGCTCGCTGACGGCCGAGTGTTTTCCGGGCGCCAGGCGGTGGATGTCGGACTGGTCGATGAACTCGGCGGTGAAGATCAGGCGCTCAACTGGTTGCGGACGGCCAAAGGCATCGACAGCAAGCTCGAGATCGTCAATTACGAGGTTCCCGATTCAAGCCAGATCGGCCTCGGGAGCAAAGCACTGGCGGCCTTGTTCAGCGCCCTCGGCGGCGGTGACTTTTTTGGCACACTGCAAAAAACTCTTCGCGCAGAAAGACTTAGCCTTGACGGGCTGATATCCATTTGGCACCCTCAATAAAATATTTGTGCTGGGCCTACGAACGAAGAGCGAAATAATGTCGGCCAACGGTGAGGGAGGGATGATCAAGTCTGAGCTCATTCTTCACATAGCTCAGCAGAATCCGCATCTCTACCAACGCGATGTCGAGCGGATCATCAATACGATCTTGAACGAGATTCGTGACGCGCTGGCACGTGGGGACAGGGTGGAGCTTCGCGGCTTCGGTGCCTTCTCCATCAAGGAGCGCCAGGCGCGCACGGCACGCAACCCTCGCACCGGGACGCCCGTCAGCGTGGGAGCCAAACGAGTTCCCTATTTCAAGACCGGCAAGGATCTCCGTGATCGCCTGAACACCGAGGGCGAGTAGTCCTGTCGTCATCGTTCACCCTGTGGTGGACGACGGTCACAAGATTGCGTTTTTGCTTCGGGAAGTTGCCATCTGGGGTGTTTCCAGCAGATCTCATCTGATACTCTCTGTCGACTGCCGCGGCCGCTCTCTGTGTGTTGAGCGGCTGTTCGTCTACTTGTCCGGCAACTCACGGAGTGCTGATCTTGAAGCGCGTCCTCTCCTGGATCCTGGGTGTCCCCGTTGCCCTGATCGTCATCGTGGTGGTGGTGGCAAACAGGGGTCTGGTGGTATTTTCCCTCGATCCCTTCGATGTGGCCAATCCTTGGCTCGCGTTCGAGATGCCGCTTTACGCCCTTCTCGTGGCGACCATCATCCTGGGCATGCTGATCGGTGGCGCATCAGCATGGCTGTCCCAGGGAAAATGGAGGCGGGAAGCCCGTCATAGGCGCCACGAGGTCCGCCGTCTTCAATCAGAGCGCGACGTCCCACGGGAAACTGCCCTGACAGCGCCGGCGCCTCTGCAGCCATTGTGACTTCAAGAGCGGACATATTCGAGACGAAGTTCAAGGCAGGGGCACTGCTTCGGATCCGCCGAACCGCGCTCGCCATTTCGCTCTGCCTGCTACCCGCAGGGGCGTTGGCACAGCCCATCGGGTTGATGGGTGTCACTTCCGATGCCGATACCTGCTTCATAGGCGGCAGCGAAAAGGGCCTGTTTGGAGACGCTTCGCAGATCGTTCCGAAGCTCGCCATTAATCAGATCTATACATTGGTCGATCTCACAGGGCCTTTGAGAGAGGTGGCCGCGCTCGGCCAGCCGGTGCTCAACGACGCTGGCGACTGCGATGCGAGCTATACCGTGGAACTTGCTTTGGAGGAGGGGCAGCCCGGGAAATTTGCGGTCGCTGTCTCCGGTGCGACAGCAGATGTCGAGAAGCTGCTGCCGGCGAAGGTTACCACACGCGAGCCCGACGACCAGGTCCGCCAGATCCTTGCCGACTATCTCAAGCAAGCGGGCCTGCCCGCAGCCGAATTATCGTTTCAGCAGATCCTCAGCGTCGACCTGGACCGGGATGGCCAGGACGATTTGATCATCAATGCCTCCCTTATCGGCAAGGATGAGATCGCGCAGGGAAACTACTCCGTGCTGCTGCTAAAGCAGGGAGAAACAATCATTCCGGTTCATAGCGAGGTCGTCGCCACACCGCCGGAAGAACCCCCCTCCCTGCTGCAGAACCGTGTCGTCGCCATTGTTGATGTCGATGGCCGAGGACCGTACGAACTGGTGGTCTTCAGCTTTTTCGACTATGGCGACGGTTGGGATATCACCGCCGTGGTCGACGGCAAGGCGCGGCCTGTGCTCTGGTGTGGGTGCGGCGGCTAAGGGATCGCGGCCGCTCTTCACCTCTGCTATAAGCGGCCCATCTGTTGAACAAGCCGAAAGAGCATGAGCCCTTTTCCGAATCCCATCTGCGTCGCCATCGACACATCTGACCTCGATCGAGCGGTCGCCCTCGCGCGGACGCTCAAAGGAGCCGTCGGCTTCCTCAAGCTGGGCCTCGAGTTTTTTTATGCCCATGGCGCTTCAGGCTACGAAAAGGTCGCAGCTTGCGGCACACCCATTTTTCTGGACCTGAAGCTCCACGATATTCCCAACACCGTCGCTGGCGGTCTCCGCTCATTGATGAAGCTTGAGCCCCTTCCTGCCATCGTGAACGTTCATGCGGCGGGCGGGGAAGCGATGCTGATGGCGGCGCGCGAGGTGATTGCCACGATCGAGGCGACACGGCGACCCAAGCTCATCGCCGTCACCATTCTCACCAGCCTGGACAGTGGCGACCTGGAGACCATCGGTTTCGACATGCGGGACGGGGCGGATACGCAAACCCATGCACTCGGGCTCGCGGCCGTGGTCGCTGGCTGTGGGCTGGACGGCGTCGTCTGCAGTCCGCGAGAAGTTGCAGCCATGCGGGCGGGCTTCGGCAAGCACTTCATGACGGTGGTGCCGGGGATCAGACCATTGACTTCCGCGGTCGCGGATCAAAAGCGTATCGCGACGCCGGAGGACACGTTGCGGGCAGGAGCCCATATTCTGGTCATCGGCCGGCCTATCACCGGCTCCGATGATCCTCTAGCGGCCGCCCGTTTGATAAAGGCCGAGATCGACTCGGCGCAAGAGCTGGTCCATGGTCGTTAAGGTCAAGATTTGCGGGATCAACGAGACTGCGGCTCTCGATGCTGCTCTTGAGTCATCGGCAGACCTGATCGGCTTGGTTTTCTTCGAACGCAGCCCTCGGAACGTCTCCTACGCGATGGCCAGGGAACTGGCTGAGCGTGTGGACGGCCGCGCTGCGAAAGTCGCGCTCACGGTGGATGCCGACGATCAGACGCTGGATATGATCGTCACGGCGACCAATCCGGACTATCTGCAGCTGCATGGGCAGGAAAGCCCAGACCGCGTGGCGCAGATTGCGGCCCATTTCAATGTGCCCATCATCAAAGCGATCACGGTGAGAGACGCCTCCGACATCGCCAATTCGGCACTTTATGGCGATGTCGCACGCTTGATCCTGTTCGATGCGCGCCCACCTCAGGATGAAGCAGGGGCTCTTCCCGGCGGCAATGGTGTTGCTTTCGACTGGTCGCTCCTGGCTTCGCGTGGGGAGGGGGCACCATTCATGCTTTCCGGGGGGCTCACGCCGGAGAATGTGGCGGAAGCGATAAGGATCACTTCGGCTCCGATGGTGGATGTCTCATCTGGAGTGGAAACGGGGCCGGGACGTAAAGACCCGCGCCTGATCAGGAATTTTATTGAGGCGGCGCGGGCCACGGGCTAAGAACCAGGCTCTTCCCCTTTTCCGGCAGCAGGTCAGTTTAAGCCCGAATGAATAACAGTGCACCGATCGCGAATACGTTTCGAGCAGGACCGGATGAGCGCGGTCACTTCGGCAATCACGGCGGACGGTTCGTCGCCGAGACCCTGATGCCGCTGATCCTTGAGCTCGAGGCGGCTTATCTGGCGGCCAAGGTCGACCCGAACTTCAAGGCGGAGCTCGACGGGTTGAACAAGACCTACACCGGTCGGCCCAGCCCACTTTACTTCGCCGAGCGCCTTACCGAGCACCTCGGCGGTGCCAAGATCTATTTCAAGCGGGAAGAGCTCAATCACACCGGCTCGCATAAGATCAACAATTGCCTGGGGCAGATCCTGCTGGCTCGGCGCATGGGCAAGACACGGATCATCGCGGAGACCGGTGCAGGTCAGCACGGCGTAGCGGTGGCAACGGTCTGTGCTCGGTTTGGTCTTCCCTGCGTCGTCTATATGGGAGCAACCGACGTCGCGCGGCAGAGACCGAACGTCTTTCGGATGAAGCTCCTGGGAGCCGAAGTCCGGCCCGTGACCTCAGGCTCCAACACGCTGAAGGACGCCATGAACGAGGCCCTGCGCGACTGGGTCACCAATGTGGAAGATACCTTCTACATCATCGGCACCGCGGCGGGTCCGCATCCCTATCCGGTCATGGTGCGCGATTTCCAGTCGATCATCGGGAACGAGACGCGCGAGCAGATCCTCGAAGTCGAGGGCAGGCTGCCGGATGCACTGGTCGCCGCAGTCGGCGGAGGCTCCAATGCGATCGGACTCTTTCATCCCTTCCTGGATGATCGCAACATCAAGATCTATGGCGTCGAGGCCGGCGGCAAGGGCATCGATACCCATGAGCACGCAGCGTCGATCAGCGGCGGTCGCCCGGGCGTTCTGCACGGCAACCGGACCTATTTGCTGCAGGACGCCGACGGTCAGATCACCGAAGCGCATTCGATTTCCGCGGGCCTAGATTATCCCGGAATCGGGCCGGAGCATTCCTGGCTGAAGGATGTCGGCCGGGTGGACTATGTGCCGATCACCGACCAGGAGGCACTAGCCTCGTTTCAGCTCTGTACCAAGCTGGAAGGGATCATCCCAGCGTTGGAATGCGCGCATGCGCTGGCGCTGGTCGAGAAGATCGCGCCAACCATGGAGCGCGACCAGATCCTGATCATGAACATGAGCGGTCGGGGCGATAAGGACGTGTTTGCTGTCGCAGAACATCTCGGCGTGGAGATGTGAGACCATGACGTCATCACGAGAGACCCGGATCGATACGAAGTTCGCAGCTCTCAAGCTGGAGGGCCGGGCCGGGCTGGTCACGTTTGTGACAGCCGGCGATCCCGATTATACGACCTCCTGCGCCATCCTTCAGGGCCTGCCCGCCGCCGGTTCCGATGTGATCGAGCTGGGCATGCCGTTCACAGATCCCATGGCGGACGGTCCAACCATCCAGGCCGGTTCCCTTCGTGCCCTGGCCGCTGGCCAAACCATGGTCAAGACCCTGGACATGGTGCGCAGCTTTCGGGCCAGCGATAATTCCACGCCCATCGTTCTCATGGGGTATTTCAATCCCATCTACAGCTATGGCGTCGACCGGTTCCTCTCGGATGCGCTTGACGTCGGAGTCGATGGGCTCATCGTGGTCGATCTGCCGCCGGAGGAGGACGACGAGCTCTGCATCCCGGCGCTGACCAAGGGACTCATCTTCGTACGCCTCGCCACACCGACGACCGATGATGCCCGGTTGCCGGCGGTTCTGACCAATACCAGCGGCTTTGTCTATTACGTCTCCATCACTGGCATCACGGGGGCACGCTCGGCGGATGCGACGTCAGTCCGCACGGCCCTTGACCGCATCAGGGCTCATACCCATTTGCCGGTCGCTGTGGGTTTTGGCGTGAAGACGGCGGAACAAGCAGCCGGAATCGCA